>JAJDTI010000005.1 GCA_022827245.1 Pseudomonadales bacterium | reverse complement strand
CCAGCGCCGTCGAGGGCGCGTTTGACGCGACCGACGACGGCTTCGCCTTCCGCAGGCCGCAGGATCCGCCGCTCCGGAGCCGGTAGGCGCGGCGGCCGTTCAGGCGCTCCGGGCCGCCCTTCGCAGGCGCCAGGCGATCGCGACCGCCGCGACGAGGATGACGGCGCAGCCGATCGCCACCGTCCAGAGCATGCCTCGCTTAAGAAATCTCAGGACAAGCTGGATTCTTTTAGAAAGTCATATTGACCATGCTCAGTGCCTGCGACTGCCATCAAACGACCCGACACCTGCTCAGGCGAAAGCGCAAACCCACCTGCCCTCTGAATCCGCGCATGCAGACGCTCACTGGTCGACTGCAGACGCGTACAAGCCTGGTGGGTGTCCGCAAGGAGTCTGCCGTCCCGCTTTACCACTTCGCCGTCTACCCACACGGTATCAACATCGGTCGATTGAGCATGCAGAACAATAGCACCGGCTACGTTGGTTCGATCCCATCCGGTCAGGGTCATTGAGTCACCGTTCAATAGCAGAATGTCGGCACGCTTTCCTGGCGTGATGCTACCGATGATCGATTCCATTCCGAGAGAGCGAGCTGCGTCGATAGTGCCCCACTTGAGCACTTCCTCACAGGTGAATGGCACACCCGTCCGCATCGTGCCTTCGAGCTCCAGCGTTCGCCCGCGGATTGCCTGCAATCCGACTCGGAGTGTCGCGAACATATCGGCGGAGTTATTCGAGACGATATCCGTACCGTAGGCCTGACTCACGCCAAAGCGTCTGGCGATTGCGCTGCTTGGACACATCATACCCATCTGCAGCTCCGTATCCGGTGTGAACACAACCGATGCACCGTGATCGCTGAGCATCCGCCACTCATCTTCTTCAGTCCCTGCCATGTGCACAAACGTGATGTCGGAGGCGAGCATGCCCCGCTCGTGAAGCCCGGCGACTTCCCTCGGCGGCGTTTCTCCGGGTGCGTTCGCGTGCCAGAATACGTGCGCGCCGACCGATCGGGCGGCATGGATCTGCTGGTCAAGCGCCTCCGCCGAACCGGCAAATATCGCCTCCTCTGGCGCAACACCCAGCGTCACCAAGCTGTCTGCAGAAGAGAAGTACCGTTTCGCAATTTCATCCAGAAAGTCAAGACGCTGCTGCAAAGACCGAAAGTGGGGATCCCCAGTCGGTGGAAAATTGAACCCATAGTTCCAGACCGCACGCATGCCAGATTCCTGCAGGCCGCGGATCGCTTCCACGGCATGGTCCGGAGTCAGTAGGTTGTGGCAGTAGTCGGTCACAGTGGTGACGCCGGCGTTTAGCGCCTCGAGACCACCCTGCAATTGTGCCGCGTGCATATCTTCAGCCGTGAAGAAGCGAGCGGCGTTCAAGCGGATGCGCGTAACGTAATCCATGATCGACCAGTCCGCGCACACACCGCGTATCGCACCCTGCCAGAGATGGCGGTGGCCATCAATGAACCCGGGCAGGACAATGCAGTCAGCCGCATCTACAACCTCCGCGTCACCCGCCTCGATGCCTTCGCCGACGAGCGCGATCGTATTGCCCTCTATCAGCACATCCATATTCGCCCGGTTACCGATCTTCGGGTCCTGTGACGCCACAAACCCGCTGCGAATGAGCGTTTTTTTCATTGCTGTTTTCTCTCGATCATGTCGATGCCAAAACTATAATGGATTATGTAAATGTCGAAAAGCATAATTCGTTATGCAAACATGCTGTCGACGAAACGACAGGGTATTCCATGAAAAAAGTCATCACTGGTCACGACAGCAGCGGCAAATCCGTATTTGCAAAGGTAGAAGCGCAAGCGGTGACCGTAGCGTCACCGATAGTGGACTGGCATGAGGTTTGGGCCACCCACGCCGACGACACGATTCCGATAGAGCTGTCGGCGGCAAGGTCCCGCGAAAACTACTCGGACCTTCACAAAGTGTTTCCAACCAAGAACCAGTCCATGTTCCGTGTCTTGGACTTCAAGCCCGTTGATCCCAGTGAAGTGCTGTCCTCTAACACGCGGGAGTCGGTTTTCGATCAACTGCCCGGTGTCGCGCAACATCTCGAAGCGGACGATCCAGGCATGCACACAACTGATAGCGTGGACTACGGTGGCATCATTTCGGGGCGGATTACACTCGAGCTCGACGACGGCGAAAGCGTGGAGCTGAATGCAGGCGACGTATTCGTCCAAAACGGTACCCGCCACGCTTGGCGCGTGGAGGAGGCGTGCAGGATGGCGGTCGTGCTCATCGGCACTGACCGTCGATAATTGGCCAAGCGAGGAGAGGCCGGTGAGCGTACTGAACGAGATCGAGGCAAGTCAGCGCAGCTCTTTTGAAGGCCTGGACGTCCCCTGGATGCTAGAAACCTGGGCAGAGCGCACACCGGAGAAAACCTGCCTGGTCTGGCGCCCATTCGAGGGTGAGCAACGTTCCTGGAGTTATGCCAAGCTGCTGGAAGACGCGTCACGGCTCGGGGCGGGGCTCAAGAACCAGGGCGTTGGCGAAGGCGACTTCGTCACCCTCCATATGGACAACTCACCGGAGTTCATCCTGTCCTGGTACGCTTGCGCGATCATCGGGGCCGTAGCGGTGTCAACCAATACGCGGTCTGTCGCCCGGGACATGAGCTACTTCAGCGAGGTGACGGAAGCGATCTGCGCGCTCACGCAACCGAAGTACGCCGACCTGCTCGCCGATTCTTGCCGGGATATCGAGTTTCTCGCGGTCACAAACACCGATGCGGGCGCTGTCAACGCTGATCAGGCGGCTATCATGCAGCGCAGCGGTGCTATCCCATTCGAGAGCTTATTCAGCGATGCACCGTCACCCGATTCGGCTGGAAAGCTCTCATGGACCAGGAGGTGCCGGAACACAACATGCGCTTCTGGGGCCTCCCCGCAACCATACCGGAGTTGGGTGCGCACTTTGGCGTCGATACCATCGCCTGGTGGGGAATGACAGAAACACTCACGCAGGGCATCGTTACTGATTCGGAGCATCCTGGACCAAAGGGGACCATCGGTCGCGTGGCGCCCGAGTACGAGATCCAGATTCGTGATCCCGAGGGAACAACAGTCCACCTTGGCGACGCCGGCCACCTGTTCATTCGCGGCGTCCGCGGCGTCTCCCTCTTTAAAGAGTACTACCGCAACAAGCAGGCCAACGAGTCAGCCTTCGACGAGCACGGCTGGTTCGACACCGGCGACATCATTCGTATCGACGAGCAGGGTTGGCTCTATTTCAGCGACCGGGACAAAGACATGCTCAAGGTGGGCGCCGAAAACGTGGCTGCTTCGGAGATCGAGACCGTCATTCTACAATCCGGGCTGGCGGACGAGTGCGCAGTGGTCGCGCAGAAGCACGCAATGCTGGATGAGGTTCCCGCGGTGTTTCTGATTCCAAACAAGCGCGGAGAGGCGCTGGGGGAGCAGGCCTTGAGCGAGCAAGTGATCGCGTACTGCCGCGAGAACTTGCCGGACTTCAAGGTAGTGCGATCCGTTCACGTGGTCGAGGAGCTGCCGCGATCGACGCTGAACAAGGTGGCGAAGAACGAGCTGCGCGACCGCTTGCCGGCCATAGAGGCTATGCCAACCATGAGTACTTCCATGCGAGGACGGCGTGGCTGGGCCAGGGGCGGAGCCACCACCGCGCGTCAACGAGGTGGCGGGCCGGCCAAGGGGCGCTACCGGCATTCCCGACCGCAGCTCAGCGTTCGGAAATAGCGGGCGACTTCCTCCGAGTCGTACGCGTCGTCGCGCGGTTCTTCGGCGCGGATACCGGTCCGGCCGGATCGCGCGAGGGCGACCTCGAGGCGGTCCAGGCGGTCGAGGGTCATCCGGTAGAGGCGCTCGGCGTTCGCGTCGGACGTACCGAGCGCACGGTAGCGGGCACGGTCCGGCGAGAGGTCCGGCGCGTCGTCGGGGCCGAGCACTTCCAGTTCCATGACGGTGACGGCACGCGCCACCTGCTCCATCGCCCGGGCGTCCTCGCCGGCGGCGGCTTGCTCGAGGGAGCGCCGCAGCTCCTGCGCCCGGGCGAGGCCGGGCTCGGGGGGCTCTCCGTCCGCGCGCGCCGCCAGGCGTGCAGCGAGACGTCCGAGGCGGTCGCCGAAGCGCCCCAGCGCCTCCTCGACGTACTCTTCCTGCCCGATCAGGAAGAGCGGCCGGCCCCGGTCGAACACCTCCGCCGCGGCCGCCATGCGCTCGACCAGGCGCGCGTCCGACACGTCGTCGAGGGCACGTTCGAGCGATGCGCCCTCCCGCTCGGGCAGCGACGGCCGCAATTCCTCCAGGCGACGCACGATCTCGCCGAAGTCCTCGCGCATGCGCCGTTTTCGGTTTGCGTCGGTGGCCGCGTCCAGGGCGGCGGCGGCCCGATTTCGGAGGCCGTTTGGAGTCCGCTGGCCACGGCGGGATGCATCCAGGCTTTCGTCCTGCAGGGTCTGCAGCCGCTCGTTGATGCCCTGCTGGGTGCGGACGAGGCGTGCGACATCGCGCCGCGCCTCCTCGATGGCTTCGACGCTGCGCTGGCGACCCGCGTCGCGCAGCCGCTCGGCCGCCTCCCGAAGCGCGTCCGCGATGCGTTCCTGTTGCCGCGGATCGCCGCGCCCCTCCAGGGAGTCGTCGATGGCGTCGCGCGCTTCGCCGAGACGCTCGATCGCGTCATCGATGCGGCCCGTGCGTCCGCCCCCGGCCTGGGCCAGCCGCTGCCGCATCTCCTCGACTTCCCGTCGCAGCCGTTCCTGGCGCCAGCGCGACACGGGCATCTGCTGACCGCCCGCCGAGCGCGCGAGCGCCTCCTGGCGGCGGGCGAGTTCCGCGAGACGCTCCCACTCCGCGTGGTCCTCCGCTCCCTGTTCCTGTCCCCCCGGCGCACGCGGCATCTCGTAGCGGTTGCGTTCGGGGTCCATCTCGAGGTCGATCAGTTCCGACAGTGAGCGGTCCATTCCACCTCCGGATCCCGTGCTCTCCGAGGCGAGGGAGACGTTCATCTCGCGCAGACCCGCCTCGGCGGCCAGGGCGTGCTGCAGGGCTTTCTGCTCCAGGGGCAAGGCCTCGTCGAGGGCATGCGCGGCAAGCCGCTCCGCCGCCGGGACCATGTACTCCCGCGCCTGGGCGAGTTCCGTCACGAACACGTCGATCTCGGCGCTCGCGGAAAGCCCCCGGCCTTCGCTACGGGCGACCAACGTGTCGATCTGCTCCATGAGCCGCTCCTGGAGGAGCGCGAGCACGTCGGTCCGGTCCGCGATCTTCTTCGTGCGAGGGGCAAGCCCCTCGCGCTCCCCGGCTGAGGGCTCCTCCCCGACGCGTTCCCCTCTGTCCCGCTCGAGGATCAGGTTCCAGGTCGCGGTCACGATGTCGCGCTGGCGTGCCGCTATGTCGATCCCCTGACCGCCGCCACCGCCGCCGCCCTGGGATTGCCGTTCGCGGTAGCGCCGGTCGAACGGCCGCACGTCGGCGAAGTAGAGCGCACTGCGGGTCGACTGCTCCCGGTCGCGGGCCTCGGCGAAGAACGAGACGACATCGCCCGGGCGCATCGCCCTCGCGGTTGCCCCTGCCGGGGCCCCTTCCGGGGCCCCTTCCGGGGTCGAGAGGTCCTCGAACATCAACAGCGTGCCACCCTCGACCTCCGTGTCTCGTTCCGCGAGCAGTTCGTGCTGCACGGCAGCGCCGCCGTTCACCGAATAGTGCAGCGCGAGCCCCTCGACACCGAAGTCGTCCCGCGCCCGGAAGCGCAGCGCGAGTTCCTCGATGGACGTGACGGACCGGTCACGCCCGGGGAAGACGAACTCGATCTCCGGCGGCGTGTCCACCGCCAGGTCGATCGCGAACTCCTCGGTGATGCGCACGAGCGCGCCCTGGTGGGCGACCGCGAGATGCCAGGCGCCCGCCCGGTCGATCTCGAAACCCGCGGTGCCGACGCGGCCGGCCACCTCCATCGGCCGCGCCACGCCGTCCCGGACCAGGTGCGCGCCCGTCAAGGGCAGGTCCGCGGCCGCCTCGACCGCCACGCGCGTGCCCGCCACGCCCGCGACGTCTCCCTCGAACTGCCGTGTCGGACTCACTCCCGTCCACTCCGGCCAGGTGACGTCGAGCGCCAGGGCCTCGACCGCCGGCAGGTCCGCGACGTCCACGCGGAAACGGGCGGAGTTGAGCGACCCGGCGGACACGTAGTACTCGACGGGCTCCGTCACGGCCACGAGGACGAACTCCGATGCGTCCCCGCCGGCGGGCGACATGTCCGCGCGCTCCCAGCCGGGGCCGCCGGCGAAGGCCGCGTGCAGGCGCATGGCGCCGGGCTCGAAGCCCCACGGCGTCGCGCGCACGACCACGTCCGACCCCCGCGGCACGACGGCATCGCCGGGCTGCACCACGATGCGGGGCTGGCCATCCGCGAAGAGCGCACCCGTGAAGAGGCGCTGTCCGGCGAGCTGCCACGCGGTGGGCGCCGCGACCAGCAGCCATGCCAGCGCGGCGACGGCGCCGGCGGCCGCCAGCGACCAGGGGACGAACCGGCGTGCCGGGACGACCGCCGACGGGCTGTGGTCCCCGGCGACGGACGCCGTCTCGTGCGCCAGGACCGTCAGGAGCCGCGAGTCGCGTCCCCGACGGCGCGCATCGGCCCACGTGGTCAGTCGACCGTCGAATCGCGGTACCAGCCGCTCGATGCGTTCGGCCGGGGCGGCGGCCGCTCCGCGCATCCGCCAGACGACCACGAACGGGAGCACCGCGACGATCGCGAGGAGGACACGGGCCGTGACGGTCCATGCGGAACCCGGTACCCAGTAGACCACGACCGCCGCGAACAGGGCCGCGACGGCAAGCACTCCGAGAAGTGCGATGGCCGCGAGCCGCACGGCCGTCACCCGGCGCAGCCGCCGCGCGCACCGCGCGACGTACGCGTCGAGGATTCCGTGCGCGCCCGACCCCTTCACCCGAGTCGCGGCTCCGTGGCTGCGCGTTTCCGCGGCAGCTTCGAGGCTCGCAGAAGCGGGCCGACGCTTCAACCTGCCCGCGACGGCGCCGCAGCGTCAGTCCCGCGAACCGGCTCTCCCGGAACGCCCCGATCAGACCGCGGCAAGCGCCTGATCGAGGTCCTCGAGGATGTCGTCGATGTGCTCGATGCCGACGGAGAGCCGTATCGTCTCCGGCCGCACGCCGACGCTGGCCTGCTCCTCCTCGGTGAGTTGCCGGTGCGTCGTCGAGGCGGGGTGGCAGGCGAGGGACTTGGCGTCGCCGATGTTCACCAGCCGCTTGAAGAGCTTGAGCGCGTCGTAGAACTTCACGCCCGCGTCGAAGCCGCCATGGACGCCGAACGTCAGGATGCCCGACGCGCGGCCGCCCATGTAGCGCTGCGCCAGGTCGTGGTAGCGGTCCCCGGGCAGCCCGGCGTAGCTCACCCACTCCACCTTCGGGTGGTCCTTCAGGTGCTGCGCCGCCGCCATGGTGTTCTCGCAGTGCCGCTCCATACGCAGGTTCAGCGTCTCCACGCCCTGCATGATCAGGAACGCGTTGAACGGCGAGATCGCCGAACCCGTGTTGCGCAGGGGCACGGTGCGGGCGCGGCCGATGTAGGCCGCCGGCCCGAGGGCATCCGTGTACACGACGCCGTGGTAGCTCGGCTCCGGCGTGGTGAACATCGCGTAGCGGTCCGCGTTGTCCGCCCAGGAGAACTTCCCGCCGTCCACGATGACGCCGCCGAGCGAGTTGCCATGGCCGCCCATGTACTTCGTCATCGAGTGCACGACGATGTCGAACCCGTGATCGACCGGCTTCAGCAGCGCCGGGGTCGCCACGGTGTTGTCCACGATCGTCGCCACGCCGTGCGCGTGGGCCATCTCGGCCACGCCTTCGAGGTCGATGATGTTGCCGGCCGGATTGCCGATGCTCTCGCAGAAGATGGCCTTGGTACGGCCGTCCACCAGCTTCTCGAGGTCCGCCGGACTGTCGTCCTCGGCGAAGCGCACCTCGATGCCCTGCTTCGGAAACATGTGAGCGAACAGCGTGTAGGTGCCGCCGTAGAGCTGCGGCACGGTGACGATGTTGTCGCCCGCCTCCGCGAGATTCAGGACGGAGTAGTTGACCGCCGCGCTGCCGGAAGAGAGGACGAGCGCGCCGACGCCATGCTCCAGTTCAGCGACGCGCTGTTCGAGCACCGCCTGGGTCGGGTTCATGATCCGCGTGTAGATGTTGCCCGGCACGGCCAGGTTGAAGAGGTCGGCGCCGTGCTGGGCGTCGTCGAACTCGTACGCGACGGTCTGGTAGATGGGCGCGGCCACCGCGTGGGTGGTGGGGTCGGTTTCGTAACCCGCGTGGATCGCGATGGTCTCGTCTTTCATGCTGCCGGTGCTCCTTTTTGTATGGGGAAGCGCATCGGGAAGGCCCGAAAAAACCCGCAAGCATATCGCGACCCCGCGGCCGGCGCTTACACGGGCGCCCTCCCGGGAAGCCACCGGCCCACGTTGGCCACGAGGGGTTCGGCAAGGAGCAGCAGCGCCAGGAGGGCGAGCAGCCAGATGCCGAGAGGCTGCCCCCCGTCCGCCGCGGCCGGTGCTCCCTCGCCTCCCGGTACCGCGGCGCTTCCCGCGGCCTCCGCGCCGATGGCGTCCTGCCAGCGGGCCAGCAGCGTCGCATCGGCCGTGCGCAGGTCCGACTCGCGGGGGTCCACGTTCACGGCGAGCAGGGTGCTGCGCCCCGGCGTGCGCACGGTGTAGAAACCGGGTGCGGAGAGGCGCACCGTCGGTCGGTCCGCGGTGCTCGCGAGTCCCAGCACCCTCGCGCCCTCGGCGTCGAAGACCTGTACGGAAGCCGCCGGTACACGCAGAGGCGCTCCGGCCAGCGCCTCGAGGGCGCCCAGGTCGTTGCCGAGGTAGCGCATTGCGTCCGCGACGAAGCGCACGAAGGCAGGGCGGACCGCCAGCGATGTCCACTCCCGGTCGAGCGCCGTGTACAGGACCAGGACCCGGCCCGGACCCACCCGGTACTCAGCGAGCAGCGGACGTCCGTCCTCCAGCGACAGGATGGGCTCACCGGCGGTGGGCTCGACCGGAACGACACTGCGGAAGACGGCCACGTCGCGCCAACCGTCCCCCGCCGCCGGGTGGCCCGAATCTTCCACCACCACTCGCGCACCCCCCGCTGGGGCGCGGACGGTCCGCTCCACGGGCTGATCGACGAAGGGGAGCATCCCGGCGCCCGCGGTCCGGCGCCCGACCGCGAGGAGCAGGCCACCCCCGCCGGCGAGCAGACGCGAGACCCGTCGGAAGACATCCGCCGCCGGGGCTCCCGGATCGAGGAGCGCCGCCAGTTCGACCCCCGGCGGCCAATCCTCCGCACCGCCTGGACCGCCGATCCTGATCGGTGCGAAGGGAAGACCGGCCGCTTCGGTCGCGGCTGCCAGGTAGTCCGCCGCCGCGTCCGCCGAGGCGACGACCGCCAACGCGCCCGAGCGCCGCGCCCGCAGCACGGCGCGCGCCATGTCGTCCGCCGGCAACGCGTCCCCGGGCTCCAGCACCACGACGACCCCAATATCCTGCGACGCCTCATGGGCGTCCGGGGGCAACGCGAAGCGCGCCTCGGTCCGCGCGCGCGGCGCGAGCGCCAGGGTGGTCCGCCCGGCCACCGTATCCCCGATGCGCAGCACGACGCCCACCTCCCGCTCCGCATCCGCGTGGCTCGCGATGCGGGCGACGGCCTCGTCTCCGGACAGGCGGACCGACTCCACTGTCCAGTTGTCCTCGGCCCCGCCGACCGGATGGACCGTCAGGGGCAACGTCCCGCCCTCGATCAGGGCGTTGAAACGGTCCGGAACGGCGCTCGCCTGGAAGTCGGAGACCAGGTGCACCGCGAAACCGCTTCCCGCCTGCGGAAGGTTGGCGGCGACGCCCGCCACGCGCGAGACGAGGCCCCCGAATCCCAGGCGGGCCGCCTCCGGGGCGATCGAACCCGGCGCGGCCGTCAGCAACTCGAGGTCCGTGCCGGCGCCCAACACGACCGCGGCGCCGTCGTCCGCAAGCCGCTCGACGCGCCGTAGCGCCTCGTCCCACACGCCGGACCGTCCCATGGACAGCGAGCGGTCCAGCACGACCAGCGGGACCCGTGCGTCGTCTGCGGCGGCAGCGTCACCGTCCTCGCGCAGGAGGCCAGATAGCATCGGACCGGCGAACGCCAGCGCCGCCGCGGCCAGCACTGCACAACGGAGCGCCAGCAGAACCAGGTAGCGTAGCGTCCGCTCCGCATGCACCGGTTCCGCCGCCGCCCGCATCAGGAACAGCGAACTGAATCCCCGCCGCGGCGCTTCCCGGTGCGTACGGTGCAGCCACAGCGGGATCGCCACCAGCAACAGCCCGAGGAGAAGCGGTGCGGCGACGAAGGTCACGGAGTTGGCGCCGCCCGTGGCTTCATGACTGGCGAGCGCGGAACCGCAGGTACTCGAAGAGCGCCCGGTCGAGGGGCTGGTCGGTGTCCACGCGGACGTAGTCGGCCCCGGCGGACGCCGCCGCGCGCCGCAGTCCCCGCTCGTGCTCCGCGAGCCGCTCGGGGTACCCGGACCGCAGCTCCAGCCCGTCGACTTCCATGACCTCCGCCGTCTCCGCATCGCGCAGCGCGGCGCCCCTGCCCACGTCCGGTCGCCGCTCGGCGGGGTCGAGGACATGCAGGAGGAACACGTCGTGTCCCCGCACGCACAGCCCCCGCAAGGCCTGACCGAGCACGTCGGGCGCACAGTAGAAGTCCGAGAGCACCGCGAGGATGCCGCGCCGCGAGACGCGTGCGCCGAGGTGCCGCAACGCCGCCGGCCAGTCCGTCCCCGAACCCGCGCGCAACCCGTCGAGGGTGTGGAAGAGGCGCTCCCCCGCCACGCCGCGCCCCGAAGGCGGCTGGAACGCGGCCACCGTGTCGTGGAAGGCCAGCAGCCCTACGGCGTCGTGCTGGCGATGAGCCAACCACGCGAGCGCCGCGGCCAGCCATCGGCTGTAGTCGAGCTTAGACGCTTTTTCGCCCCCGAGTCCGCCCCCGAACCCCATCGACGCGCTCACGTCGAGCATCAGCATGAGGCGGGTGTTGGTCTCGCCCTCGAAGCGCTTGACGTACGGGCGGCCCGTGCGCGCGTAGGCGTTCCAGTCCACGAAGCGCGGGTCGTCGCCGGGCACGTAGTCGCGGTACTCCGCGAACTCCTGGCTGAAGCCGAACACGTCGGTCCGGTGCAGCCCGTTCAGCATGCCGTCCACCACCGCCCGCGCCACGAGTTCCAGGTTGCCGAGCCCGGCCAGGATCTCCGGCGGGATCAGGCGCGTCGGCGTGCGCGCCCCGGCGGGTGCGTTCACCCCCGTTCCCGGACGCCGTCGAGCACGTCTGCGATCAGCGCGTCGACCGTCACGCCGTCCGACTCGGCGAGGTAGTTCCGCTGCAGCCGGTGCCGGAGCACCGCCGGGACGAGCGCCCGGATGTCCGCGGCGGTGACGTGGTAGCGGCCTGCCAGCAGGGCGCGCGCCCGCGCGCCCATGGTGAGGAAGATCGCCGCGCGAACGCTCGCGCCGTAGCCGAGGTAGGCACGCACCCGCTCGCCCGACGATGCGTCGTCCGGGCGGGTGGCGCGCACCACGTCGACGGCGTAGCGCGTCACGGCGTCGGCGACCGGCACTTCGCGAACGAGGCGCTGAAAGCCCAGCAGGGTGTCCGCGTCGGTACAGGACGAGACGTCCTCTTCCACGACGCCGAGCACGTTGCGGTCCACCACCGCGACCTCCTCACCGGCGTCCAGGTAATCCAGCACCACGTTGAACACGAACCGGTCGAGCTGCGCCTCCGGTAGCGGGTAGGTTCCCTCGAGTTCGATCGGGTTCTGCGTCGCGAGCACCACGAACGGCCGGGAGAGGGGATAGGTCCTCCCGCGCGCGGTGACGCTCGCCTCCTGCATGGCCTCGAGCAGCGCCGACTGCGTCTTCGGTGGGGTGCGGTTGATCTCGTCGGCGAGCAGCACGTTGGTGAACACGGGTCCGGGCTCGAAGCGCCAGCGCCGCTCACCGGCCGCCGGGTCCTCGTCGAGGATGTCGGTGCCGGTCACGTCCGCGGGCATCAGGTCGGGGGTGAACTGGATGCGCTTGAAGTCGAGCCCGAGCGCCTGGGCCAGCCCACGGACCATGAGCGTCTTGGCCGTGCCGGGCAACCCGGTGATCAGGCAGTGCCCGCCGATCAGCACGGTGATGAGCAACTGCTCGATCACGGCGTCCTGCCCGACGATGACCCGGCCGAGCCCGCGACGGATCGCTTCCATCGTCTCGCGGAACGCCTGCACGTCGGCCTCGGTGCGGGCGACTTCGTCCGGAGCCGGCGTGATGTCGTTCATCCTTCGATCTCGAGCAGGAGCGCCAGCGCGGCGCGGAAGCGTGGCGCGATCTCCAGCGCGTATAGCACATGCCGTCGCGCTGCCGCGAGCCGTTCCGCGCCCTGATAGGCCCTTGCGATCCGGTAATGCGCGTCCGCACGGTCGTGGGGACGCAAGGCGAGATGGGCCTGGTACTCGAGGATCGCGTCCTCGTACTGGCCCGCCTCCGTGAGGAAGTCGCCCAGCCGCCGGCGCTCCTCCGGGACCAGGGGCGCCACCAGGGCGAGGGAGCGCTGCACGGGCAGGGCGTCCGCCGGCCGCTCCCCGGACCGCAGCCACTCGACGAGCCGCCGCAGCGTCCCCGGGGCGCGGCCGCCACGGCGCCAGTACTCGGTCAGCGCGGCGCTCGCCTCGACGATGCGTCCGCGGCTGGCCTCGGCTTCCGCCAGCAGCGGCCAGGCGCTCGCGGGGCCGACGTAGTCCGGGTAGACCGTCGCCGCCTCCCGCGCCGCCTCGGCGGCGGCCGACCACGCTTCCGCCTTCAGGTGTGCAGACGCCGACCGCACCTGCGCGCGGAACCGGTCCGGGTCGACATCCCCGAAACGCGTGTCCAGGTAGGCATCGAACCCCTCGTCCAGTGCGAGGGGCGCCAGCTCCAGTCCACGCCGGATGGCCCCGGGCGTGTCCTCGCCATCCGCGTAGGCGGCCAGCACCCGCGCCAGCGCGCCAACGCCCCAGGTGTCCTCCATGTACTCGCAGAGCAGGCCCGCCTGCACATAGGACAGGGCGACGCGGTTCGGCGTGTCCGGCTGCATGAATCCCCCGTCGAGGTGCTCCACCGGGAGCAGCCGGTTGCCCCGCACCGCCTCGATGAAATCGAGCGGCACGGAACGGCCGCGGCTCGGGCCCGTACTACGGCTCGGGCTCGTGCTGCGGCTCGGGCCCGTGCGCCATTCCTCCAGCACCGAGATGCCCTCGCTGAACCAGCGCGACACCAGGTTGCCCGTGGCGTTCAGCGTGACCACGTGCGCCAGTTCATGCCAGAGGGCGCTCGCCCAGTCGAACCCGTCGTCGATGCCGCGCGCCGACGGGCTGTCCATGGCGATCACGTCCCCGAAGGTCGCGCCCAGGATCCCGAGGCCGGGAAGCCCGGACGTGCGCACGGCGAAGTCGTCGTGGTGCGGGTAGAGCTCGATGACGACCGGTTCCTCGACGACGTGGCCGTACCTCGCGCCCATGGTGGCGATGGCATCGTCGACCAGTCGGCGCACGTAGCCCTCGAGGGCTCCCGTCTCCTCCTTGTGCGTCCGCAGGACCAGGCGCGCGCCCTCCGTGAGATCGAACCGGTGCAGGCTGTCCAGCATGCGCAGCGTGTTCACCACCTCGGAGTCGTAGGGGTCGCCTTCGAAGGACCGGGCGAGGTGCCGCTGCGCGTCGTCGAAACGGTTGACCCGCAGCAGGTTGATCCCGAGGGCGGCGTGGGCGCTGTAGAGCCGGGGATCCACCTCGACCGCCCGTTCGAGCATGGCGACAGCCTCCTCGTAACGGCGGGTGATGACGTAGAAGTGCGCGACGGTCTCGAAGACCGCGCCATGGTGGGGGCTCTCGCTCAGCGCACGCCCGGTCCACGGACTCGGGATCTCGCCTTCCAGGTGGTCGGCCGCGGCCAGCAGCGCCATCGCCTCGAGCCGCGCACCCGCGTCCTCCGACTCGACAACCGGCAGCACGAGTTCCCGCCCGGTCGACACATCCCCGACCGTGAGCGCCCCGCGGGCCAGCACGAAACGCGCGCCCGGATGATTCGGGACGCCCTCGAGCACGGAGTTCGCGATCGCCCGGGCCCGGACGTCGAACCGTCCCGCGGCGACCTCGGCCAGACCGACCCGGGCTTCGACATGCGCGCCGTCGAGTTCCAGCGCCTCCCGAAAGAGGTCCTCCGCGTCGGCGTCCTGGTGCGCCTCGAGGTACAGCCTGCCCCAGCGCGCCCGTACTTCCGGGTCGCCGGGCGCCGCGGATACCGCCGCGCGGAACGCGGAGTTGGCGCCCTGCCAGTCCCCGAGACCCCAGAGGGCCTCCGCGCGCACCGCGATGGACGGATCGAGCAGCAGGCCGCGGTAGCAGTCCGCCGAGGCGGCCCTGTCCGTGTAGCCGAGGCGGCGGCAGGCGTCCGGGGTCGTGTCGGCCTGCGCCCCCGTCGCGACGGCCAGCCCGACGAGCAACGCGGACAACGGAGCGCGGCTACGAGCCATCGGCGAGCTCCCGCTCGACGACGGCGAGTTCGAGCAGCAGTTCCTGCAGACGCGCGAAGTACGCATCGATTTCCAACGAATCCTTCTCTTCCCGCAGTCCGGCGATGGCCTCCTCGATCTCCGCGCGCCGCGCGGCGAGCCGGCGCGCGTTCGCATCGGGCAGCCGCTCCAGCTCGAGGCGGGACACGAGGATCCCGGACTCCGGTCCCTCCAGGCGCGGGTGCTCCGTCGCCATCAGGCCACGCGCCTCGAAGTGGCGTTCTACCGCCGCGCTCGTGAAACGGAACGCTTCGGTCGCCCCGACGGCGCCGTCCTTGTTCGTGTCCGCAGATGGCGCGCGCAGGGCCTCGAGCCAGTAGTCGCCGAAGATCACGGCGCTCTGCTCCGTCCCGCTCCTGGTCGCCGCGATCACCGTTCGGCCCTCCCGCCGCAGCGGTTCCGCGAGCGCCCCGCTGGCGCTGGTGGCGACGACCACGAGCTGGCGGGCGGGGGGGAGCGCGGCAAGCCAGTCCGACAGCTCCCCGTCCGTCGGGTCCGGGCCCGGAACGTTGAAGCGGAAGGTCTCGCCGTCGTACGTGCCGTGACCGAAGAGGTGCACGACCGCGACATCCTCCTCCGCGGAAATCCGTCCGAGTTCGGCCAGGGCATCCCGGATGGTCTCTCGGGTCGCGTCCGCCCCGGTCAGCAACGTCACTTCGGCCCCCGTTCCGCGCGCGCTCTGCGCCGCCGACTCGGCGAGGGCCTCGAACGCCTCCGCGTACTGCGTCTCGCCGCCGAGGCCCGAAACGACCAGCGTCCGCGTCGCGGCGGACGCCGGGAGGACGGCGACGACCAGGAGCGACAGCCATGCGACCCGGCTCATATGCCTCCCCACCACCGGCGCAGCCCCCACTCCAGGCACTTGAGCAACACGATGAGCACGTAGAAGAAGGGCGCGTCCCAGAGCGGCAACGCGCGCTGCTCCCGCACACCGGCCCCCTCCAGCGCGACCGTCCGCGCGATCCCGGCGACGCCGTCCGGCTCCCAGTACCGGCCGCCCGTCGCCTCGGCGATGCGTTCGAGGAGGGGCCTGTTGAGCGTTGCCCCGAAGTACTCGAAATCGTCGGCGCCGACCCGGGCAAAGCGCGTCGCCACGTGCTCGTTCTGGCGAGCCCGCGCCGTCACGTCCACCCGGTACACCCCCGGGACGCCGGGTTGCCACCGCGCCTCGAACGCGCCGTTCTCCCCGCCCGCTGCGAGCGTTCCCTCGAACGCGGTTCCGTCCGGTCCGGTAATCGTCGCGCGCACGTCCGCGTCCGCGACCGGCTCGTAGCGCTCGTCCCGCAGGGCCAAGCGCACCGCGAGGGCGTCCGGGCCGCCCTCCACCGTGACGCGGTCCCGCTGCTGTGCCGCCTGCGCGAGGTGTCGCAGCAACTGTCTCCAGAAGAGCCCGTGCCGGGGATCGTCGGGCGGCGTGCGCATGCGCCAGCGCCAGGTGGTCGCCGAGGCGAGCACCGCCGCGCGGCCGAACCCGTAGGGCTGTTCGACCAGAAGGGGCGCGACGGTTTCGTCGCCAACCCACTCGAGCAGCACCGTCGCACCGGGCTTGACCGGACCGAGCGCCTGGTAGTCCGCGAGTCTCGGCAGGCCCGCCCAGCCGTCCGACTCGCCCGCACCGGTCAATCCGACAGGAGAGGCCACCGGAGAGCCGCGTCCCTCCGGCGCCGGGCGCGCGGCCCCTTCGACCGACCGGTAGGAGGCCCGTTCGCTCCGTTCGAGGGTCACGGGGAGCGCTCTCGCAAGCGGTGTGACATCCCAGCCCCCGTCCGCCAGCGCGTCGCGGCCGGCCAGCGCCAGCAACCCGCCGCCGCGCTTGCCGACGAAGGACTCGAGCCACGCGTGCTGCTCGTCGTCCAGGGCCGCGGCGGGCAGGCTGCCGAGGATGACCACGTCGTACGCATAGAGTTTCGACAGGTCGTCCGGGAACCCCTCCGCGAGTTCGTCGACTTCCGACACGCCCTGTCGATAGGTCTTGCGCGGGGTGGTCCTGAGCCAGCTCACGATGTCCATCACGTCGTCTTCCGCCACCGCGCGGCGGAGGAACTTGTACTCCCAGCGCGGCTCGCCCTCGAGATGGAGCACGCGGTGCCGGCGTTCGGCCACCTCGAGCAGTTGCCGACGGACATCGTTGCGGGGCAGCGGATCCCCCGGCGGCGGCTCGATCTCGAAGGTGAGTTCCCGCAGGCCCGGCCGTCCGCTCGGGACGGCGATGTCGACGCTCGTGACGGCGCCTTCGGTTCGGAGTGCGATCGTCTTCGCCGCCAGCACGTCCTCGCCGTCGCGGACGCGCAGGCGGACGTCGCCGGCGGTCGCGTGCCGCAGGGTGAGCCGCGCCGTCACCTCGCTGCCGGGCGGCACCGTGCGCGGCAGCGCTACCGAGGAGAGTTCGACGTCGCCGGGGTTCGCGCCCGGGCCGATGCCCACCGTATGCACCGGTACGCCGGCCGCCAGGAGGGTCCCGGGATCGTCGCCGGCATCGGCGTTGGCCGCACCGTCCGTCAGGACGATGACGGCAGCGAGGGCATCGGTGTCGAACGCGCCGGCGGCTTCGGCCAGGGAGGCGAGCACGCGCGTGCGACCGCCGTCCGCGGAGAGCGCGTCCAGGGACTCGATGCGACGCGCGCCTTCCGCGAAACGGAATAGGGCCACGCTGGAACGCTCCCCGACGCCGGGGACGATGGCGCGCTCGGCGAGGCGCCGGGCCACGGCGAGGCGCGACTCCCCGCTGCCCGCGCCCAGGGACATGCTCTCGGAATCGTCGATCAGCACGGCGACCGTATTCGCCCCCGGCTTGAGCTGGCGCACCATCAGCGTCGGCTCCGCCAGCACCGCCAGGATCACGCCGAGCGTCGCCGCCTGAAAGCCGAACACGACGAGCCGCCGCGGGACGGGCCAGCGGGCGAGGCGGCCACGCCGCACCAGGCTCGCCGCAAGCAGGGCGACCGCGACGGCGCCGAGGAGAATCCACCACGCCGGCGCGAGGTCCGTCCCGAACGTGAACACCGCCTCGCGGTAGACGTCGGACGGGTACTTGAAGAGCCACTCGAACACCGGTTGCGCTCCGAGCAGTGGCTACCCTGCGCCGTCAGGACGCGGAGTCCTCGCGGGGCAGGTAGCCTTCGAAGTACGTCGAGAACGCGTCGGTCTCGATGAGTCCGCGCATGTGGCCGTATGCGCGCGGGTACTCCTCGCGTCCGTGGCGGCTGACCGGCTCGAGCCCGACGGCGGCCAGCCGCCGATGGCCGCGGCGTTCGCCGAGGAACTGGGCGAGGTCGGAGACGAACGCGATGTCCGCGATGGTCAGCGCGTCGCCGACAAGGTATTCCGCGCGACCGAGCGCGCTCTCTACACCCGCCAGGTAGAACTCGTACGCGGCCGCCATGCGCGCGTGGGTGGCCGCCGTCGGTTCCCGCAGCTCCAGCAGGTACACCTGCGCCTCCCGCGCGAACACGAGGTCGGCATCGAGGAAGCTGTCGATCCTCGACGCCTCGTAGCCATCGCGGCCGTAGAGCTGACGGTTGGGCGCGCCCGCGCGCGCGACGGCGCGCAGGATGCTGTTCGACTCGAAGACGCCGACGTCTCCCCCGGGGCCGAACGCCGCCGGCACAGTTCCGAACGGGTGCGCCCGGAGGAACGCCTCGGTCTTGTAGAGCGTGCCCGAGAAGCCCCGCCGGCCCCGCCGCGCATGCGGGCTGTCGCCGGTGCGCTCCTCGTCCGGCAACGGCCGGGCGTCGTAGTCCCAGAGCCAGTTCCCCAGGTTGGGGGGCTCATCGCCGACCACCTCGACTTCGACGCTGCAGAGATCCGCGGCGATCAACGCCTTCCAGACCCTCGGGTTGGGGAGATAGGAGAAGATTCTGAGTACGGGTGCGGTCATGGCGGCTCTCCAACCTCGGGTTCGGTGATCGTACCCTGCCGCGTCACACCGGCGGAGTCGGGCCACCCCACTCCGGGACCTGCTGGTCGTTCGACAGCCGCATGCGCTGCAGTGACATCGCCGTGAAGATGTCGTCAGGCTTCGCCCGGCCGCCCAGCGCCGGTAGACGCGCACCCGCCTCGAGCCGGAAACGCTCGTCGAGGACGCGTTCGGAACAGTAGGCGAGTTCCCACCACTCGAGGATGCGTTCCTTCGCCCCTCGGAGCGTTCGGTCGTCGGGCAGCAGGTCACGCTTGTCCCGCTGGTTCACCTGGCGGGTGGCCGGCATGAGGTTCCACAGGTCGTCGCAGGGCCAGGCCGACCAGGGAAAGCAGTGGTCGATGTCGACGCCGCCCTTGCGCAGCCGCTTCCCGGTCCAGACGCAATGCAGCCGTGACTGGCTCTCCATGAGAACGTCCACCCGCTTCCTCACCGTGCCGATGTCCCGCTCCGGCTCGTACCAACGCATGGCCCGCCGGACGGCGTGCTCGTCCAGGGTTCGCGACTGTCTCTCGGCGTAGCCGGCCGTCAGCCCGATCCACTCTTCCACGAGCGCGGGTTCGATCCAGACCGCGTAGCGCTGCATCGCCCGCCACAGGTGTACCGGCACACGCAGCGTCCCGAAGCTTCGCAGGTAGTTCCCGTCGAGCACCACGGCGCTCGGCTTCCTGGAGCCCTGCCGGTGTACCGGAAAGATCCGCGACTTGTCGGGCCACGTCAGGTAATTGGCCGGCATCCGGTCAATCGTGGTGCACGCGTCACGGAGCGCGCGGTGCAGCATCGTGCCTCGGTCACCAGGGACTCTCGCGCCCGGGCGGAGATCCATCGCCGACAGCATGCCGGAGAGTTCGCGAAACGGCTCCTTCGCGAACCCGATGCGCCGGAAGTCCCTGCTGTTGAGCGGGTTCTGCGGCAGGTCGGCCGAGAGCAGCGGCAGGTAGAGCCTGATCCAGAACAACGCGACGACACCGAGCGGAATCTCCACGTGCTCGGCTCCCGCCTCCCGCGCAAGGCCCGGCGCCCCGTGGGCGACGCGGCAGATCGCTCGCAGGAGCCCCAGCTTGTAGGTGGACGACTTGTCGTCGTTCAGGACGATCCGGCGCACGAGCGGCAGCGCGCCGGTGCCGTCGTCCGGCAGCCGCACGACGACCTGCAGCCACGAGAACCGCCCGCGCCCAAGCAGGTCCGGCGCGCTCGAGACCGACTCCACGTACGCGCCGTGGCGGCGGGCGAGCCGTTCGATCTCCGCTTCGCTCACGGCGTGCATGTCCCGGTCCGGGTCCACCGGACCCTGCCGGAGCGTGAGCGCGATCACACCGCGGGGCTTCAAGAGCGTCACGAGCTTGCGGAAGGCTCGTTCCCGGTCTCCCGGCGCCACGAACATCCACACGGCGTTCAGCAGCACCAGGTCGAAGGAGAGTCCCGTACGGAAAGTCCCCGAGAGTTCGGGCAGCCGGTCGGGGAGCAGTTCGAAGCGCCGGTCCGGATGCATCTGCTCGGCCTGCCAGCGCATCGCGCCGTCAGGCTCGACCGCGACGACCTCGTGGCCGAGCCCGGCGAGCCACGCGGCGTCCCGGCCGCTACCCGCGCCGACGTCCAGCACGCAGCCGCGCCCCTCCGGCAGGAGGTCCCGCAGCCAGTCGTTGAGCACGTTCGGGTCGACGGCCTCGTAGCGCGCGGCCGCCTCTGCCGCCGTCAGCCGGCTCGAACTCCGATCGTCGTCCTTCGACACGTC
This sequence comes from Pseudomonadales bacterium, assembly GCA_022827245.1. Classification (GTDB taxonomy): domain Bacteria; phylum Pseudomonadota; class Gammaproteobacteria; order Pseudomonadales; family Azotimanducaceae; genus VXNE01. Next base: position 37,495 of record JAJDTI010000005.1, on the reverse strand, counting down.
AGTGCGTCAGGGCGTAGATGACCACGTTGATGCCGAGGCGGTACGACTTGGTGGAGAAGTTCTCAAAGTACCACTCGCCGTACGCCTCGCGCTCCCAGCCGTCGGCGATGTCGGTGTTGTGCGTGGCGATGGCCATCGGACGGCCGTCGTCGTCGAGATACGCGCGGATCTGGGGCACCTCGAGCGATCCCTGCGGATAGCGGTGGATCCAGGGCGGCTCCGCGGTGTCGCCGATCCAGGCGAAATCCCGCGCCGGGATCTGCGGCATCTCCGCGATCTCGAAGACCGTGTGGAAGATGGGATGCTCGATCGGCAGCGGCTGCCAGCGGCGCTCGGGCAGGACGTCGCGCATGGCCCGTTCGAAGCTCGCCCACTCCGCGTCGCCCCAGAAGTCGTCCACCCAGAGGAATCCGCCGTTCTCGAGATAGGCGCGCAGGCCGGCCTTCTCCGCGGAGGTGAGCTGCATGTAGCCGACGTCCGACATGAAGATGAGCGGGGAGTCGCCGAGGTCCTCGTCCGTCAGGCGCCTGCGGGCCGGGGTCGCCGCGGCGACGATGGCGGTCAGTTCCGTGAGCCGCTTCGCGAAGTTCCGCTCGGCCTGGGGGAAGTCCGTCTCCCAGCGGGCCCAGAGGCGTCCCTCGTAGTAATAGTAGGCCTCGCCCAGGCCGCCGACGCTGTCGTACTGTACGCGGGACGGGACGAAAGTCGTGAGATCATGCGCCTGGACCGACACGTCTTCGTCGGCGCCCGCCGCCAGGGCGGCGCAGATCGAGAGGACGCAGGCGACTCGACGTGTCATGTCCGCAAGCCTATGCCCGCCGAACGACCAGGTACAGGGCTCCGGCATGTACCAGCAGAGGAGGTAACCCGATGAGAAACAGACCCCTGTCGTGCCTTGCCCTCGCAGCAGCGGTTGCGCTGACCGCCCCGGGTTTCGCGGATGCCCGCGCGGACTCGCCGCAGACACGCTGCGATCGCCTGTACCTGCTCACCGACGAAGCCCACGCGGTAAATCCCGGGGTGTTGATCGAGGCGTCCGGGGACATGCCGGCCTACTGTCAGGTCGACGGGACCATCGACGGAACGATACGGTTCCGCGTCGGCATGCCGGTCGAGGGCTGGACGGGCAGGTTCATGTACCTGGCGCCGGGCGGCCTCGCGGGCGTCATCGGGGACACCACCAGCCTGCTCGACGACGGGTTCGCGATGGCGACCACGGACTCCGGGCACGAGGGCGCGAACGATCCGAGCTTCTACCGGGACGACAACGCGAAGATCAACTTCGGCTTCCGGTCGAACCACCTGACCGCGGTCTTCGCCAAGCGGGTGATCGCCGAGTTCTACGGGCGCCCCGTCGAGCACGCCTACCTCTGGGGCTGTTCCAAGGGGGGCCATGGCGCGCTGATGGAAGCGCTGCGCTTCCCGGACGACTTCGACGGCATCATCGCCGGGGCGCCGGCGGTCGACCTGGTCACCGGTCTGCTCGCGTTGTCCGTCGAAAACGCGCGCCTGCAACAACGCAATCCCCTGACTATGGAGGACGTCGCGGTGCTCGACGCCAATACCCGACGGGCATGCGACACGCTCGACGGCCTGGCGGACGGGCTGATCGCGGACCCGCGCAAGTGCACCCTGGACCTGCTCGAACTCGACCGGCTCGAGTGCACGGCGGAGGACACCGAAGGGTGTCTCACCGCCGGCCAGATCGAGACCGCGCGGGCGATCTACACCGGGCTGACCGACGCGTCGGGCAAGGTGGTGGTGCCGGGCGTCTATCCGGGTGCGGAACTCGGCGGCGACTTCCAGCTCTGGGTCACCGGTCCGGTGGACTTCCTGGACGGCACCGCGAACGAGCTGACGACGCGGGTGGCGGCGGAAATCCTGCACCGCCAGCCAGGGTTCAGCCCGGACGCGTTCGATCCGGTGGCGGGGATGGCCGACCTGGCGGAGGCGGCGGCCGCGGTACACCTGCCGCCCCCCGACTTCGGCAGGTTCATCGCGCGCGGCGGCAAGCTGATCGTGTACAACGGGTGGCACGACATGCCCTGCCGCGCCGGGGCCCTCGAGAACTTCTACGAGGAGGCGAGGCGCCTGAACGGCCCGGAAGCCGTGGACGGCTTCATGCGCGTCTTCATGGTGCCGGGCATGGTCCATTGTCTCGGCGGGCCGGGCGCCTGGGCCGCAGACTACATCGAGGCCATCATGGACTGGGTCGAAGACGACGTGGCGCCTGAGAGGATCATTGCCAGGCATCCCGGCGAATTCACCTTCATGGAAGGCCAGGTAGCGATCGGCGGGGCGCTCGTGAGCTGGAGCGAGGCGATCCTGAAGGCCGGCGCGGAAGCGGGGGCGAACCAGTTTACGCGGCCGCTCTGCCCCTATCCGCAGTATGCGCGGTACGACGGCTCCGGTGATCCGGACGATGCGGCGAGCTTCACGTGCGTGGTTGATTGACCCGGCGCCCGGAGGGAGGATCGCGACATGATCAAAGCGTTGTTCAGGCTGTGCGTCGCGCTCCCGCTGTTCCTGGGCGCCGTGCACGCACACGCCGACGAGGCCACCGCCGTCTTCGCCGGCGGCTGTTTCTGGTGCATGGAGCCGCCCTACGACAAGCTCCCGGGCGTCCTCGACACGACCTCCGGGTACAGCGGCGGTCACACCGAAAACCCCACCTACGAACAGGTCACGGCCGGCGGCACCGGGCACTTCGAAGTGGTACGCGTGACCTACGACCCGGATCGCATCTCCTACGACGAGCTGCTCGCCGTGTTCTGGCGGAACATCGACCCGTTCGACGACCGCGGCCAGTTCTGCGACCGCGGCTCAAGCTATCGGGCCGCCGTGTTCTACGGCAACGAGGCCGAGCGCGTCCTTGCCGAAGACCGCAAGTCCGCCATCGAGTCGAGGTTCGGGCGCAAGGTGGCGACCGGCGTCCTGCCGGCGGCGCCGTTCTATCCCGCCGAGGGCTATCACCAGAACTACTACACCGAGAACCCGCTGCGCTACCGGTACTACCGGTACGGTTGCCGGCGGGATGCGCGGCTGCAGGAAGTCTGGGGCGACGCGGAGTCGGACGCGACCCCGTCGTCCTGAAGCCCGGACTACCGCCAGCCCGCAACGCCACATGCCACGCGCAACGAGCCCGCTCGGCGCGGTCGCCTGCGGGCACCCGGTGACGGCGGCGGCCGCTGCCGAGGTGCTCCGCGACGGCGGCAACGCCTTCGACGCGGTCGTCGCGGCACAGTGCGCGGCGTGCGCCGCGGAACCCGTTCTCGCATCGCTCGCCGGGGGCGGTTTCCTGCTCGCCCATCCCGCCGACGCGGAGCCCGTCCTGTACGACTTCTTCGTGCAGACCCCGCTCGCGAAGCAGGCGCCCGAGGACCTCGACTTCTACCCCGTCGAGGTGGACTTCGGCGGCGTCACCCAGGAGTTCCACATCGGCGTCGGTGCGACCGCGACACCGGGTTTCGTCAGCGGCCTGTTCGACATCCACGCGGACCTGTGCACGCTGCCGCTCGCCCGCCTGATGGAGCCCGCCATGGAAGCCGCGCGCGACGGCGTTCCGGTCACGCCGCTGCAGGCGTACATGATGGACGTCGTCGGTCCCATCTACACCGCGACCGCGGACGCCCGGCGCGTCTACGCCGGCGGCGGCCGGCAGACCCTGCGGGAAGCGCACACCCTACGGCAGCCGGAACTGGCGGACTCGTTCGAGGCGCTCCACACCGAGGGCGCGGACCTCTTCTATCGCGGCGCACTCGGCGAGGCCATCGTCGAAACCTGCGGCGCCGGCGGCCATCTCCGGCTGGAGGACCTGGCCCGCTACCGCACGCTGCGCCGCACGCCGCTCTCGCTCCGTTATCGTGGAACCGGGGTCTGGACGAATCCGCTGCCGTCGACCGGAGGCACGTTGATCGCCCTGGCGCTCGGACTGCTGGAAACCGCCGAGGCGACGCACGAGACGGAGCGCGTCCGGAACATCGCGGAGGCCATGCGGCTCGCGAACGCCGCGCGTCTCGAAGCCGGCGCCGACACCTCTTTCGACCCCGAGTTCGACCCCGAGCTCGACCCCGAACTCGTCTCCCGGTATCGCCTCCGGATGCGAGGCCGGGCGCGCTCCACGCGCGGAACGACCCACATCAGCGCCGCCGACGCCGAGGGCAACCTCGCCGCCATGACGGTATCCAACGGCGAAGGCTGCGGCCGCCTGGTGCCCGGCACGGGGATCATGCTGAACAACATGCTCGGCGAGGAGGACCTGAACCCCGGCGGCTTCCATCGCTGGACCCCGGGCACGCGGCTCGCGTCGATGATGGCGCCGACGTTCGTCGAAGGGTCCCGCCAGCGCCTCGCACTCGGCAGCGGCGGCTCGAACCGTATCCGCAGCGCCATCCTGCAGACGGTCGACCAGCTCGTCCGGGCGGGCCACGCCCCCGAGGACGCCGTGCTGGCGCCGCGCCTGCACGTGGAAGGCGAACGTCTCAGCCTCGAGAGCGGCTTCGCGGCGGACACCGAAACCGAACTGGAGGCGGCCTTCGACGAGGTCGAGCACTGGGGGCGGGCCAACCTGTTCTTCGGGGGAGTACACGTCGCCGGAGTGCGGGACGGGCAGTTCGTCGCCGCCGGCGACCCGCGCCGCGGGGGTCGCGGCCTGGTAGTGCGCCGCCGAAGGGCTGGCTAACCTCGCGGTCGGGCCGCACAACGGGAGCACCCATGTTCGACTTCGTCGTGGAGACCGAGCCCCTCACCATCGACGCCCCCGCCGAGGCCGTCTGGAACGTCCTCACCGACGGCGAGCGTTACGGCGAGTGGAATCCCTTCACCACGCACATCGAGACGGACTTCCAGCCCGGCTCACCCGTGCGCGCCCGGGTCCTGCTCGGCCGATTGCCCGTGCGCGTCACCGAGCACACCGACATCGCCGAGCCGCCGGCGCGGCTGACGTGGAGTTCCGTGTACTGGACCCCGTTCCTGCTCACCGCCAGGAAGACGCAGATCGTGACGCCCATTGCGGCGGGGCGATGTGCATACCACACGACGGACACGATGGCGGGGCTGCTCGCCCCGATCGTCCGGATGCTGTTCGGGAGATCGATCCTGCGCGGGTTCGAGGCAACGGCCACCGCCCTCAAGGAGCGCGCCGAGATTTGCGGAGTCGACACCCGGGGGGCCGAACGCGCGCCGTAAGGGTCAGGCCCCGAGCGCCCGCAGGACGCGGTCGCCGAGGTCCGGCGCCAGCGAGAGCTTGACCGGCCAGACCAGCAACACGTTCCCGCGCGCCGCGACGAACGCCTGGTCCGGCCGCCGCCCGTCTTCCTGCGCGGGTTCGGCACGATCCACCAGCAGCGTCTCGAAGCGGCGGGCGTCCCAGTCGATCCACGGCAGGAAGGTCTTGAGCGCGCGCCGCCCGGCGGCGATCTGCTCCGCCTCCGTGCGCTGGACGCCGTCCAGGGCGAGCGCGCCCCCGATGTAGTGGTACCCCGGCCGCGTGGTCACCGTCAGCGCCGGATCGGGCGCAAGGCCGGCGATGCAGTGGGCGAAGAGCGGTTCGGGCTCGGGGCTGTGCACCAGGACCTGGTGCAGGGGCCGGCGCTGCATGCGCGTGTCGAATCCCGCGGCCGCCGCCAGGTCGCCGTTCCCCGCACCTGCGGCGAACACGAACCGGTCGGCCTCTATCGTGAACGCCGCCGTCCGCAGACCCCCGATGCACCCATCCCGCCAGAGGATCCCGTCGGCGGGCACCTCCGTCGCCAGCAGCCGGTCACCGAGCCGCGCCGCGAGGCAACGACGCAGGCCCGCGACGTCGATGGCGAAGTCGTCGAGGCGGTAGAGGCTGCCCGCCTGGCCCGCGAACACGTCCGGGTACTCCGCCCGTCCGACGCGGGTCGTCCGCCCCTGCATGACACGGCTTGCCAGGAACGTCGCCAGCCGCGCCGCGACGGCATCCCGGGACCACAGGTAGCACGTATCGGAGAGGACGCGCACGCCACGCAGGTCGATCTCGCCGTCGCCGGCGAGGCAGCGCCGCCAGCGCCCGGGCATGTCCCGCAGCGCATCGAACGTTGCCTCCGGACGTCCCCGAAGCGCGTACTTGATGCCGCCGTGGATGAGCCCCTGGGACGCCAGCGTCTGCACGCCGGCCCTCCGGCCCGGGTCGCAGACCGCAACCTCGCGGCCCTGGCGCAGGAGCAGGTTCGCGATCCAGAGGCCGGCGACGCCGCCTCCGGCTATGGCGACATCGACCTTGATCGTCCGCATCGGGATGGCCGCGCCCGTGGGGCCTGGAGGGCCGGAGAGTATAAGCGCGAGGTGGGCGCCGTTCCCCACGGGCCGGTGGTCCGGTGGCTCCACCTGCGATTTCCACGTACATTAGTCCGCCCGACGAAAAGGACATCCCCATGGACGAGAACGGCAACGGCCAGACCAACCTCGACCGCGCCTGGACCGAGATCCGCGAGTTGGGGCTCGAGGGCTACGTGGCCGATCTCGACGCGCACGGCTACACGGTCATTCCCCCGTCCGTGGCGACGCCGAACGGCCTGGCGGACCGCCTGCTCGAAGCCGTCCTCGACGTCAGCGAGCGACGCAACGGGGTGCGCGCGGACCTCGAGGGCGGGTCTACCCACGCCGGCTGGAAGGGCCGGTTCGCATCGCTGCTCGGCGGCGACGGCGACTCCCCCATCGGCGACCTGATGCAGTCCCTGCTGTTCGAGGACCGCGTCTTCGAGGAAGCGCTGATGAACCCGGTGTTGCTGGCGATGGCGACGTACCTCTGCGGGTACAGCGTCGTGCTCTCCAGCATGGGGTGCTTCATGAAGGGACCGAACGAGAGCACCTTCACCCTGCACTCGGACACGCCCCTGCCGGCCCCCCTGCCCCCGCAGTGCCTAGTCTGCAACCTGACGTACGTGCTGACCGACTTCAACCGCGAGAACGGTTCCACCGCCTTCGTGCCGGGCAGCCACAAGTGGTGCCGCAATCCGATCGGGCGCGAGGCGATCGTCGGCGAAGGGGGCAATCCGGAGGCGGTCGCCGTCGAGTGCGACGCCGGATCGCTGCTCGTCTGGCACGGGAACACCTGGCACGGGGCGTTCAACCGGACGGCCCCGGGGCTGCGCGTGAGCATTCCCGTCTACATGTCGCGACCGAGCATCCGCACGCAGGAAGGCCTGATTGGCAAGGTCCCCCAGGAGATGCTGGACCGCAATCCGGCGCGCTTCGGCATTCTGACACAGCAGGGCATTTCCTACGGCTACGAGAGCCAGGACGACTCGATGGCCCGCGCCGAGCGCGCCGGGAAGTTCATCGCGGCCTACACCGAGGGACGGAAGGGTTTCTTCGACCAGGGGCTCTATAGCTGACGCCATGCGCCATGCCGCACTGGTCTTCGCGGCGCTCCTCGGCTGCAGCCCGGCCGCGCAGCCCACGATGACGGAGATGATCGACGCCATCCGGGACGACGTGCAGCGCACGCGCAACTTCACGGGGGTCGATCGGCTGGACGACCGCGTCCTCGAAGCCATGCGGGCCGTGCAGCGCGACGAGTTCGTGCCCGAACGCGCCCGGCGGGAGGCCTACGTCAACCGCCCCCTGCCGATCGGCCACGGCCAGACCATCTCGCAGCCCTACATCGTCGCCATCATGACGCACCTGATGGACACCGACCCCGCGGACCGCGTCCTCGAGATCGGGACCGGGTCGGGCTACCAGGCCGCGGTCCTCGCGAGAATCGTCGACTCCGTCTACACCATCGAGATCATTCCGGAACTCGCGAAGTCCGCCACGGAGCGCCTCGACCGGCTCGGGTACGACAACGTGCACGTCCGCGCGGGAGACGGCTGGTACGGCTGGCCCGAAGCCGCCCCGTTCGACGCCATCATCGTGACCGCGGTCGGCGAAGACGTCCCCGGCAAGCTGGTCGAGCAGTTGCGCCCGGGGGGCACCATGGTCCTGCCCATCGGCACGGACTGGGACCAGAACCTGGCGGTCGTCGAGAAGGGCGGCGACGGGGAAATCTCCATGCGCCACGTGCTGCCGGTGCGGTTCGTGCCGCTGACCGGCGATCACTGACGCCGTCCCGCGTCGACCGCACCGCGCGTGACATCCGTCAACCGCATGTGGACGCTGGCCCGGACACCTCCGGGCGGCTGGCCCGTGGACGACGACTTCGCCCGGCGCGAGTCGGACGTCCCGGCGCCCGGTCCGGCGCAGATGCTGACCCGCACGCTGTACCTCTCCCTCGACCCGTACCAGTGGGGATACCGCCGCTCCGGGATGGAGCGCCCGGGCCACGTCTGCCACGGGCGCACCGTCTCGCAGGTGATCGAGAGCCGCATCCCGGAGTACGCGCCGGGCGACTTCGTCTTCAACACCAACGGCTGGCAGACCCATGGCCTGACCGGCGACGGCGTCTCGGTCTTCGGCTACATGTTCCCGCGGAAGCTCGACCCGGCCATCGCGCCCATCTCCACCGCCGTCGGCATCCTCGGGATGCTGGGCCTGACGGCCTACAGCGGGATGCTCGTGCAGTGCCAGCCCAAACCGGGCGAGACCGCAGTGGTTTCCGCGGCCTCCGGCGGCGTCGGGCAGGCCGCCGGACAGATGGCGCGCATCCTCGGCTGCCGCGTCGTCGGCATCGCCGGACGGGCGGAGAAGTGCGCCTTCGTGCGCGACGGTCTCGGTTTCGACGCGTGCGTCTCGCACCTCTCGGAATCGTTCGCCGACGACCTCGCGGCCGCGTGCCCGGACGGCATCGACATCTACTTCGAGAACGTCGGCGGCAAGGTCTTCGAGGGGGTGCTGCCGCTCCTCAACCGGCGTTCCCGCATCACGTTGTGCGGAATGATCTCGCAGTACGGCAACACGGACGGGCGCGACGCCGGAGAGGTCTGGCGCGAGACCGGCAAGCCGTACTTCGACCGCCAGGAGGTCGCCGTCCACGGACTGGCCGTGCGGAACTTCGTCGAGGACTACCAGGACCGGTTCCTGGCCGAGATGAGCGGGTGGATCCGCGACGGGCTCGTGAAGTACCGCGAGGACGTGTGGCAGGGACTCGAGCGCGCGCCCGAGGCGTTCCGGGCGCTGCTCGCGGGAGGCAACTTCGGCAAGACGCTGGTCGCGGTCGGCGACGATCCGACCCCGGATGCGGAGCTGCGCGCCAGGCGCGATGCCGGGGACACGCTCGGCGCGGTCCCTGGGGTGTAGCGACTTGGCGGATCACCCGAGCGACGAGATCGTCCAGATCGTCGACGACGAGAACCGGCCGGTCGGCGCAGCGCCGCGGCACCGCATGCGGGCAGAGGTCCTGCCGCATCGCGCCACGTACATCTTCGTGCTGGACGGAGCCGGTCGCGTCCTCGTCCAGAAGCGCACCCGGACGAAGGACCTCTTTCCGGGCTACTACGACCTCGCCGCCGGGGGCGTCGTTGCGGCGGGCGAGTCCTACGAGGAGTGCGCCGTCCGCGAGGCCGAGGAGGAACTCGGCATCCGCGACACGCCGCTCGTGGAACGGTTCGACTTCTATTACGGAGACGACCGGACGCGGTGCTTCGGGCGGGTGTTCACGTGCCGCCACGACGGGCCGTTCGTGCTGCAGGCGGAGGAGGTGGCAAGCGTGCAGTTTCGCTCGGCGGAGGAGATCGCGCGCGGGGACGTTGCGCCGCTCACGCCGGACTCGTCGGTTGCGTTCCGGCGTTTGACGCAAGAGGCTAGCCGCCGCTGCTCGGGACCGGCATGAAGACCACACGCTACTTCGAAGAGCAGGTGCGCCGAAAGCGCCCGCACATCGATCTGGCGCGGTGTGCGCAGGCCATCGCAGCTCCCCTGCGGCGGGAGGACAGATGGTCGCATCCGGTTCTGGGGAGCTAACTACTGAGCACGCCACGTTTCAAAACGCGAAGCCTGTGAAGACCTCGAGGACGACTCATGAATACGCATCGAAATCTCCTAGCCATCCTTTTGCTCGGTCTGTTGACGGCCGGCTGCAGTGAGCCTGCTCCGGAGCCCCAGGCGGCCCCGGAACCGCCGCCCGCGCCTTCAGGCCCGAAGCTGGAACTGCCCGAACCAGCGGGGCCACACCAGATCGGCGTGGTCGATTTCGAACTGATCGACTCCAGCCGCGAAGAGTCGTTTGCGCCCGGTGAGCCCCGCCGAATCCCGGTGCGTGCGTGGTTTCCGGCTCAGTCGGTCAGCGGCGAACCGCGACTGTGGGCAACGGATGAGGAGATCGAGCATACGATCCGAGACTTCTCCCGGCTGTTGCCGATCAGCGAGGAACGGATCGCGGCACTTTCAGACGCTCCAACTCACAGTTACGAAAACGCAGTGCCGATCGACTCAGGGCCCGTGCCCACGGTAATTTTCTCTCACGGGGGATTCGCCTACCGGCAGAGCAATTCCGCGCTGATGGAGCACCTGGCGAGCCATGGCTATCTCGTGCTGTCCATCACCCACCCCTATGTGTCCAGCGGGACCATTCACGAAAATGGGGATATCGTTCCATTCGCCCAGGAAGTGGCGGACGGCATGATGTCATCCGCGGCCGACCCGGACTACCTCGCCGCGTTTGCCGCGGAAGACCCCGGCGTACGCCTGGAGGCGTTCCTGCGAAACACCAAAACCTTCGTCCTGGCGCCCCATTTCATCGTCTGGGAGGAAGATTACATGCATGTCATCGACCGGCTGGAGAGCGGTGACCTGCCGGATCAGGCGCAGGCTCTATTGCCGCTGATCGACATGTCCCGACTGGGAACCTTCGGCATGTCGTTCGGCGCGAGCGGCTCGGCGGCGGCTCACAAGGACGACCGCGTCAGGGCAACCGTCAATATCGACGGCGGTGTGTTCGATTCGGACCTGGTCGATGTCGAAGTGCGTGTGCCGGTCCTGGTTTTTCATAGCGACGGTACTCTGGCCCTTCCCGGACAGGTCATGTACCCGCATTCGGAGTTCTTTTACGAGCCTCTGGCATCCGCCGGCTTGAGGCCCGACGTGATCCGCGTCGAGACAGCAGGGTCCACCCACAGCGGGCATACCGATGCTTCCTTGACGCCGGTGAGTCTGCGTGAGGCCGACGAGGCACTGGACGCTTCATTGGGCACGATCGAAGGCACGCGCATGGCACAGATCATGAATGACTTCACCTTGCGCTTTTTCGACCATTACCTCAGCGGGGAGGGCCCCGGTCTGGACGAGGCTTTCCGCGCAAGTTATCCCGAGGTCACAGACGTCGACCTGAGCAGCATCCGCGATTGGGCGGCAACCAGTCCCGAACCGAGCTTCATGTCCTACACTCACGTGCTGATGATGAATCGGGCCCTTGCAACGGATGCGGCGAGTAAGGCGGAAGCGGCCAAGCTTGACCGAGTCTACACGATGGCTTACGAACTCACCGATGGGCCGCGCGGCGGGACCGAATGGTGGCTGATGACTTTCGACCCCGAAAGCGGCGTGTCTTTCTCTCTCAGGGCCCCAGATCAGCCGGCGGACCTCACGTTTACGGGGGATTATGCCGAGTACATTCGATTCATGAAGCGAACGGCGGCGGGTGAAGCCGGGGAAGACGACCAGCCTGTGACGACAAGCGGCAACGCCAACCTGATGGAGATTGTCGGCGCGACCTTTGCCGCAGCCCGGCCGGCCGCGACGTTCAAGTCGGTTTTTCCCGACGTGTAATTTCCGTCGTGATGTCCTGACGTTACAGGACATAGCCAATGCAAGTGAATTTGGGCACCCCAAATTTCTCGACGAGCAAACGCCTCATTGCTCGCACCCGCTTTCAATGCGACAGAAGCTCAGGTCAACCAGATGGTGGAGATTCTCGGCGAGTCGATCGGGGCGGTGTATGGCGCGTGATTACTCAAAATAGACCAGGTTAGCTTAAGGAGACGACATGACTGAAATAAGTGCTGGTGAAAAGCTGCAGATTCAACTGAAGTTCGCCCTCCCCTTGCTAAAGGACCTACAGGACATCCTTGGCGAAGAGGTTGTTCTCGACGCCCTGAAGGAGAGATTAAACAGGAGAATCGCAAAGGCCTCTCGTAACTCAAAAGGCCCAGGGGTGCCCGATGCGAACGCCCTGAACCAGGGTTTTCGTAACTTTGGGAGTGGGGGCAATCTTGCGTTCGAGCTGATTGCGACCGATGCTGAAGAGGTTGGCATTGACGTACATCACTGCCAGCACGCTCAGGTGTCCAAAGAACTGGATGCCACAGAAATCGGAGCACTGCTGGCATGCGGAGAGGACTACGTTATGATGGCGGCGGCGGGCATTAAACTCGACCGACAACAAACGATCATGACCGGTGGCAAGCGCTGCAACTTTCGATTTCGGCCTGGTAGTCCTTCTTAGCTGCTCTGCAGGCGGGTAGTGTGTGAAGTCAATCAAGAGTTTTATCGAGGAAGGTGCGGATGATGGATAGCGCCCGCTCTGGCTTGATCGCATCAAGGTGACCTGCACCGAGAATCCAGTGAATCTCCCAGCCCATATCGCGCAGTTCGGTTTCAGCCTGCCGAATCGGCTCTGCCAAATCGGTTTTATATTGTTCACCAACACCCTGGGCAATATCGTTGCTGCCAATAAAAACCAGACGCGGAACATCTATCTTTGACACTTCTGCCTTCTCCGGCCAGTCAGTCAGTGGTTCATAAAACCCGACTGATTGGTTCGCGAGCTTTCGACTGAACACAACACCTTCCACTTTTGGCAGGTTCTTGGCCAAGTCTTTGACTACCCAGGTCATACGCTCGAAAGGTGCATTGAGTGGTGGAAATCCGCCAACCATAAGCGCCGTCAGCCGATTTGAACGGGTTGCCATCTGCACACCAGCCGCCGCACCAAAGGAATAACCAATCCAGGCAAATTTTTCGGCCCCTGCCGCATCGGCGACCAGCTCATACTCCTCCACCAGGCGATCCGGTGTCATATCGAGCCCGATTGGGTTTGGGGTCTGCCCCATACCACGCGGGTAATCAACCAGGATCAGCCGGTACCTGTCCTTCAGCCCATTGATCCACTCATCTGTTGGGTCCTTCAAACCCTGATCCTCAAGCTGCGTCAGGCGCAGGGATGCATAAAAGTGAGGGCCCATCAGCACGTTGGGTCCATTCGGATTCCCATAGACCCTGTAATAGATCCTGGTGCCGTCTTTTGCAATGGCATGCCCCTCATCAAAGTCGTCAGCGAAGGCAAAATTGAAGGTGGCGACCAAGATGACGATCGCTTTCACAAAGTTGCGCACAGCGATACTCCTTCTGGTTGCAGTTGCCCGTCGTCCCCCAGCTACTCGAACTGCGACCCCGTAACCGGCCGCATCCCCAGCCCCACCTGGGTGGGCCCGTCCTGGATCCACGGGTTCGTGCAATGCAGCCCCATCAGCGTGCTGAAGCGCGCCGGGTTGCGGGCGATCATCTCTGGCGTTGTCGTCGCCCAGTAGATTTCCTGCGGCTGGATGTGGTCGCGGACGTGGGGCAGCACGAGCGTCACGCGCTGCCCGTCCGCCGTGCGCGGGATGGCGCCGTGCCAGAGGCTGCCGTGCCAGACGATCACGGAGCCCTTCGGCATCTCGAGGACCTCGACCTCATCGCGGTCGTGGCCCATGACGACATCGTCCGGGACGGGGCGGCAGAAGCGGTGGCTGCCCGGCCACACGCAGACCGCGCCGTTCTCGCGCGTGTAGTCGGTCGTCACCCAGGTCACGTTGCAGTACTGCGCAATGTTCGGCCACGGCGCCGGGAGCTTGCCGCTGTGGTCCGCGTGGATCCCCAGCGCCGACGCCCCGCTGTCCTTGATGAGCGCCGTGGACTGGCTGAGTTTCGCCCGATAGCCGAGCAGGTAGGTGACCAGCGTCAGCGGCGCCGGCGCCATCAGCGCTTCCTCGAAGATCCGGTCGTGTGGCAGCAGGTGGAAGAGTGTCGTGCCGAGCCCGGTGGCCGGCCCGAGTTCGCCATGGCGGCGCGTCTCGGCGAGCCGGAGGATCGTCTCCCGCAGGCGGTCGAAGAACTCGACGGGCTTCGCCTTGCCCGGCGGCAGGATGGCGTAGCCCTTTGTCTCGAGGTCCGCGATCTCCGACTTCAGATCGAACCGCTCGATGTCCGCCTGCAGGCGCTTGCCGGCGTCCTCGCCGTTCGGCATCGGCTCGTCCTCCAGCTTCGCGTTCGCGAGCCCCCGCAGTTCCATCAGGTCCGCCGCCAGTTGTACCGCATCGATCGCCATGACTCCTCCGAAAGGGCTTGCTCGAGAGATGGGAGAGCAGCCTACATGAAGCTGCGCTGAGGGCGAAAGCCGGCAGTACCGCGGGCGGCGCGCCCTACTCGAACTGCGATCCCGTCACCGGCCTCAACCCCCGCGCCGTCAGGCTCGGCCCGTCGTGGAGCCACGGGTTCGGGGAGTGCAGGCCCATAAGCGTGCTGAAGCGCGCCGGGTTGCGGGCGATCATCTCCGGCGTCGTCGTCGCCCAGTAGATTTCCTGCGGCTGGACGTGGTCGCGTACGTGAGGCAGCACGAGCGTCACGCGCTGCCCCTCGGTCGTGCGCGGGACGGCGCCGTGCCAGAGGCTCCCGTGCCAGACGATCACCGAGCCCTTCGGCATCTCGAGGACCTCGATCTCCTCCCGGCCGTGATCGAAGACGACGTCGTCCGGGACGGGACGGCAGAAGCGGTGGCTGCCCGGCCACACGCAGACCGCGCCGTTCTCGCGCGTGTAGTCGGTCGTCACCCAGGTCACGTTGCAGTACTGCGCGATGTTCGGCCACGGCTCGGGCAGCTTGCCGCTGTGGTCGGCGTGCATCCCCAACGCCGCCGCGCGGCTGTCCTTGATGATCGCGGTGGACTGGCTGAGCTTCGCGCGGTAGCCGACCAGGTAGGTCACCAGCGTCAGCGTCGCCGGCGCCATCAGCGCTTCCTCGAAAACCCGATCGTACGGGAGCAGGTGGTAGAGCGTGGTGCCGAACCCCATGGCCGGCCCGAGTTCGCCATGCCGGCGTGTCTGGACGAGCCGGAGGATGGCCTCCCGCAGGCGGTCGAAGAACTCCAGGGGTTTCGCCTTGCCGGGCAGCAGGATGGCATAGCCCTTCGTCTCGAGATCCGCGATCTCGGACTTCAGGTCGTAGCGCTCGATGTCGGCCCGCAGGCGCTTGCCGGCCTCCTCGCCGTTCGGCAGCGGCTCGTCCTCGAGCTTGGCGTTCGCGAGCCCCCGCAGTTCCTTGAGGTCCGCCGCGAGTTGCACCGCGTCGATGGCCATGGCTCTTCCGCGCCCAGTTCTCCCGGAGGGGAGAGGAGCCTACACCACGCTTCGCCGCGAACGAACGCCGTTGTATATTCCCGCGGCCAGTGCACGAACCGGGACCTGAACCATGACCGTCAGAACCAGGATGGACGAACTCCAGGACACCATCGACGAACTCGGGCTCCAGCCCTACGTCGAGCAGATCGACGAACAGGGCTACGCGGTCGTGCCACCGGAGGTGACCGGAGTCACCACGGCGCACGTCGACGAACTCGTGCGGCACCTGCTCGACAAGTCCGAGGAGTACATCGGCTGCAGGTTCACGGTCGAGGACGGCCCGGAGTCGGAACTCGACTACGGGGACTTCCGGGGCATCCTGGAGCTGCCGTCCGGCGCGACGCCCAGCCAGTTCCAGCTCATGCAGCTCTGCACGTATCACCGCGCCTTTCGCGACCTGGCCGTCAACCCCGCCGGCACCGCCCTAATCAACTACATGATCGGCAGTTTCGGGCACCCCCTGGCCCGCGCCGACGCGTGGGCGGCCCGGTTCAGCTCGCACAACTGCTTCATCAAGTGGGCCGGAGACGGCTACGGCGACTCCCTCGGGCTGCACGTGGACCAGGGCGGGATACCCATGCCCTGGGGCGAGAAGGCCCTGAACGCGAACTGCAACTGGTGCCTGACGGACTACACCCTGGACGACGGCGCCTTCGCCTGCGTGCCCGGGTCCCACAAGCGCAAAAGCCATCCGCACGAGAACGCCGCGGCGGAGGCCGTGCCCATCGAGTGTCCACGCGGCTCGCTGATCGCGTTCCACGGCGCGCTCTGGCACGGTGCGTACCCCAAGAAGACGCCCGGACTGCGAGTGACCATCGCCAACTACTACCGGCACATGTCGATCCTGCCGCAGGACGACATCCCGAATCACTTCCCGCAGGAACTGGCCGACGACTGCGCGGACCCCGAAACGTTCCGGCAGCTCGCGGGGTTCGGCAATCCGTATCAGACGCAGGTGTATCCGCTGCCGAAGGCGGTGAACGGCTAGGAGCCCTCAGCCGGGGGAGCTTCCCCGACCGCTGACGCGTAAGGAAGTGCCGGCGTTTCCTCCGTCGCCGGAAACGTACTTCCATGCAAGCCTTCAGCCGGGGAAGCTTCCTCGGCCGCTGACGCGTAAGGAAGTGTTGGCGTTCCCCCTTCGGCGGATGCGTACTTCCATGCAAGTTCTCGCGCTACCCGAAGATCTCCCCGCCCCACATCCGCTTCAGGAACGAGAGCACGGGGTGGACGACGACATCGTCCACCACCGCCTCCCGTTCGCCGAGGTAGACGCCATGGCAACTCGTGCGGTCGGGCCCGAGGTCTGATCGCACGGTCCGCAGGCCGCGATTGAACCGGCGCTCCCAACGCGGACCCGCCTTGATCTCCACGGCGACGAATCCCCGCGCCGTCTCGCAGAGCACATCGACCTCCGCGCCCTGGTGGTTGCGCCAGAAGCGCAGCGGATAGTGCAGTCCCGAATAAGCGAGGTGTGCCCGCATCTCGCCCAGCAACCACGTCTCGAGCAGCGCCCCGCGTTCCTCCTCGGTGGGCGGGTACATGACACGGCCCGACAGCGCACGCGCCACGCCGCAGTCGAAAAGGTAGAACTTGCTCCGCTGTACCTGCCGGTTTGCCGGCTTCAGCTTCCACGGCGGGAGCCAGTAGCCGATGAGCGTGTCCACCAGGACCTCGAAGTGGCTCGCCACTGTCTTCCGGGCCACACCCGCGTCGCGCGCGATGGACGCCACGTTGGTCAACTGCCCGTTCTGCCGTGCCGCGATCTCCAGAAAGCGGGAGAACGCGCCCAGGTCACGGGTCAGCGCTTCCGCACGGATCTCCTGGTCCAGGTAGGTCTCCGCATAGGTTCGAAGGAAGTCCTGCGGGTCGTCCTCCGTCACCGCGAGCGGCAGCGTTCCGAACCGGAGCGTGTGCGTGACGTCGATGTCGAAGTCGAGTTCTGCCGAAACGAGCGGGAACATCGAGACGGTCACGGCACGCCCCGCGAGCAGATTCGTGCCTCCGCGGCGCAGCTTGCGGGCGCTGGAGCCGGAAAGCACGAAGTTCAGCCCGCGCGACTCGATCAGCCGGTGCACCTCGTCGAGCAACGCGGGCGCCTTCTGCACCTCGTCGACCACCGCCCAACTCCCACTTGGCAGCGGGAGCAGCTCGCGATACAGCGCCCCCGGCTCCCGGTTGAGCCGTAGCGACTCACGCGTGTCGAGCAGGTCGTAGGTCGGCGTGTCCGCGAATCGCGACCGAATCCATGTCGACTTGCCAGTGCCGCGCGGCCCGAAGAGCAGGACCGACCGCGATGGCGTCGGTAGCAGACGTGTATACACCGTTGCCTAATTTCGCTGAATTATGGCAACTATAGTCTCATATTTATCGAAAACTACCATCTTGACTCAAACCTCCGGGCGCAACCTCCGCCACGCAGTGCCATACTCGAAGTCCGCCAGCCGGCCGAGCCCGACCTCGCCATGGCCTGACACGGCCGATGGGCGGCGCGTTCCGAGAAGGAGTACCGTCCCATGCAACGTCCCGTCTCGCTCACCGGCGCCGCGCTGTTCGTACCCTCCTTTCTGGCCGTGCTCCTCGCCGGCTGCTCCGACCCGCTCGACGGGACGTCACCGGCGTCGGCCACTCCACCCGAGTCTCCAAGCGTCGCACTCGAACTCGAGGTCACGGGAGGCGCGATCCGCGGGATCGGCGACATGTCCCCCGGCGGCCTCAAGCAATACCACGCGATCCCCTACGCCGCGCCGCCGGTAGGCGACCTTCGCTGGGCGCCGCCGGCGCCGGTCGTGCCCTGGGAAGGCGTCCTCGACGCGAGCGCGCGCGGCCCCGCGTGCACGCAGCGCCGTCCCGTGAGCGCTCCGTTCTATGCCGCCCAGCAGGCCAAGACGCCGCAGCAACGAAGCGAAGACTGCCTGACGCTGAACGTCTGGACCACGGCGGACCGGCGCGACGAAGGCCGGCCGGTCATGGTGTGGATCCACGGCGGCGGACTGGTCGGCGGCGCCGGCTCCATGCACTCGGGCCACCAACTGGCCGGGAAGGGCGCGGTGTTCGTCACGTTCAACTACCGGCTCGGCCAGTTGGGGTTCTTCGCGCACCCGGAGCTGAGCGCCGAGAACCACGCGGGCGTCTCCGGGAACCAGGGCTTTCGCGACCAGATCCAGGCGCTGCAATGGGTGCGGGACAACATCGCGCAGTTCGGGGGTGACCCGGACAACGTCACCATCCTGGGCGAGTCGTCCGGCGGCACGAGCGTCGCCGTCCTGCAGGCGAGCCCGCTGGCGCGCGGGCTGTTTCACCGCGCCATCGGCCAGAGCGGCGCGCCGTTCCACCCGATGCGGCACCGGACGCGCGAGCAGTCCTTCGCGCCCGCCGGCGAGACCAACGGCTTGCGGTTCGGCGCGGCGCTGGTCGGCGAAGGGGCAGACCAGTCGCTGGCGGCCCTGCGCGCCGTGCCCGCCGAACGGATCCTGGACGCGGCCCAGTCCAGCCGCGACTTCTCCGTCTACGAGTACCTGCCCATGGTCGACGGAGAGGTGCTGGTCGAGGACGTGGCGACGACCTTCGCCAACGGCAACCAGGCCGACGTGCCGACCATGGTCGGGTCCGCTTCGGACGAATCCTCCGCGCCCGTGGAGATACTCGGCACCGCGATGGGGGCCGGAGTCCGGGGGTTCAACATCTTCGCCGCGTCCATGTTGCCCGAGGTCCGGGAAGAGCTGGCCCCGCACTACCCGGCCGCGACGGACGAGGAGGCGACGCGTTCCTGGCAGGACCTGCTGAACGACATGAACTTCAACTATCCCATGCGCGCGTGGGCGAGGGGCATGGCCAACGTCGAGAGCGATGCGTACCTGTTCTGGTTCAGTTGGCGCCCGCCCATCCCCAACGCCGACTACTACGGCGCCTTTCACGGGTCCTTCCAGATGTACCTGCTGGGAGACCTCGAGGGCTTCCGGGCCGTCCCGACGGACGCGGACCGGGAGTTTTCGTCGATGCTGGCGGAGACCTGGGTCCGCTTCGCCAGGACCGGGAATCCCAATGGCGGGCCGCTGCCCGAGTGGCCGGCATTCACGCTGGAGGACGAGCCCTACATGGAGCTCGGCCCGACGCTCAGGGTCGGCAATCACCTGCGCACTGAGCAACTGAAGCTGATTGCCAGGGCCTGGGACAGGCGCCGCGCCGCCGGTTCCGCGGACGAGGAGGGCTTCAGGGCCGGCGATCGTCCCTGGTGACGCGGGCCCCGTCAGGGCACGTCCCCTCGCCCGCCAGTCCGCAGCCAACGACGGCGGGCGCTGGCGCGATGCGAGGGGTCACAGCCAGGCTTCGAGGTTGTTCGCCCGCCCGATGGCCCGGGTCAGCTTCAGGTCGAGCACCTCGCTCATGTCACAGGCGGTCAACAGGTCGGCGATGTCCTGCCGGTCCTGTTCCCCCAGGGCCTCGAACTCGTCCTGCACGCGCTTGAGCACGTAGAAGCGGAAGGGCTGCGCCATGGTCGACAGCGGAATGCCCTGGATTTCGAAGCTGCCCATGCCGATGCCCCGCTCGGCGACGGTGCCGGTCGCCAGATCGGGGTTCTCCCGCAGCCAGTCGTTGATGGCCTGGCAGGCGGCACGGGTCTCGGGTACGTAGTCGATGGCGAAGTGCTTCAGGACCTCGATCAACGTGTCCGGCACCTCGTCGCCCTCCAAATACGCCTCCTCCCGACCCCCGAACTCCCCCATGTCGGGTTCCGGGCGGTTCATCCGCTCCACCCAACGGAACATCCTGACCGCGTGCGTCTGCATCAGGGCCAGCGGCGCGGGATCGCGGCCCAGGTGACCGTACATCGGCGCCATCATCCCGAAGTCGCCGATGCAGGGCTTGCCGCCCAGGAGGTAGGGATGGTCGGAGAAGTGCGCGTTCATTTTCTTCAGCGTCGCCAGGTGCAGCGACTCGATCAGCGCCTTCGTTTCGGGCAGCACGCCCCAGGCCGGGTTGACCTGCTCCTGGATCAGCTTCATGCGGGCGTCCGCGGCGGCGACGGAGTCCTCCAGGTAGATGGTCTGGAAGTGGAACTTGAGGAAGTCCTGGTTGTCCCGGTCGAAGTTCCAGCGGTAGTGCATGCAGGGGCGCAGCAGTCCTTCCGCCGCGATCGCGTCGAAGAGGCGGCTGACGATCCGCTGCTTCGGCGTCACGGGCGAAAACCGGTGGCCGTTGCGTTCCTCGAAGTGATCGACGATGGCGACACCGTCCCGGATCACCGTGCCGTCGGGGAACTCGATGGTGGGGATGCCCCGGCGTCCGCCGGCCTTGGGCAGGACCGACTCGTAGAAGTGCCGGGACGCGTGGGGCTCTTCCCGGTAGTCGATGCCCGCCTTGATGAGATAGCTGCGCGCCCTGCCCGTGTACAGGGACATGGGAGAGCCGTAGAGGGTGATCGGGGTCATTGGGCCAACGCGTTTGGTCGATCCGGTTCGGAGCAGGGTAACAGCACGTGGCGCTACACGGATGGGTCTTCGTGGGATACGGTGGCGTGCTGCGACACGTGAGGACACCTCGATCATGACGCGGAAGCTCCGCATCCCGCACTGCGACGCCCCCTTCGAGATCTGCCACGACCACCTGGGCATTCCGCACGTCTACGCCTCGACCGTCGCCGACGCCTACCGGGGCATGGGCTACGTTGAGGGGTACGAGCGTCTCTGGCAGATCCACCTGTCGTGCCTCTATGCGAACGGGAACGCGGCCGAGGTCATGGGCGAGCGGTTCGTGCGGCAGGACCTGCTCCACCGCGCCTTCGACGTGCCGGCCGGCCGCATCGGCGTCCCCGAGAGCGAAGGGGACTGGATCGTCGACGCCTACCTCGACGGGCTCAACGCTTACGTCGCCTCCCTCGACGCGCCGCCGCCGGAGTTCGCTGGCATCGGCGCGACGCCGCGGCCCTTCACGCGCACGGACATCGCCGCCCGCTACCGCTTCACCAACTGGTTCCAGGGGCACACTTTCCCCGAGAAGATGTTCCTCGGCAGTATCATGGCGCGGCACGGCATCGAGCGGTTCAGGGACCACGCGCCCCTTTTCTCCGAGCGCGACGCGGAGGAGGTCCGGCGTCTCGCCGAGCCGCTACGCGAACTGGACCTGCGACCGATCAGCCTCGTGAATCCCGACGCCCGCTTCGGCGGCAGCAACAACTGGGCCGTGACGGGTGCGCTCACGGCGTCGGGCAAACCGATGCTTGCCATGGACCCGCACCAGCCGCACTCCATCCCGAACACCTTCTTCTACGTCCACCTGCACGCGCCCGGGTGGGACGTCTTCGGCGCGTCGTTCCCGGGCGTGCCGTACTTCATGATGGGTTACACCCGCGACATCGCCTGGGGCCTCACGACGGGCCGGATCGACAGCGAGGATGTCTACATCGAGGAGGTGGACGGCGACCGGGCGCGGACGCCGGACGGGTGGGAGCCGCTGGCGAGACGAAGCGAGACGGTGTCCGTCCGGGGCGGCGAGGCGCGCGAGTTCGAAGTCGTCTCCAGCCGTCACGGGCCGCTCCTCGAGCCGCTCACCCACCAGATGGGTTTGCGCGACGCTCCCGAAGGCCGTTTCCGCACGGCCGTACGCTGGTCACTCGGACACTGCGCCACGTCGGCCGGGGCCCTCGCGCGCCTGCCGCTCGCGAAGACGGCGGAAGACTTCGGCGAGACGCTCTTCGAAGGCGACGTCACGCCGCTCGTCAACAACATCATCTGCGTCGACCGGGACGACGGACTCCGACGCTTCATCGTCGCGACGTTCCCCAAGCGACGCGAAGTCACGGGCGTTGTGCCGCTCGCCGGATGGGACGCCCGCAACGACTTCGAGCGGGCGACGGCCCCGGAACTCACCATGGAAGTCGATCCGCCGCGCGGGTACGCGCTTACCGCGAACAACGACACGCTCGGCGAGAGCGCGCCGTTCCCGGTCCACACCTACCCGGCATCCAGCGCCCGGGCGGACCGGATCGACGAACTCCTCAAGGGTCGCACGGGGCTCGTGCCCGCGGACTTCGAGGCCATGCAGGCGGACCTGAAGGACCTTCGCGCCGCGGCCCTGCTACCCGAGTTCCTGCCGTTCCTCGAGGACACGGGAGACGCGAAGCTCGACGCCCTGCGCGACCTGCTCGGCGCCTGGGGCTGCCGGGCCACCGTCGACTCCGCCGCAGCAGCCGCCTACTACACGTTCCTGGACCGCGCGTGGCACTGCCGCTTCCTCGTGGAGACGCTGGGCGATGACTTCGCGGCGCAACCCTTCGCCGCGCCGTCCCTGAGCCGCATCGAGCCAAGCTGCTATCCCACCCCCGCCTGGGACGCGGACTCCGTCGCGGCGACGATCCGGGCCGTCTTCCGGGAGGTCTTCGACGCACTCGAGCGCGAGATGGGCGCGCCGGAAGACTGGTCGTTCGGCGCCATTCACCAGATCCGGTTCTGGCACACGTTACGGCGCCGCGAGCCTTGGCAGGACATGCAGGTCGGCCCCGCGCCGATCGGCGGCAGCCCCACCACGCTGGCCATGGGCGTGCACATGGGGCCGGGGCCCGGCGCGGGCGCCGGCGACGAGGGCAGGATTCCGCAGCGCGTCTGGCACGGACCGGCCTACCGTCTCGTGGTCGACCTGGCGGACCCGGACCACTGCCGCTTCGTCATCGCATCGGGCAACGGCGGCCGGCCGGACAGCCGGCACGTCACCGACCACTTCGAGACGTGGCTCGCGGGACGGCATCACACCGTCAGCCTGCGCCGGGAGGAACTCGAAGTCGAAGAGACCTGGCGCGTCACCGCGACCTGACGGTCGCTTTGGGAGTTTGGCTGCGCGACACTCCGACGACGCAACCCTCGGCGGAACACGAAAACGGGAGACCAGATGCCGGAGCCACTCTCGGGAATCACCGTACTGGAGATGACCGTCGCGTTGCAGGGTCCGTCGGCGGGACTCTACCTGCGCGACCAGGGCGCCGAGGTGATCAAGGTCGAGCCGCCGTGGGGCGACGCCCAGAGGTTCCACCGGGGCGCCCACAACGACAGTCCCCCCGACGCCCCGCCGCCGGGCTTCATCGCCGTGAGCCGCGGCAAGAAGTCGGTGTGCCTCGACCTGCACCAGCCGACGGGGCGGGAGGTCGTGACGCGTCTGCTCGGCAAGGCGGACGTGTTCCTGACCAACTACCGGGAACCGTTCCTGCGCGGCATGGGGCTCGACTACGAGACGCTGGCGCCCGAGTATCCGCAGCTCGTGTGGGCCCGGGTCAGCGGTTTCGGACCGCAGGGGCCGGACGCGAACAAGCCCATGCTGGACGGTGCGGCCCAGGCCCGCGGCGGCCTGTTGAGCCTCTCCGGGTACGAGGGCCATACGCCCACCGGGCCCGGAGCGGCCATCGCCGATCTCGGCGGCGGCATGCAGCTTGCGCTCGGGGTCGTCACCGCCCTGTTCGCCAGGTCCCAACACGGTTGCGGCCAGAAGGTGGAGACCTCGTCCCTCGGCACGCAGCTCTGGCTGCAGCAGTGGGAACTCACGCAGTGCAGCATCACCGGACGGCCGCTGCGCGCCAAGGGCCCCTTCCTGCCGAACGTCGAGGGCGCCTACGGGACCTACGACACGAAGGACGGCGGCGCGGTCCTGCTCGCCCTCGCCCAGGACGAGGAGTCCTGGGACGCGCTGTGCGTCTTCGGCGAGATGTTCGAACTGATCGGCGACGAGAAGTGGGACTCGCCCGGCAAGCGCATGGGCGCCCCGGGCACGGAGTCGGCCGCGGAACTCAGGGAAGTTCTGAAGCGGGGCTTCGCCACCCGCACGACGGCCGAGTGGACCGAGTTCATGTACAGCCAGCCGAACCTCATCATGGAGCCGGTCCGCGATCACTCCGAGGTGCTGAGCGACGAACAGAACATCGCCAACGAGTACGTCGTGCCGATGGAGCTGCCGGTCCACGGACGCAAGCCCGTCATCGGCAATCTCGTGCGGATGAGCGAGACGCCCGGGTCGGTCAAGGGGCCGCCGCCGGCGCTGGGCGAACACACCTCGGAGGTCATGCGGGAGCTGGATTTCGGCGACGATGCCATCGCCCAGGCCGCGCGGGAAGTCGAAGCGGCTCGCGCGGCGTTACGCGGAGACGGCTTCAGGCTCGGGTAGGGGGACCCTCGTGGTCGCCCGTGTCGAGGTCGTGCAAGCCGCGGGCGCGGGACGGGACGAGCCCGTGTCCCCTACGACGGTTCGCCCGGATGAGCGGCGCCGTCGAGAAAGTCCGCGATCGCGTCCAGGAACTGCGGATCGAGCAGGGCCTCGCCGTGGTCCTTGCCCGCAATGACACGCAGGGTGTAACCCGGCGTGACCCCAACCAGCTTCTCGAGGTTGTACCGCTCGGGATCCTCGCTTCCCGCGATGCCGAGCACGGGGATTCCGATGGCAGCCACCTGGTCGCGCGACAGGTTGACGATCTCGTGCATGGACGCGGCGACCGCCGACAGCACCGCCAAGTCCTGGCTCTGCATGTAGCCCTCCATCTCCGCGATCTCAGCGTCGGTCGGGGGCGTGAGTGGACCCGCGGGGCTGTGGGCGTGCATCCAGCGGACCGCCGGGCCGATGCTGCCGTGATCCCGCAGGGACTCCGCGACCCGCCGGTAGGTCTCCGACTCGTGCGCCTCCGACCATCCCGAGCCCCCGATGATCAGCGAACGCACGCGATCCGGGTGCGCAACCGTCGTCCGCAAGGCGATCTCGGCGCCCATCGAGTACCCCACCAGGTGGGCGGCCTCGACGTCCAGGTAATCCAGCAACGCAACGACATCGTGCACCATCCACGTCCCGTACGCGGACGGGTCGTGCGGCTTGCCGCTCTTCCCGTGGCCACGGCAGTCGAGGGCGATGGTGCGGAAGCCGCCGGACAGTCTCGGGACGACGCCGACCTCGCTCCACGCCTCCGACCCCGACGTGAAGCCGTGGATCAGCACGACCGGAGGAGCTTCGCCGTGTGGGCCGTGTTGCAGGAAGCGGATCGAGACGCCGCCGGACTCGAAGTAGCGCTCTTCGGACACGTCTGACCCGCGGTCCACGGGGCTAACGACCCGGCAGCATCGGCTCCAGGCCCGCGGCCTGGATGCCCGCGACCGCGCACTCCTCGTCACGGTCCGAGGTGTCGCCGCTCACGCCGACCGAGCCGATCGCCACTGCGCCGTCCTTCTCCCGGACCAGCACTCCGCCCGGCACCGCGATGAAGCGCCCTCCGGACGCCGCGGCAAGCTGACCCTGGAACGCGGGGCGGTCCGCGAGGCCGAGGTTCAGGCCCCGCGTGCTCGCGCCCATGCCGAGCGCGGCGTAGGCCTTTCCGAAGGCGACTTCGGTGCGCAGGATGCCGCTGCCGTCGGCGCGCTTCATGGCGACGATGTGGCCGCCCGCGTCCAGGACGACGACGGTCAGCGGGTTCATCCCCTCCGCCTCGCCCTTGGCGAGCGCCTCATCGACGATCACTGACGCGCTGGTCAGCGGCAGGGTGGTCGTCAGAGCCGGCATTTCGAGCTCTCCTCTTCGGTCGTGCGGTGCGATGCCCCCGTTACAGGAGGTTCATGAAGTCGCGCTTGCCGATGGGCGTGCCCTTCATGCGCAGCATGTCGTACGTCGTGGTGGCATGAAAGTAGAAGTTCGGCAGGGAGAAGCCGAGCAGGAACTTCCCGCCCTGGAAGGGAATGGCGTTCTTGCCGATCCGGAACTCGAGGGACTTGTCCTCGAAGCCGTTGACCTGCTCCGGCGTGAATGCGTCGAGCCCCTCGCGGGCCTGCGCCACGAGATCCTGCAGCGCGGAGTAGTCCTCGCCGGCCGGGCTCGGCGGCGAGAAGGCGCCCGCTTCGACGCCCTTGAGCGCGCCGAGGGAGTGGTGCGCGACGGAGACCACCTGGAACTGGAACGGCAGCATGTCGTCGATCAGTTGCATCTGCACGATATCGTCGAGCGAGATGCCGTTCGCTTCGCAGTGCGCGCGGCCCTTGTCGAGCACGTTCGCGGTGGCGCCCAGGATCTGCCGGTACGTACCGACGGTGGCGTCATAGAGGGATATGGACATGGATGGTCTCTCCAGTGGTGGAAACGTTTGCGGTCAGCGGCCCTGGAAGCGCGGCTCGCGCTTCTCGACGAACGCCCGGAACGCTTCGCGCGAGTCCTCGCTCGCTCCGGTGCGGTTGTGGCGTTCGGTCTCGAGATCGATGTAGTCGCGCAGGGACAGGCTCTCGGCGGCGACGAAGTTCTTCTTCATCTCGCCGATGGCGAGCGGCGCGGACTTCGAGATGCGCTCCGCGATGGCCTGGACCTCCTCCCGGAACGTCTCGTCCGGGAACGTCTTGAGCACCAGTCCCATTTCGAGCGCCTCCGCCGCGCCGAACTTCTGCGACGTAAAGAAGACCTCGCGCGCCTTCGTCGCCCCGACGATGCGCGGCAGCAGCCACGGGCCCGCCATGTCGCCGGAGATGCCCACACCGAGGAACGCCGAGTTGAACATCGCCCGCTCGCTGGCGTAGCGCAGGTCGCACGCGCAGGCCCAGCCGAACCCGGCCCCGGCGCAGGCGCCGTTGACGGCCGCGATGGTCACCTTGGGCATCTCGTGGAGGAGGCTCGTGACGTGGAAGTACTCCGGCCGGTTCGGCTCCTGGTTCTCGCCGCTGGTGTACGCCTTGAGGTCCGCGCCGGGGCAGAACGCCCGTCCGGCCCCGGTGAAGAGGACGGCGCGGACGCTGCGGTCGGACGCGACTTCGTTCAGCGTCTCGTGAAGCTCCCGCATCATCCGGTTGGTGATGCCGTTCAGGCTCTCGGGACGGTTCAGGGTGACGGTGGCGAGGGGGCCGTCGACTTCGTAGAGGACGGTCTCACGCGGTTGGTCGGACATCGCTTGGTTTGGACGGTCGGGAAACGCACAAGCCTATCACCGCAGCCACGCCCCCCGCTTTACGATCTCCTCCGCGATCTGCACCGCGTTGGTCGCCGCCCCCTTGCGCAGGTTGTCGCAGACGAGCCACAGCGCGAGGCCGTGCTCGAGGGCGGTGTCTTCCCGGATGCGGCCCACGAACACCTCGTCCCGGTCCGCGCCGTCGATCGGCATCGGGTAGGCGGCGTTCGCTGGATCGTCGACGACGACCATGCCGGGGTAGGCGGCGAGCAGTTCCCGCGCGCGTGCCACGCCGACCGGACGGTCGAACGCGACATGCACGGCTTCGCTGTGGGACACCCGCACCGGGACGCGCACGCAGGTGGTCGAGACGGGCAGGTCCGGCTCGTGCAGGATCTTGCGCGTCTCGTTCAGCATCTTCGCTTCCTCCGAGTAGTAGCCGTTCTCGCGGAGCGAGCCGATGTGCGGCAGCAGGTTGAAGGCGATCTGGTGCGGATACTGTTCCGCCGCAGCCTCACCGCCCTCGAGCACGCTCCGCGTCTGCGCCTCGAGTTCCACGAGCGCCGCCGAACCGGTGCCGGTCACGGACTGGTAGGTCGAGGCGACCACGCGCTCGATCCCCGCTTCCGAACGCAGGGCGTCGAGCACCATCGCCAGCGGCGTCGTCGAGCAGTTCGGGATCGAGAGGATGCCCTTGTGGCCGTCCACGTCGTCGGCGTTGATCTCCGGCACGACGAGCGGGACTTCGGGATCCATGCGCCAGACGCCGCTGTCGTCGATGGTGATGCAGCCGCGTTCCCGGGCGGCGATGGCCATGTCGCGGCTGATCTCGTCGGTGGCGGAGATGAAGGCGATGTCCGACTCGTCGAAGACCTCGGGGGTGGTGTCCTCCACGCCGATCTTCTCGCCGGCGAAGTCGAGCTCCCGGCCCACGGACCGGCGCGAGGCGGTGAGGCGCAAGCGCGACATAGGGAAGCTGCGCTGTGCCAGGACTTCGAGGGCGACCGTGCCGACGGCGCCGGTCGCACCCACGATGGTGACTCTGGGATCGGCCATGGCGGGAGTCCCGCAGGAAAAGGCGCGGGATTATGCGCGACCTTGCGGTCGCGTTGGAAGTTCCGCTAACGCGGAACTTCTGCGGAGACACCCCTGGCGCGACCTTGCGGTCGCGACGCCACCGGGCGTTGACGCGGGCCGCGGGACATCCCGGTCAGCGGATCATTTCGACCTCGACGTCGAGTTCGAGGGCGGTCCAGGCGTGGTCGGCGGTCAGCACGGGCGCCCTCTCCCGAAGCGCCAGCGCGAGACACGCCCGGTCGCCCAACGACAGGCCATGCCGGCGGGTGGACCGTCGCAACAGCCCCGCGGCAACCGCCAGGGTTTCGTCGAAGGGGCGGATGGACAAGTCGACGCCATCGAGGGCCGCCCGGGCGTCCTCGTCTCTCGCGCCCAGTTCGACGAGGCGCGCAACCACCTCCGAGGCATTGACCGCCGACAGCACGCCGTCCGCGAGAGCCTCGGCGGCACGCTGCCCACCCGGTTCCGCGAGCAGGATGGCCAGCACGGCGGAGCTGTCGAAGACTCTGGACACGTGCCGTTGGCAGGCGAGACGCCTTACTCCTCGCCCCACATGGCTTTGCGATCGGCCAGGAAGGCGTCCACCTCACTGATACCGGGCCGCTTCAGGGGACGGAACTCTCTCTGCAGCCGTCGGATGGCGACCCGACGCGATACGACGTGCAGCTCTCCCGCCTCCACGTGCGCGGTGACCTGCGGATCCTTGTCAAGCAGCATCGCCTCGCGCATCTCGCGGGGGATGACGAACCTCCCGTCCGGGCCCACCGTCAGCGACTGCCATTCGACGTTACCCAGGTCCTCGTTCGCGTCGGGAGGATCCTCGACGGCCGCCTCGTAGCTGCTCTTCCAGCGCTGGTACTGCGTGTTCGCGGTGGCCCGGTTGCCACCCTCCGCGGCGACACGGTCGACCACCTCGCTACGCGGGGCGCGCCGGCCCTTCTCCCGGGTGACTTCGTCGGCCACTTCCCAGACGCGGCCCGTTCTCGTGCCCGGTCGGGGTCTCGAATAGACGACAGGGCGGTCCTTGGGGGTCACTTTGTACGCTTTGGCATTCCAATCTATATTCGCCAAAGTGTACGCTCAATGACAGAAAACGAACAAGAGGCTTCCGTGAACGTGTCGCCGCCGGGACAGCCGTTTCGCGTAGCATGGCCGGTCACGGTTTGGCAGGGGCATCTCATGCGCAAAGGCACTCACTTGCTGGCACTCTCGACCCTCGGGTTGCTCGCGGCTTGCGGCCCGACGGAGACCTCGGAAGCACCCGCACCCGTCGCCATCGGTTCTGAGGTCGCCGTCACGGGCGGGACCGTGCGCGGGCTCGTCGGCGAAGACGGTCTCAAGCAGTACCACCGCATCCCGTACGCGGCCGCCCCGACCGGGAACCGCCGCTGGGCTCCGCCGGCGCCCGTCGAGCCGTGGGACGGCGTGCGCGACGCCTCGGTCCCGGGTCCGAAGTGCATGCAGCCGTCGGGACAGGGCGGCTCCTTCTACGGCGAGGCCGACTTCGAGACGAGCGAGGACTGCCTCGTGGTCAATGTCTGGACCCGCGCCGAGCATGAGGGCGAGGGGCTCCCGGTGATGGTGTGGATCCACGGCGGCGCCCTGGTGACCGGCGCCGGGTCGGACTATCCCGGGGAGCTCCTGTCTTCGAAGCGCGTGGTGCTCGTCACGGCCAACTACCGGCTCGGGCCGTTCGGGTTCGTGGCGCTTCCCGAACTCAGCGCCGAGCACCCCAGGGGCGTTTCGGGCAACCAGGGGTTCCGGGACCAGGTCGCGGCCCTCGAGTGGGTACGGGACAACATCGCCCGGTTCGGCGGCGATCCCGGCAACGTCACGATCTTCGGCGAGTCCGCGGGCGCGCTCAGCATGTCGGTGCTGCAGGCGAGTCCGCTCGCGAACGGTCTCTTCCACCGGGTGATCGGGCAGAGCGGCGGCGCGTTCCAGCCGATGACCTTCCGCGACCGGATGACCTCCTACGCGCCGTCCGCGGAGTCGCGCGGCGAGGCGTTCGCGGCCGCCCTCGCCGGCGAGGAAGGCGACGGCTCCCTGGCGGGGCTGCGGGCGTTGTCCGCCGACCACGTCCTCGAGGTGTACGTGAACAATCCCACGCTGTTCGACTACGGATCCCTCGCGATCGTCGACGGCGAGGTCATCCCGGACGACATCGCCACGATCTTCGCCGAGGGCGGGCAGGCCGACGTGCCGGTGATGATCGGTTCGACCGCAGACGAAGGCACGACCCTCCACGAGTTCATCGTCCCGCCCTTCGGCGAGGGCGCGGCCGGACTCAGGGCATACGCCAATGCGGTCCTGCCGGAAGCCGGTGACGAACTCGCTGACCTGTACCCGTCCGGCACGGCGGAGGAAGCGCAGGCGTCCGGCGAAGCGCTTCTCGCCGACGTCCTCTTCACCGCCCCGATGCGCATCTGGGCCCGCGCCACGGAGGACGCCGCGAGCGACGCCTACCTCTACTGGTTCACCTGGGCGCCGCCCATCGAGGAGCAGGAACGCTACGGCGCCTTCCACGCCGCCGAGATCGGCTACGTCTTCGGCAATCTGGACCTGTTCGGCGCGGTACCGGCAGCCGCCGACCATGCCCTTTCGGACCTGATGGCAACGATCTGGACCCAGTTCGCCCGCACCGGCAACCCGAACGGGGACGGCCTGCCCGAGTGGCCCGCCTACACCCGGGAGAACGAGGCGTACATGGAACTCGGGGTGGACACGGGCGCGAAGAGCCACATCCGGGTGGAGGAGGTGGCGCTCATCGCGGGGGCGTGGGACGAACGGCGCGAGATGGAGAAGCGGTCGCACCTTCGCAAAGAACCCTGACCCCTTTCTGACCAACGAAGCTGGAGCCGGGCAGGGAACAAGGAGCGTTCAACCATGACCACGATCACCGCCCACGAAGCCGCGACGGACCTCGAAGGCCTGCTGCAAGCGGCCGCCGAGTCTCATGAACCAATGTCGATTGTCGGCGAAGGCGCCCGCGCCGTCCTCGTCGGCGAGGATCTCTGGCGGGCCATCGGGGAGTCCATGTTCCTGCTCGCGGTCCCGGGGATGCGCGAGTCGATTCAGGAAGGCATGCGAGCCGCGGTGGAGGACTGCGCCGAGACTCTCGACTGGTGAGCCCGCGAGGCCCACGACACCGCGCGGTGTCACGGTCCTATAGCGCCCCCCGCACCTCCAGCCCCACCACGCGCCCCTCCTTCAGCGGCGAGTACGTCGAGTGCACGAACCCGGTCAGGTCGAAGTCGCTGCGGCGCAGGACTTCGTCGAGGAGGTTCCGGCCATATAGCGTGAACTCGATCCGATCGCTCGGCGCCAGCGCGACGCTCACGTCGACGAGATCGCCGCCGTCGAGCACGCCCCGGTTGTCGTCGGCGATCTCGCTGTCGTCGCGGTGGGCGATGGCGGCGCGGATCGACAGCCGCCCCAGACCGCCGAGTTCGCGCGCGTAGCGGCCCTCGAGGCCCCAGGTCAGGCGCGCGAGGCGCGGCAGTTCGAGTCGGTCGTCGCCGACGGTCGAGCCGTCGCCGGTCAGGTCGTAGCGCACCCGGTCGTAGGCGCCGTCCGCGTAGCCGACGAACGCGCTCAACGTCACGGCGTCTCCCAGCGCGGCGAGCACCTCCGCTTCGATGCCCCGGATGGTGGCATCCGCCGTGTTGGCGGTGATCTGCACGCCCCCCGACGCCACGTCCGCACGCGTTACCTGCCGCTGCATTCCGTAGACGCGGTTGTGGAACGCCGCCACGTTGAGACGGACGCGGCCCTGCGCGAACTCCGACTTGAGTCCCAGCTCGAACGCGTCCTGCTCCTCCTCGTCGAACGGGCCCGGGGCGACGCCCGGTGCGGTGTTGCGCAGGTTGTACCCACCGCTCCGGAACCCCTTCGTGAAGTGCCCGTACAGCTGCGTCGTGGCGCGCGGCCAGAACTGCAGCCCGACCCTGGGCGTGACGTTGCGCCAGGTGTCGCCGTCCCGGAAGTCGTACTCGCATCGGTGGGATTCCGGAGCGCACACCGAGTTGCCCGCAGTGGCGACCCTGACATCCTTGTCCTCCAGCGTGTAACGCGCGCCCACCGTCAGAACCCAGGCGCCGCCAAGCTCGATGTCGTTGTTCAGGAACACCCCGCCCGTCCGGTGCTCCTGGTCGCCGCCGAAGGGCATTCCCCACGCGGTCCGGATCAGCCGCCGTTCCCGGTAGCGGATGTCCTGGGCGAACGCGTAGGCGCCGAGCGTCACCTCCCACCCCGGCCGCAGCCAGCCCGAGTAGCGCAGCTCGTTGCTGAGCTGCCGCTGCGCGGTGTAGGCGAACAGGTGGAAGAGCGGCTCCGTGGTCGAGTCGATGTCGGCCAGGGACGCGTGCTTCACCTCGCGCCAGCCCAACACGTTCGTGACCAGCCCGCCGCCCGAGCCGACGCGCCGGTTGGCTTCCACCATGACGTGCTGCCAGTCGACCCGCGAGAAGCCCGGCTCGTCGATGGAGAAGTCGAAACCGCGGAAGCGCCGGCGGTTCTGTGTCGCCGGGCCGTCCCCGTCGGAGTCGCCGCGTTCGTAGATCACGGTCGCGTCGCCCGTTCCCGAGGGTCGCCACGTCACGACGGACCGCGCCACCCACCCGGTCTCGGCGCCAACGGCTCCGCCACCGGGGGCGTCGTTGTCGAACCAGCCCCGGTCGTCGCGCCAGCCGGCCGACACCCGGGCATCCACGGTTTCCCCCAGGGAGCCTTCCACGCTGCCGGTGAACCGCGTGTCCAGGCCCGTCTCCACCCGGAGCGCGGCGTCCGCGGACATCTCGCCGCTCGGCCGGCGCGAGCGCAGGAGTACCGCGCCGCCCGTGACGTTGCGGCCGAACAGGAGGCCCTGGGGACCGCGCAGCACTTCCACCGCCTCGAGGTCCAGCATGTCCATGACGACGCCGTAGTTGACCCCCAGGTAGACGCCGTCGACGAAGACGCCCACGGTCGGATCGATGGACGGGATGGAGCCCGCGACCCCCAACCCGCGAATCGAGAAGTTGGCGATGCCCTTGCCCGTGCCGATGCCGTCGAGCGCGACATTGGGCAGCGCATAGCTGAGATCCTCGAGGTCCGTCACGCGCCGCTCCGCCAACGCCTCACCGCCGAGTACGGTCACCGCCAGCGCGACGTCCTGGGCCGCTTCGGCTTCGCTCTTCTTGGTCGCCGTGGTCACGACTTCCTCGAGCGGACGGGAGTCCGGCACGCCGTCGTCAAGGGTGGTGTCGGCATGCAGCATCACGCTGGCCACGAGTGCCAGGGCGGCCGTGACGCGGATGCACTGCCTTCCGATGTCTCCAGCCGTCCCCATTCGATCAGCGCGGTCCAGGCTCTCTCGGGCAGCGCGGAATGGTGCCCGAAACCGGTGGACGATGGTTCTCCGGTATCGTTGCGCCGTCACCTCCCGCAGGATGGGAACGATCCGGTGAAGACAGCCAGTCGCGTGTTCGCAGCCCTCGGCGCCGCGCTCCTCCTCGGCGCCTCGGCGACGCATGCCGGCGCCGCGGATTCGCGCGAGACCCGACCCAACATTCTCTGGCTCGTGGCCGAGGACCTGAGTCCGGTCCTCCCGCCTTACGGAGACCGGACTGTCGCGACCCCGAACCTCGGTCGCCTCGCCGCCGAAGGCATCCGTTACACCAACGCGTTCTCGGTGTCGGGCGTGTGCGCTCCGAGCCGGTTCACGCTCGCCACGGGCGTCTACGCCACCAGCGCCGGCGCCCACCACATGCGCACCCAGTACAACCGCCATCACCTGGAGGCGGTGGGGCTGACGCCCTACGAGGTGGTCACGCCGCCAGAGGTCCGCATGATGAGCGAGGTCCTGCGCGCGCACGGCTACTACGCGACGAACAACGACAAGACCGATCACCAGTTCGCGCCCACCGTGACGGCCTGGGACGCGTCCGGCCCCGACGCGACGTGGCGCGGGCGACCCGCGGGCGCGCCGTTCTTCGCGGTCCTGAACTTCGGCATCACCCACGAAGGACAGGTATGGGCGGAACGGGT
Organism: Pseudomonadales bacterium; assembly: GCA_022827245.1. Lineage (GTDB taxonomy): Bacteria > Pseudomonadota > Gammaproteobacteria > Pseudomonadales > Azotimanducaceae > VXNE01. Next base: position 3,229 of record JAJDTI010000005.1, on the reverse strand, counting down.
GCCCTGCCGGAACCTGCGTTACCACCGGCTCTTCCGGCCGTCCGTCGACGGCCGAGCCCACTGCGACGGCGAGACCGGGCCGTTCCCCGACCACGTTGCCGGCGATCTCGTGGCACCCCGACCGCCCTACCTTCCGGACACCGAACTCGTCCACCGGGACCTGCGCCGCGTCTACTCCAATATCGTCGAACTCGACCGGCAGATCGGCCTCGTCCTCGACGCGCTCGAATCCGATAGGCTCCTCGACGAGACGATCGTCGTCTTCTACGCCGACCACGGCGGGCCGCTGCCGCGCCAGAAGCGGCTGCTGTACGACTCGGGCATCCGCGTGCCGCTGATCGTGCGCTTCCCCGACGGACGCGGCGCCGGAACGGCCACGGACCGGCTGGTCAGCTTCGTCGACTTCGCCCCGACGACGTTCTCGCTCGCCGGCATCGAACCGCCGGCATACCTCGAAGGCACGGCGTTCCTGGGGACGTACGAAGGCGCCCCGCGCGACTATGTGTATGCGGCGGCGGACCGCCTGGACGCCCAGTACGACAGGATCCGCGCCGTGCGGGACGGACGCTTCAAGTACCTGCGCAACTTCCGCCCCGAGCGGCCCTACTACCTTCCCGTGGTCTACCGCGAGCAGATGGGTTCCATGCGCGAACTGCTTCGGCTGCGCGACGCGGGCGGGCTGGACGACGTCCAGTCGCAGTGGTTCCGGCGGTCGAAACCCGAGGAAGAGCTGTTCGACACCTGGCGCGATCCCCACGAGACCGCGAACCTCGCCGCGCAGCCGGGGCATGCGGAGAAGCTCGCGGAACTGCGCGCGGCCCTGGACGAGTGGATGCGCGAGACCCGCGATCAGGGCTTCCTCGGCGAAGCGGAGATCCTCGAGTCATTCTGGCCCGGGTGGGTACAACCCGTAACGGAGCCGCCCATTGCGACGCGCCGGGACGGCCTGGTCACCCTGGCTTCCGCGACCGACGGCGCCTCCATCGGCTACCGACGGGCAGGGTCCGAATCGGCCTGGCAGGTGTACTCGGAGCCCTTTTCCCTCGACGCGGGCGAGCACATCGAAGCGGTCGCGCACCGCATCGGCTTCGCGCCCAGCCCGACGGTGGCCGTCAGGTAACCACGGAGCGTCGCCCCGTCGCTCCGGAACTCAGTCGTATTGGAACTCGAAGGCGATCGAGAGTTCCTGGCGCTTGACGCAGTTCTCGTCGTCCGGGTCGTCGAACTGGAACTCCCAGCGCCTGACGGTCTGTATGGCGGTTTCCGCGAACGTTCCGAAGTTCCGGGAGCGGCTTGCGCTGGAGCCCTCGGGGTCCACCAACACCTCGTCGTCGGGGGTCGACCCGTCCTCGTCCACCGTAAACCGCACGCGCATCACGGCGTCGCCCAGGTTGAACCGGCCGCCACGGGGGTAAGCGGCCGTCGGCAGGATGCCGGGCAACAGGTCGGCATCGCACGGGACGGGTTCGGGCGGCGCCGGGTCGTCGACGCCGCTGTCCGCGACCGCCGCCTCATCCTGGACCGCCTCCGCCGCGGTCGCGACCTCAACGTCGCCGTCCGGTTGCCCGTCCGACGCATCCTCGTCGGCCGCGGCCTCCAGCGCCGCGCGGGCCTCGGCCTCCGCGCGCAATCGTTCGACTTCCGCCTCCAGCTCCTCCTGCCGGCGGCGCAGCTCCTCCTCCATCTCGAGCCGTGCCTGTTCCTGCGCCTCCCGAGCCTCTTCCCGGGCTTCAGCGAGCATGGCCTGCTCTTCCTGGACCAGGGCGAGCAGCCGTTCCGCTTCGTCGCGCTCCTGCGCCGCGACCTCGGCTTCCGTCGGGATGCCCATCAGGGACAACGCCTCGTACGACGACATCGGGGGCTGATCCCGGAAGGCGACCTGCGCGCCAGCGAAGTACTCGCGCCAGAACTGCTTGTGCGCACCTGCCGTCCGCGGTTGCGCCGTCCGGCCGCGGCGCGGCACGTAGTAGATCTGCACGCGCTGACCGTCCATGGCGGGGCCGTACTCCAGGTTGGGGTAGGTCTCCTCCCGCCTGGCGACGAACTCCCCGAACCCCCACTCGGTCCAGTCGAGGTCCAGGTGGGAGTACCAGTCCGAGTGCTGCATCATGTCCGAGAACACGTAGAGCGTGTGCGGCCGTGGGCGATCCGCGAACTCCAGCAGCGTGTCGTCCAGCGCCGCCAGCAGATGCGCGTTGACGACCGCGCCTTCGATGGGCCGGCGAGCCATCGCGTAGATGCGATCCTGGAGCGCCGCGCGCCGTTCGCAGAAACCGTCGGCGAGTTCGCGCACGCGCGTCGGCACCTGCGCCGGGAGATCGTCGCAGTCGCGCACCGCCCCGCGTTGGTCCTTGGCCGTGCCCACCGACAGATCGGCGTTGTCGTAGGGCTTGCACAGTCTCCCCAGGAACTGCCGCGGCGCGTCCACGTCCCCCGTGAGGGCGAACGCACGCAGTTCCGTCGCGCCGTCGAGTTCGAGGCTCAGGTCCCGCAGCGCGGTGCCCGGCAGCGACAGTCCGAAGGCATCCAGCGGTTTTCGGAAATCGAGCAGCAGCGTGGCGGTGCCGGCCAGACTCGCCGTATCCAGCGGACAGAGGTCGGCGTCGTGCCGGTCGCCGGCGCCATCCCGCTCCAGATACAGCAGCAGTCCGCCCAGACCGACCAGTACCAGCAACGCCGGCAATACGAACCGCAACGGCGGACGCCCGCGAACCGATTTTCGAGGATCGGTGGGCATATCAAGCAAACCGTAGGGTTGGGGTCCCTACGTCAGCTTATGACATCGCCTCGCTCGGTGAAACCCGCGCAGATAGTCCCAGTGGTAGTCCAGGTCCTCGAGTTGCTAGCGTCGCGTCACGGCCCAGCGTCGGCGCGGACCGGTCAGACGGCGACGGAATTCCTCGCACTCGGAAACCGCTCGATGCCCAGTTCCTGCTGCACCGGCTCGATCATCCCGCGGGACATGTCGTCCACGGGAATCCCCATGGCGTCCGCGATGCGCGTCATGCGCTGGAAGTTCGCGGCTACTCCCGCCGCGTCCACCAGCACCGCCGGGCCCGCCGCCTCGAGCAGTTCCCGCCGGCGACGTTCCAGGGCCTCGTCGCGGGACGCCACGCTCTCGGCGAAGCGCATCAGTTCCGGCCCGAACTCGATGCCGACGGCGGCTCCGTCGGCGTCCCCGTTGATCGCCTGCAGGTCGATCTCGGTCGTGGCGTGCATCGCGCTCACA
>JAJDTI010000116.1 GCA_022827245.1 Pseudomonadales bacterium | reverse complement strand
GGGCGGCGAGGGCGAGCGCCCGACGACGAATCTCCTGAACCGCGGCGGCGGCTTCGGTCTCGGCTTCGGGCTCGTCCGCGACCCGGCCCTGACCGGCGTTATCGGCTCTCCGGGCGAGTACAGTTGGGGCGGCGCGGCCGGCACGATCTTCTGGATCGATCCGGTGGAGGAGATCGTGGTCGTGTCGATGATTCAGCTCATGGGCTCGCCGTGGCCGCTCAGGGCGGAACTCAAGGTGCTGACCAACGCGGCGATCGTGGAAACGCGGTAGGGGCGGGGCGCGCCCCTCACCTCCAGTTCGGCATCACCTTCCGGGCGAACAGGTCCAGGGAGTCGTGGATCTGGTCGGGGCCGTGGATGCCCGCCGGGATGAGCAGGAAGGCTTCCTCGATGGGCACCGCCTGCGAAACCCGCTCGATCTGGCGGTTCAGGGTGTCCGGTGAGCCAACAAGCAGTTGCGGCATGCCCTGACCGAACGGAATCGCCCACTGGTTCCAGAACCAGCGCATGTCCTCGAGCAGGGCTTCGGCCTTCGCGTCCGTCTCCGCACAGATCATCACGCCGCCCCAGCATGCTTCCCGGCCGGGCGGGACGTCGTGGCCGTGAGCCTCGGCTTCCTTGCGCCATTCCTGCCACAGCAGTTGCAGGAACTCCGTGTTATCCGACAGGACGATGGGACGGCCCTTGTAGCGGGCCCAGAACTTGGCCGTGCGCAGGCTGGCCGAGAACCCGCCGTAAAGCGGGATCTCGTCCTGCTTCGGGCGCGGCGCGATGCCGATCTCGCGTACGCGCATGTCGGCGTCCACGCCCTGGCCGTAGTTCACGTACACGGGATGTTCGTGAGGGTTGACGAAGTCGACCGGCGGGAAGTTCCAGAACTTGCCGCGGTGGCAGAACGTCTCGTTCTGCAGCGCCTTTACCACCACCTCGACGAACTCGGTGAAGTACTCCCGGTTCAGCTCGTCGTCCGCCGTGTTCTTCGTCCACGGCCCGACGGCCTTCAGCTCGGGACGCACCTTGAAGTTCTCGACCCAGCGCGCCTGGTAGCCGCGCACGAGCCCGACGCCGAACCGGCCGTCGAGCATGTGGTCCATGGTCGCGATCTTCTCGGCGGTGGCGAGGGGGTTGTTCACGGTGGAGACGAAGCCGCAGGTGACGATGCGCATCTTCTCGGTATGCCGGCCGAGCCACATCGCCATCAGCGCCGGGTCGTTCGAGGCCTCGAACCCCTCGATCTGAAGATGGTGCTCGGGATGGCCGAAGCCGAAGTAACCGCGCTCCTCGGCGAAGCGGGCGTAGTCGCCGAGTTCGTCGATCATGCGGCGGTACAGGACCGGGTTGCGTCCCGCCATGCCGGCTTCGAGCTCGCTGCGGCGGCCGACCGTGCAGTAGACGAAGAGCCCGAACTTCATCGCGATGCCTTGTCCCGAGATGTCGCGGCGAGCCTAGCACGCGGCTTCCGGGCGGTTACACTTCGGCGATGGACAAGGCGTGCCTGGACCACCGCCTGACGGAAGACGAGCGGCGGCAGTTCGACGAGCGCGGGTGTTTCGTCGTTCCGAACGCGCTGCCGCCGGCACTGCTGACGCGGCTGGTGGACGCGGTGGACCGCCTCGAAGCGGAGTACCGGCCCCTGCGGGGGCTCGAGCCGAGCCAGCCCCTCAACCACCTCGACTGCATCGGCTACGACGACGCCTTCCTCGAACTCCTGGAATGGCCGAAGACCATCGCCCGGGTGATCGACATCCTGGGCTGGCACATCCAGCTCTATCACAGCCACCTGATCGTCACGCCGCCGCTGCCGCCGGACCACGAGCCGAAGTCCCCCCGGCTCCACTGGCACCAGGACAGCGGGCGGCTGAACCTGGACCTCGAGACCGATCCGCGCCCGCGGGTCTCCCTGAAGGTCGGTTTCCTCCTGACGGACACGTCCGAGCCCGACCGCGGCAACTTCCACGTCGTGCCGGGCAGCCACCTGCGCAACGCGCTGGAGTTCCCGGAGGAGGGCGCGGAACACCCGGAGGCCACGCCGATTCGCGCACGGGCGGGGGACGCGGTGTTCTTCGACCGGCGCCTCTGGCACGCGGCGGGCCGCAACCGGTCGAACGTCACCCGCAAGGCCGTCTTCTTCGGTTACAGCTACCGCTGGCTGCGGCCGCGGGACGACATGACCGTGGACCGGTACCTCGCGGAAGCGGACCCGATCCGGCGTCAACTGCTCGGCGCGAGCCCCACCGGCGGCTTCGGCTACACGTCGCCGAGCGACGAGGACGTTCCCCTGCGGGCGTGGCTGGTCGAGCACCTGGGCGAGGAGTCTGTCGTCCCCTGAACCCCTCTGACGGCGAAACCCTTGCCGGCGTTACCAAAGTGACATAACTGTTGGGGACCCCGGCACGCTACCGGCACTGCGTCGAGGAACGTCGCGAGCGAAGCGGTGGTTCTCCGCGGGCGCGACGCCGGAGAAGGGCGAGCGGGCCTCGGGGTCCGCGGCCGGCGGTCACTCGACGGCGATGAACACCGGGTTGGAATAGAACCAGAGATCCGTCCAGGGGTCCTCGCCGGGCGCGTCCGGCTCGGGTTCGAGTTCGGCGGTGTTGGTGCCGCGCACGCGCACGTACTGGTCGCGGTCCGCAACCAGGGGCAGCGACATCGCGAGGTACTCGCCCTCGCGCCGCCAGTCGCCCTCCCGCAGGCGCAGGACGACGCGGGTCGTTTCATTGCGGTCGGTCGCCCGGTCGGCGACGGGCCCGGCGATGTTGCCCACGATCACGTCCACGCGGGCCACTTCCGGGTTCTGGCCGTTGCCGTTGTGCGTCGCCGGGTCGCGCAGGCGGATGTCGACATGGACCCGTGTGCCTGGCGCGACCCGCAGCGTATCGCCCATCCGTGCAGTGCGCCCTTCGCCCGACAGGGTGAGCTCGAGTTCGCTGATCAGGTCGCCCGTCGTCACGAACATGCGTCCGGCCCGAATCCCGGCGAGCAGCGCGTCGGCGCGGCGTTCGGCGAACACGTATGTCTTCGAGTACTCACCCGGCCAGAAGTCGAAGCCGTCCTCCTCGGTGAAGTGCACGTGAAAGTCCGAGTTGGCCGTGATCCACCAGCGCCTGCCCTCCCCGAGCAGCGAATCCCAGTAACCGCCGAGCCGGGCGGTCATGGCGTCGAATCCCCCGAGCGTGACGGATCCCTGGTACAGGCCGCGTGGCAACAGCGCCCGCCCGGACTCCGCCGTGGGGCTCTTCCCGAAGTAACGCTCGATGGCGCTCACGATCTCGTGCGAGAGTTTCTGCGCCAGTGCGGCCGCCTGGTGCCCGGGCGCCCCGACCATGCCGACGGCGACTTCCGGAGCGGTGTCGTTCCAGAGGCGCAGTTCCGCCGGGGAATACGCTCCGTACTGGCCGGGGGCGCGTGCGGTCCGCGAGGGGTGATTGGCGATCACAACCGGGGGTACGGGCAATGTCCGCATGGCCCGTAGCGCTTCGATCATCTTCGGTTCGGTGTTGCGGGCCGGATCGGGCGGAGCGGCGTCGTAGGCGTCGTAACCGGATTCGAGGGCGAACAGGACCTCTGCCTCGTCGGATGTGTGGGGCACGATGAGGCTGCTGTGGTCCCCGCCGGGCGTGTTGAGCTCCAGGCCGACGAACTGAACGAGGTCGGGCAGCGCCGCCCGGGACCGCAGCACCTCCGGGTAGGCCTGCTCTAGGTTGATGCGGCTGTGGTTCGGCCCGCCGTGGTCCGTCGTGACCATCCATGCGAGGCCGAATTGCCGCGCCATCCGTGCGTTCTCGGCGATCGGGTGCGAAGCGTCGGGACTGAAGTGGCTGTGGACGTGGTGGTCGCCCGCCAGCCAGGCCTCCGCCGCGGCGCCGGGGACCGCGCACAGGATGGACGCGAGGGCGGCCGCCGAGGCGGTGTGGCGGACGCGCTTTCGGTTGCCGGGCTGGCGGTGGGAGGCGCCCGGGCCCAGGGCCCAACCCGTGATGACGCCCGTCATCGTATGCGCAGCATCAGGCCTTCCGGTTCGAGCCCGAGCAGTACGCGCCCCGCGTCTTCGATGTGATGGGGCGCCACGGTGAAGTGCTGGCGCACGACGCGCACGTCCCGGGCGATGCGTTCCAGCGGATGTCCGAGCCTGTTCGCCGTGGTGCCCGCGGCCTCGACCACGGTGTCCACGGCGTCGGCGGCCGTGCGGACCGCATCCGAGCAGACGATCTGCAGCAACGCCCGGTCGCGCGTCGGCACTTCCTCGCCGGCCACGACCCGGTCCCAGACGGTCTCGACGATGTCGAACACGGAGGCCCGCACGCCGCGCAGGCTCGCTTCGGCGTTCGCGACGGCGCGCTGCACGAACGGGCGTTCGCGGATCTTGCGGTCGGAGAAGCGGGGGTGCTTCTCGGTGGCGACCTCGACGAAGACGTCGATCCCCGCCCGCGCGATGCCGAGGGCGACGGCGACCTTGTTGTAGGCGAGGCGCGTACCGAGCGGGATGCGCAGCAGCGGGGACTCGGAGCGCGTGCCGCCCATCGCGGAGATGATGTGCTCGTCGGGCACGACGATGTCCGCCAGGCGGACATCGTGGGAGCCCGAGCCGCGCAGGCCGGCGACGTGCCAGGTGTCCACGATCTCGATCTGTTCGCTCGGCACGACGGCGTAGCGGTTGAGCTCGTCGACCTGCTCGCCGTTCTCGAACAGGCGCACGGTCGCGCCGAATATCTGCGCGTTGTGCACGCCGCTCGCGAACTGCCACTGGCCGTTCACCAGCCACCCCTCGGGGATGCGTTCCGCGCGGCCGACCGCGGCGGTGGAACTCGCCATCACCGTCATTGGGTCGGCGATCAGGCTCGGGCACTTGTGGAAGCCGGCGGAGATGATGCCGAAGGTCTCGATGCCGATCATGAGGTTCCAGCCGGCACTGCCGTCGGCGCGGGACACGGCCTCGATGACGCGGATCTGCGTCATGGGGTCGGCTTCTGCGCCGTGGAACTCGCGCGGCCCGCCCACCCGGTACAGCCCCTCGCGGGCGAATGCCTCCGCGACCGGGGCCGGCAGACGCCGTTCCTTTTCTGCCTCGTCGGCGTGCGCAGCGATGAGCGGTGCGAGCGCTTCGGCACGCTCGACAAATCGTTCCGTGTTCACCAGGGATCCTCCAGGGTGGCAGTGTAACCCCACGCAGGGGCCGGCCCGGAAGGCGGCCGGGATGGGCCTGGGATAGCATGCGCGGCTTTGGCGCAGGCATGGAGCCGCGGTGGCGAATGCACTGAACGACGTCGTCCCGTATCGCACCAAGCTCTGGTTCGGGTTCGGCGCGAGCGGCGAAGCCGCGACCAACTGGATCTTCAACGCGCTGACCTTTTTCTACTACCAGCAGATCCTCGGACTGTCCGGGACGCTGGCCGGCATCGCCGTCACCGTGGGAATTTTTTCGGACGCGTTCACCGACCCGCTCATGGGTTCGATCTCGGATCGCTTCCGCTCGCGTTTCGGTCGGCGCCACCCGTTCATGTTCGCGGCCCCGATACCCCTCGCGGCCACCATCTACCTGATCTTCCATCCGCCGGAAGCGTTCCTCGACTCCCAGGCGAGCCTCTTCGTCTGGTTCATGGCGTTCACGGTGCTGATGCGGACGTTCACGACGCTGTTCGCGGTGCCGCACCTTGCCATGGGGGCGGAACTCTCTGACGACTACATCCAGCGCTCGAAGGTGATGAGCTACAACAACCTCTTCACCTTCTACGGCGGCTTCCTGATGCACTGCTTCGTGTGGTTCGTGGTCTTCGACCAGTTCTTCGGCGCGCAGGGCGGCCAGCTCCACCAGCCCGCGTACGAGCCGATCGTCTGGTTCTGCTGCGTCCTGGTCGTGGTGACGATACTTGGCTGCGCCTGGTTCACGCGGGACCGGATCCCGACGCTCAAGCCGCCTCCCGCCGACGGCGTCGGGTTCTCGGCCGGGCGCCTCCTCCTCGACATGTGGGATGCGGTCAGGAACCGGCACTACCTGTTCCTGCTGCTCGGACTCTTCTTCCTGTCCGTGATGATCGGCACCCACGAGACGCTGGCCATCTACATGGCGACCTTCTACTGGGAGCTGACGCCGCGGCAGATCGGCTGGCTGATCGCCAACAACGTGATCGGGTTTCACCTGGGTTTCGCGCTGACGTCGGCCGCGCACCGCCGCTTCGACAAGCGCTGGACGATCGTCGCCACCGCGGCCGGCCTCAGCGTCTTCTGGTCGCTCGCGGTGACGCTGCGCCTGTTCGATCTCGCGCCGGCGAACACGACCTGGGAACTCGTGGCGTTCATCGTCGGCATCGGCTGCTTCTCCGCGGCGTGCGGTTCGATCCTGAACATCAGCGTGATGTCGGCGCTCGCGGACATCTCGGACGAGCACGAGTTGCGGACCGGGCGCCGCCAGGAGGGCATCTTCTACTCCGCGCGCACGTTCTTCGCGAAGACCACCAACGGGATCGGCCACGTGGTCGCCGGGGTGGCCCTCGACTACTACATCCTCCTCGAGTCGCACGCGAAGCCGGGCGAGGTCGCTCCGGACGTGCTGTTCCGCCTCGGGATCGTCGACGGGCCGTTCGCGATGGTGTGGGGACTCATTGCCGCGTGCCTCTACGCCGGCTACCGCATCGACCGGCGCTACCACGCGGACATCCGCAGGCAGCTCGAGGCCCGGCGCGCACAGGCCGCGTAACGCCGGTATCGCGCCGCTTGCCGATGGCCGGGAAATGCGCGCACAATCGAAGCCAACGCGCTAACGCACCATCGAACGGGAGGGGCGCAATGAAGACGGTAAGCGACGTGTTGCGCCACAAGCAGGGCGGCAACATCTACTCGATCGTGCCGATCGCCAGCGTCTACGAAGCTATCGAGATGATGGCGGACCGGCACGTGGGAGCGTTGCCGGTCCTGCAGGACGGGAAGCTGGTGGGCATCGTCTCGGAGCGCGACTACGCCCGCAAGGTGATCCTGAAGGACAAGTCGTCGAAGCGCACGAGAGTCTCCGAGATCATGACCCGGGAAGTGATCACGGTGTCGTCACGCGACCGCGTCGAAGCCTGCATCGAGAAGATGCAGACGCACCACATCCGCCACCTCGTGGTGGAGGACGCGGGCGTCGTGACGGGGATGCTGTCGCTCCGGGACCTCTTCAGCGAGATCATCGCGGAGCAGGCGGAGACCATCGACCACCTGGAGCATTACATCCGCGGGGAACCGTGAGGGAGCGTCCCCAGGCGACGGGCCGGCCCTGGGGCGTTACCGCACCCGCACGTCGTGGTCCCAGATGCCGAGTTCGTTGACCGCGTAGACGTAGCGGTACTCCACCGGCTTGTTGCGCCGGTAGATGTGGTTGTCGGTGTCGAGCAGCCAGGTGTTGTCGGCGTCGTAGCGCACCGCGACGATGCCGTGGTGCTCGCGGTAGCGGCGGTCGTACACCACGACCACGCGCAGGTCTTCCGGCGCGAAGCCGAGGCGCCGCAGAAGGAAGTACTTGGTGGTGGAGTAGTCCTCGCAGTCGCCGCCGCGCTCCATGAACTCCCAGAGCGTCTTCCAGTGGGAGATCCGTACGACCTTCCCGCCCCCCTCGGTGTGCGTCGTCCTGCGGCGGTCGTAGCGGTGGGTCTTGCGGTTGACGTATCGGTTGACGAGCTGGATCTGCTTGTCTCGCGGCAGGTCGGCGCCCTTCTCGACGATGACGTGGAGCGCCCGTGCCCGCCTGGGGCAGGCGTCCCGGTCGTCGATGCAGGCCTCGACGCTGGCGGTCTGCGTTGCGTGCCGCTCGAGCATCTCCGACCACGCGGGCAAGGCGCTCGGAGTGCCGAGCAGTTCTCCCGACTCGAAGGCGTAGGTCGCCGAGGCTTGGGGCGCCGCACAGGCGAGCCACAGGGTGAGCGCGGGCATCGAGGGCCCGACCCGGCGGACCGCCCGGGCGGGCGGTTCGTTGTCTGGGCAGGACGGCGGGTTTAGCATGGCACCGCGATGTGGATTGTGCGCCGCATGATTGTAGATCAGCTTTCCGCCGGCGTCGGGGCGGCAGGGGAGATCTCGCGTCGCAGCCACACGCCCGTGCTCCCGCTCCGGTGCCTGGCCGGCGTGCTCGCGGCGCTGGCGATGACCGCCTGCCAGACACTCCCGGACGACCCGGGCCGAGAGGAGATCAGCGACGAGCGCCTGCTCTCGGGCGTCGTCGTGTTCGGGGAGACGGTGTCTAGCACCGAGGTTCCGGAAGCCACGATCCTCGAGTCCACCGACGCCATGCGCACCTTCGTGGATCCGCGCATCCGGACCGGCGGCACATCGGTGACCCGGGCCGCCCGGCTGCTCCGCAAGCTCGTCGAGAACGGCTACTTCGAGCGGGGTTACGAGCGGCATCTTACGCAGACGGCCGCGGACACCTTCGACACCAAGGCCGGCAACTGCCTGTCCTTCACCAATCTCTTCGTCGCCCTCGCGCGCATGGCCCGTCTCGAGGCCCGCTACCAGGTGGTCGACGTGCCGCCGAGCTTCGACTCGGACCTCGGCCTGCTGTTCCGCAACACCCATATCAACGTGCTCGTGCCGAACGCCGATATCCGCGGGGCGGGGCGCGGGGACCTGACCGTCGACTTCAACCGCGTCGACACCGAGAACTATCGGAGTCAGTTGGTCAGCGACACCTACGCGGCCGGGCTCTTCTACAACAATCTCTCCGTGAACCACTGGCGGGCCGGGGACAACCGCAAGGCGTTCGCGTATCTCGCAAAGGCGCTGGAAACCTACTCCCGCAATCCAGACCTGTGGGTGAACCTCGGCGCCTTCTACTCGAAGCACGGCGCCTACGAGCATGCGCTCGCGGCGCATTACCGCGCGCTCCGGCTCGACGGGCGCAGCCGTCCGGCCATGGCGGGTCTCGCCGCCGCTTACGCAGGCCTCGGCGACATGGAACTCTCCGACGCGTTCACGCGCCGCGTCGAGCACTACCGGCGGCGCAACCCCTACTACCACTACGCGCTGGCCCAGGTCGCCTACCAGGACGAGGACTTTGCCGGCACGCTCATCTCCCTTGACCTCGCACTGGCGCTCAAGCGGGACGACCATCGGTTCCACTACCTGAAGAGCCTGGCCCAGTGGCAGCTCGGCGAACGCATGGAGGCACGGGCGAGCCTCGTCCGCGCAGAGCGGTTCGCCAACCAGCAGCACACCAAGCGCCGCTACGCCCGGATGGCCGATGCGATCGCCGCCAACGAAGTTCCGGAGTCGTTGGCCGGGGCGCCGCGGAGCGGCTCCTGATCTCGACACCGCCGTGAAGCTCCGACGCCTTCGGGAGAGTTGCGTGTGGGCGTTCGCCCTGTGTGCCGGTCTGTCGGCGGCCCCGGTCCATGCGGAGGCGGCTGCCGATCTCAACGGCATCTGGCAGGCCCTTGGCAGCGCCCACTGGAACCTCGAGCCGCACGCGGCACACGCGGGTCCGGGTCCGGCGCCGGACGCCCTCGCGGCAGCGCGGGGCGGGCTCGGCGTCGTCGAGGGCGGGCGCATTCCGTATCTGCCCTGGGCGCGGCTCAGGCAGCAGGAGAACTTCCGCAACCGCGGCGAACGCGATCCGTTACGCAACTGCTTCCTGCCCGGCGTCCCGCGCGCCAACTACCTGCCGTACCCGCTGCAGATCGTGCAGACCCCCACGCACGTCCTCCTCGCCTACGAGTTCGCCCAAGCGAGCCGCACCGTGTACCTGGCGCGGCCGGACTTCGAGGCGCCGGTGGACTCCTGGATGGGGCACTCCCGCGGGCATTGGGAGGGCGAGACCCTGGTCGTGGACGTCACGGCGCAGCACGCGGACACCTGGCTGGACGAGGCGGGCAACTTCCACGGCGCGGCGTTGCACGTCGAGGAGCGTTACACGCTGCAGGGCCCGAACCACCTGCGCTACGAGGCGACCCTGACGGACCCGGAGGTCTACGAACGGCCGTGGACGCTCGGCGTGCTGCTGTATCGGCAGATGGACCCCGGGGCGCAACTCCTGGACTTCAAGTGCGTCGAATTCGTGGAGGAACGGATGTACGGAGAACTCACGCGGGAGAAACCCGATGCGTGAACGCGCGCGCCTTGGCCTGGCTGTCTGCGCGGTTTGGCTCACGTCGGCCGCGGCCAGCGACGTGCCCATGACCGCCTGGGGCAAGCCCAGCCTTGAAGGCGTGTGGACGACGGCCACGCTGACCCCGCTCGAACGTCCTGAGACCGTCAGGGACGCGCGGCTCACCGAAGCCCAGCGTGCCGAGATGGAAGCGGCAGCGGAGCAGATGTGGGAGGCCCTCGAGCAACCGCCGCCCCCGGGCCAGGTCGGGGGTTACAACCGCGTGTGGCTCGACCCCGGGATGAAGGCGCTGCCCGATGGCCGGCCGTCCCTCGTCGTCGACCCGCCCGACGGCCGCATCCCGTGGCGGCCCGAGGCCCTCGCCGCTTCCAACGCCGAGAGCGCGCGCTACGGGGTCGGCCCCTACTATTCCTACGCGGATCTCGACACGGGCGAGCGCTGCCTGTCCGACGGCGTCACGATGGCGCCGCTGCAGCCTTACAACATGAACTACCAGATCGTCCAGACCGAGGGCCACCTGGCGATCGTCCACGAGATGTACCACGAGTACCGCATCGTGCCCCTGGACGGGCGGCCCTTCCTTCCGGAGGAGGTCGGCCAGTGGCTCGGCGACGCGCGGGGGCACTGGGAAGGCGATACGCTGGTCATCGTCTCGAAGGGGTTCGCGGACAAGTCGCACTACTACTGGGCGTGGCCCTGGCGCGCGGCCCGGCCGTCGCTGACCGTGGTGGAACGGCTGCGGCGCGTGGACGCGGAGACGATCGACTACGAGTTCACCGTCGAGGACCCCGAGATGTTCACGCGGCCCTGGACCGCATCGGCGCCCATGACGACGGACCAGGCCTCCCGGGGCGTGACGGCGGGCCCCCTCTACGAGTTCGCCTGCCACGAGGGCAACTACGCGTTGCCCAACATCCTGCGTGGCGCCCGGCTCGAGGCCGGATTGGCGCAGGCGCGGGACTGAACGCGGAGGGAGCACCGATGCCGATCGAGTTCGCGACCATGGCCTTCGCCACCCCGGGCGGGGCGGTACCCGTGGCCGTCGCGGCCGAACGCGCCGGCTTCGACATCGTCCACGTGACCGACAGCCAGTGCCTGCGCGGCGACGTCTACACGCAGCTCATGCTCTGCGGGCAGGCCACGAGCCGGATCAAGCTCGCCACGGGCGTCACCAACCCGCTCACGCGCCATCCGTCCGTCACCGCCGCGAGCATCGTCAGCATCCAGGCCGAATGCGGCAACCGCGCGATCCTCGGGATCGGCCGCGGCGACAGCGCGGTCCTGCACATCGGCAGGACGCCGGCCCGCATGCGCGAGTACGGCGACTACGTGCGGCAGTTGCAGGGGTATCTGCGCGGGGAGACGGTCGACCAGGACGGCTTCGCGAGCCGCCTGCGCTGGCTGGACCAGATCGACGCGGCGAAGGTCCCCGTGGACATGGTGGGCTCCGGGCCGAAATCGCTCGCCCTGGCGGCCGAACTGGCGGACCGGGTGACGATGGCCGTCGGCGCCGATCCCGGGCGGATCGAGTGGGGCCTCGGCCAGGTGCGCGCCGCCGCGCGCGGGGCGGGACGCGATCCCGACGCCATACCCGTGGGCGCCTACGTCAACGTCTCGGTGGACGACGACGAGGACGCGGCGCGCCGGACCGCCCGCGGCTTCACGGCGACCTTCGCGCACTTCAGCGCCTCCGTCGGCGCGGACTTCGACAACCAGCCCGAGATCCTCCGCAACGTCACCGAGAAGCTGGTGACGGACTACGACACGAACCACCACTCGCAGGCGGACGCCCCGCACACCGAACTGCTCGATGCGGATTTCATCGAATGGTTCGCGGCGGTCGGAAACGGGGACAAGGTGATCCGGCGTCTTGCCCCGCTGGTCGAACTTGGCCTCAACCACCTCTACTTCGTCGGCCCCTGGACGGGGCTCGCGGAGGAGGTCATGCCGGCGCTGCGCCGGGTGCGGGCCTGACCGAGGCGGCCCGGGAAGCCGGCCTGCCCGTTACCAGCGCAGCACGTTCTGCGCCGCCGGCCGCGCCCGGTACCTCTCGTCCCAGGCGCGCAGCAGGGGACGCTCACCGAACAGGTCCGCTTCCGCCCAGCGCAGGAACTGCAGCGACGCCTGCAGCGTGCAGTCGGCGATCGATACCCCCTCGCCGAGCAGCAGCGGCCGGCCGTCGGCGAGCAGGCCCTCCAGATAGTCGAGCGGAACCTGCAGGCTGGCCTCCATCTGCGCCGCCTTCTCCGGGTCCGGCGGGCGTCCGATGGGCGAGTTCTTCGCGTGGACGTACGTGCCCATGGGCCCGGCGATGCGCAGGTCCACGATGCGTTCCACGTCCCTTGCCTTCGCGCGGGCTTCGACACTGCCCTCGAGCAACGCACCTTGCGGGAAGCGGTCCTCCAGGTACTGGATGACGGCGAGCGACTCCACGAGGTAGGAGCCGTCGTCGAGTTCCAGTACGGGGAGCGTGCCGAACGGGTTCCTCGCCAGGTGTTCGGGCTCGCGCTGGCGGCCCTTGAGGGTGTTGACCACGATCTGCTCGATGCCCATCTCGGTGCCGAGTTCGGCGCGCTCGGCGATGTAGAGCATGACTTTGGTCGGGTTCGGCGCCAGGGGCACCATGTAGAGCTTCACCGGATTTCCTCCACCAGGTCGACAATGTTCTCCAGGATTTCGAAACGGGCCGGCCCGAGCGGCGCGCTGTCGAGGCCGAGCTTCAGCGTCGTCACCCCCGCGGCACGATACCTGCGCAGCCGGTCCGCGACCATCTCCCGTGTTCCGAGCGCCTGGAACTCCGTCACCAGGGCGTCGGGAACGCGCTCGGCGGCCGCTTCGCGCCGGCCGGCGAGCCACAGGGACTGCACGGCTCTCGCGTCTTCCTCGTACCCCGCGCGCCGGAATGCGTCGTTGTAGAAGTTGGTCGAGGCCGAGCCCATGCCGCCGAGGTTGAACGCGACGCCGGGCTTGCGCCGGTGGATCATATCTTCGACGTCTTCGCCGATCTCGACCCGGACCGAGACGCAGAGGTCGAGGTCGCCCAGCCCGCGCCCGGCTGCCAGGGCGCCCTCGCGCACGAAGTCCAGGTGGGCGCCGGCATGGTCGGGCGAGAACGACGTCCCCAGCCAGCCGTTCGCGGCGCTTCCCGTGTAGCGCAGCGCGTTGGGTCCGAGGGTCGCCAGGTAAATCGGGATGTCCACCGGCTCGTGCGCGACGCGCAGCGCCTTGCCTTCGCCGTCCGGCAGGGGCAGTCGGAAGACCTTGCCGTCGTATCCCACCCGCTCCCCGGCGAAGATCATCCGGCAGATCTCTACCGTTTCCCTCAGGCGGGTCAGGGGAGTGCGGAAGGCGACGCCGTGCAGGCCTTCCACTACCTGCGGTCCGCTGGCGCCGAGCCCCAGCGCGAACCGGCCGCCCGTGAGGTCGTGCAGGGTGAGCGCCGTCATGGCCGCCATCGCGGGCGTCCGCGCGGGGGTCTGCATGATGCCGGTGGCGAGCCGGATCCGCTGCGTCTTGTCGGCCAGGTAGGCGAGCGGCGTCACGGCGTCGCTGCCCCAGGCCTCGCCCGAGAACGCCATCGAAACCCCGAGACGCTCCGCGTGCCGCACCCACGCGACCGTCTGGCCAAGACGGTCGGGCCGCACGCCGCCGATCTCGATGGCGAGTCGCATGGCTGTTCCCTAGGCGAGACGGTCCGCGGCGCCGGCACGCGGCCGGTATCGGACCGCCAGCCGCGGCAGGTTGCGGAGGATGAAGCTCGGCTCGGCCTCGGGTTCGGGCCCGTCGTCGAGGCGGAACCCGTCGAAGGCGCCGAGCAGGGCCGCAAAGCCGAGGTTCAGCTCCTGCCGCGCCAGCGGCGCGCCGATGCAGTGGTGAATGCCGGAGCCGAACGCCAGTTGCCGGCCCGCCTTTGCGCGGCGGACATCCACGGCGTCGGGGTTCTCGAACTCACGCTCGTCGCGGTTGGCTGCGCCGAAGCGAAGCATCACGAGGCTGCCGGTTTCGAGGGTTGTGTCGCCGAGTTGCGTCTGCCGCGTCACTAGGCGAGGCAGGCCCTGCACCGGCGCCTCCAATCGGAGCGCCTCCTCGACGAACGTGCGGATGCGCGCGGCGTCGCCGCGTATCTCGCCCTGCAGCTCCGGGTTCCTGCACAGGATCAGCATGCCCCACGCGAAGGCGCTCGTGGTCGTCTCGTGACCGGCGACCAGGAACTGGTTCAGGATGCTCAGGATCTCGCCGTGGGTGAGGCGGCGGTCTTCCTCTTCCAGCGTGGCGTTGGCGAGGATGCCGATCATGTCGTCGGCGGGCGTCTCGCGGCGCGCGTCGACCAGGGAGACCAGGAGCTGCTGCAGGTCGACGGCGAGCTGGGCCCGATGGACCATCTGTTCCGGCGCCAGGGGCGTCAGTCGCAGGGCATCCGCGGCTGCCGCCGCCGCCTCGTTGAAGAACTCGCGGTCGTCCGCGGGTATGCCGAGCCGGTCGGCGATGATCTCCAGTGGCACGGGCAGTGCGAACGCGGCCACGAAGTCGGCCGTGGCGTGCCCGTCGGCTCGTGACGCAGCCGCGAGCCGCGCGATGCCGGCGTCGATCACCCGGCGGACCGTGGACGCGCCCCGCCTGACCTGCGAGCCGGTGAAGAGTTGCGAGACCAGCGACCGGAACTGCGTGTGGCGGGGTTCGTCCAGGGTGAGCATGGTCGGCGGCAATGGGATCATGCGCCCGTTCAGTGCCACCAGCCTCTGCTGGACTTCGGCCGGCGCGCTCCGGAAGGCGATCTTCTGCGCCTGGGCCAGGAAGTCCCCGAACTCGCTCGAGTACGTCGCGGTGTCGCGCAGCGCTTCGCGGACGAGGTCGTAGCGGGTGACGATCCAGGCTCCGAAGCTCGGTTCGAAGTGCACCGGCGCCGTGTCGCGCAGCGTCCTGTACGCGGGATACGGGTCCACCAGCGTCGCGGGATCGGACAGCGATACGGCCGTCCGCGGGGTCGGGTTTCCGGCTTCGTCCATGCGGCTCACTCCAGCCAGGCGCCCAGCAGCGTGTGGAAGTGCCGGATCTTGGTCTCCTGGTAGTTGGCGAGGACCACCTCGTCGTACTGCGCCGCCTCGAGCCCCTTCTGGACCTGGGGGAGGTTGAAGGTGTCCTGGGTGAAGACCCGCGCCAGCATCCCGAGTTCGGGCGCGTTGGTCCACGGCTCGTCCGCATCGAGCAGGTGCATCGGCGCCGGGTCCGGGCGCTCGTCCGCGAAAGGGCTCAGGAAGTAGCACTCCATCAACGATCGGTCGCAGCGGTTCTCGTGGGGGCGGAAGCGGTAGACGATGCGGTTGTAGCCGCCCCACGGATGGAAGTTCGGGAACAGCGTGTAGTAGATGCTGTCCGAGACGCAGGCATCGGAGATGACCGTGTCGTCGCCCACCACCCGTTGCAGGCCGGCGCGGGCATGGGCCGCCATCATGGCCCTGGCGGTCGTGCCCGGCGGCACCTCGGGCGCCGGCGGATCGTCGAGGTCGCGCATGATGACGGACTCGAAGATCTCCTGTTCGCTCGGCTGGCCCGGCAGGTGCGGACTCGGCGTGCCGTTCGCGGTGATGGCGCGGGAGAAGTTGCCCCAGGCGTCGTACTGCGAGTTCTCGTCGCCGATGCCGGTCAGGATCTGCGGGTGCGTCCGGATGACGTGGAAGGCCTCCATGAAGGCTTCCTGGCACACCTTCCAGTTGCAGCGCATCACCTTGGCGACGTGCGCCTGGATGTAGCGCTCCTCGGGCCGCCAGACGGCGAAGTGTTCCGGCAGGTCGCCGAGGAAGTCGGCCAGCGGCTCCGCGTCCGCGTCCATGTTGACGAACACCCAGCCGCCCCAGGTGTCGCACCGTACCGGCGTCAGGGTGAAGGTCTCGCGGTCGATGTGGGGGAAGTCCCATGCCGAAGTCACGCCGCGCAGGGTGCCGTCCAGGTTCCAGCGGAAGCCGTGGAACGGGCAGATGAAGCTCGCGGCGTGGCCGGCGCGGTCGCAGAGGCGCCGCCCCCGGTGCCGGCAGACGTTGTGATGCGCGCGGATGCCGTGGGCGGTGCGGACCACGATGATCGAGTACCGGCCTATGTCGTAGATCCGGTGGTCGCCCACCTGCGGGATCTCCTCTTCCCGGCAGGCCATTTGCCAGACCCGCGGCCAGAGCTTCTCCATCTCCAGGTCGTGGAACGCTTGGCTGGTGTAGCGGTGCACCGGCACCGAGACGAGCGGGGACCGGTACGGGTTCTCGAGCGTCAGACTGGGGGGCGGTGGCACCGCGTCGCCGCGGATCAGGTCCTGGTAACTGACGCCACCGGACCGCGTGCTTGCCGCCTGGCGCGTGGACATGTACCTCCCCCCTTGCCGCTCGCTGCCGACCCGGCCCTTCAGCCGCGGTGGCGGCGCCGGTCGTTCTCCCGGGGCAATTGAGGACCGCCGACCCACAGCAGCATGTGCGGGTCCGCCATCCGCAGTTCTCCCGACAAATGCGCACCGTCGGGGCCGAACACGCCTTTCCTGCCGTTGCTGTCCACCTCGACGGTGCCGTCGCCCAGCGCGCGGTAGACGGCGCCCGTGATCGGGTGCTTCAGTCGAGCCATGCCGGCGTCCTCGAGCCCGCCCGTGGCGGGGAGCATGTTAGCGCGCAGGCGGTGGGACCGGGCGTCAGCCGGAAAGGGTGTCGGCAGACCACGGATCGATGACCGGGATGCCGCAGTCCGCGAAGTCCGGTGCGTTGCGCGTCGCCACCGCGGCGGCCCGCGCGCGAGCGATGGCGGCGATCTGGCAGTCGGCTTCGGGCATTGGCCTGCCCCGCGCGCGGCGCGAGGCTGCGATGTCCGCATAGGCACGGGCGGCGGCGCTGTCGAAGGGCAGGACCCGGCTCGCGAAGTCCTGTGCGACCATGGCATCCACTTCCGCGGAGAGGCGCTCCCGACGCCGGCCTTGGGGCAGGATCGCCACGCCCAGGCGGAGTTCCGCCTCGGTGACCGCCGTCAGGTAGAGCGCGTCGGAATCCTGCGACGAGAACCAAGCCATGACCGCCCGTTCAGGGGTCGGGCGCATCAGTTCGGAGACGACGTTCGTGTCGATGAGTATCACGGCCCGGACTTACCGGAAGTCCGGTGGCGTGCGCGCCGGCCCACGTTCGGGAACCTCGAGTTCGACACCGCCCAGCGCGGCGAAGCGTGCGTGGATGGCACGGCCGAGATCTTGCGGTGGTGCGGGGTCGCTGACCCCCCGGCGCAGGATCGCTCGAGCCTCTTCCTCCATCGAGCGGCCGTTCTCCGCGGCGCGCACGCGCAGGGAGCGCTTCACGCCCTCGTCCAGGTTGCGGATGGTGATGCTGGCCATCGGTGGATCTCCCAAAACTCACGGCTTGAGAGAAGTTAATCAAAGATTGCATTGCGGTCAATGATGGAAAGCGTGCCCCTTATCGCCGCAGGGTCTGGTTGGGGCGGGGCTTGTGCCCGCCCGCGCCGGGGTTCGAGCATGAATTCGATCCGGGACGGGACGAGCCCTGGGACGAGCCCTGGGACGAGCCCTGGGACGAGCCCGTCTCCTACAGCCACCTGTCCTGCCAGCCGGCATCCGGCTGCGCCTCGGCGAACGCCCACTTCTTCCCAAACCCGCCGTCGTAGACCACCTGTTTCACGGGCTTGCGGCCCAGCGGCCCGTGGCGGTCCCTCGGGTAGCCGATCGGAAGCGCGCAGTAGATCTGGTTGTTCTCCGGAACGCCGAGCATCTCCCGGAGTTCGTCCTCCCGGGATAGCGGCAGGTTGAAGATGGACCCGGAGAGGCCGAGACCCCGCGCCGCCAGCAGGAGGTTCTGCACGGCGGGGAACGCACTGCCGCCAGCGGTGCTGTGGCGGCCCTTCAGGCCGAGGACGAGCACGATCGCCGGCGCGTCGGAAAGGTGGTGGACCAGGTATTCGACGCTGCGGAGGGAGAGCCGCTGCGAACGCGGCAGGGCGTCGATCTCCTCGGGCCGCTCGGCGTAGCGGGCCTGGTAGCGTTGCCAGGGAATCTGCGCCCACTCCTGCATCCTGGCCTTGTGCCCGGGATCCCGCACGAGGACGAAGCGCCAGTCCTGCGCGTTCTGGCCCGAGGGCGCCCGGATGGCGGCGTCCATGACCTGGAACAGCACTTCCTCGGGAATCGGGTCCGGTTTGAACCGGCGTAGCGCCCGAGCGCTGTACATCGTGGCGAAGAGGCCCGGATCGGACGGGGTTCCCTGGGTCATGGACACTCCTGGTTGCGGTGCTCGAAGAACGTCAGGCGGCGACCCTGTTGAGGACGTCGAGCGTCACCTCCGGGCCCGTCACGTGCACCGTCTGCATCCCGGCGGAAGCCGCGCCCTCGACGTTCTCGCGGCTGTCGTCGAGGAACAGGATATCCGCGGGCGTGACGCCCATGTCCGCAGCTACCCAGACGAAGGACGCGACGTCCGGCTTGCGCCTCCCGATTTCGGAAGAGACGTAAATCTTGCGGAAGGAGGTGAGCGCATGGCCGTAGCGTGTCTGCCACGTCTGCTGGTGCTCGGCGTTGGTGTTGGTGAAGCAGTAGGTCGGGATCCGCGCGGCCGCACGGGGCAGGGCGTCGACGATGTCCGCGAACGTGCCCGAGAAGAGCGCGTTCCAGCCGGTCCGCCAGTCCCGCTCGGCCAGCTCGATCCCGAGCTTCTCGCCGAGACGCTCCGTGTAGGCCGTGAAGTCGAGGGCTCCGACTTCGTGCGCCCGGTACGCGTCGTCGATTCCCCAGCGCGGGCCGATGTCGCGGATGTCGACCCCGGCCCGGTCGGCCCAGTACTCGAAACAGGCGCGGGGCCGCAGCCGGAGCACCACGCCGCCGAGATCGAGGAGCAGCGCCCTCGGGCGCCGGGCGGTCAAAGCCTGGCCTCTCCGGATGCGATCGCGGCGTAGAGGTTGGCGTCCAGGGGCCGGTAGCTGTCGGCGCCCGGCGCCAGGACGTAGAGCGGGTCGTCCACCGCCTCGAGGTCGTAGCCTTCCCGCTTGAGGTCGCCCTTGACCATTTTCATCGTGCCCGTGACCTCGATCTCGCCCTGGACGCGGAGGAACACGGGCCGCGCGTAGGAGGGCAGTTCGCGGGAGACGTATTCGGTGAACGCCTGCAGGTCGAGTTCGTCGACGCCCTCCCTGAGGCGCAGGGCCGCCATGCCGGCGCGTCCGTCCGCCTTGGGAACTTCCACCCCGTACACGTTGCAGAACTCGACCTGCTCGAAGCCGTTGACGATCTCGCCCACCTCGTTGGTCGAAACGTTCTCGGACTTCCACCGGAACGTGTCGCCGACCCGGTCGACGAACTGGTAGTGGGGGTAGCCCATGGTGAAACCGGCGTCGATCGTGCGCAGCAGGTCGCCGGAGTTGAACCAGGCGTCGCCCTCCTCCAAGACGTCGCGGACGATCTTCTTCTCCGTCGCCTCGGCGTTGGTGTAGCCCTCGAACTCGGCTTCGGGATTGATGTGGCCCAGCAGCAGGCCCGCTTCTCCCTCGGGGACCTCGATGCAGCGGCCGGCGTCGTCCCGGACGATCTCGTCGGCGTCGACGTCGTAGCGCACCAGGGCGACCTTCGAGGACGTCATCCCGACGGTGCAGTCCTTGTTCAGCAGGTTGGCGAACGCGACGTTGCCTTCGCTCGCGCCGTAGAACTCGGAGATCCGCTTGATGCCGAAGCGCTCCTTGAACTCCATCCAGACGTCGGGGCGCAGCCCGTTGCCCATCATCCGGGTCAGGGGGTTCCTGTGGTCGTCGTCCGCGCGCGGCGTGTTGCAGAGGTAGCGGCACAGCTCTCCGATGTAGATCAGGCAGGTCGCTCCCTGCTCGCGCACCTCGCGCAGGAAGTTGCTCGCCGAAAATCTGCGGCGAACGACCATCGCGGCGCCGGACGAAAACGCGGCGCCGACGCCAATGAGGAGGCCCGTGCCATGGTAGAGGGGCAGACAGATGTAGAGGCGGTCGTCCGGCGTGCACTTGAGGCCTGCCGTGGCGGCGAGTCCGGCGCTCGCCATGAAGCGGCGGTTCGAGAGCACCGCCGCCTTGGGCAGGCCCGTCGTGCCTGACGTGAAGATGTAGCAGGCCGTCTCGCCAAGCGTGACTTCCCCGGTCTGCGGGAGGTTCGCGGACTCGCGTTCCGCACTGGCCGCGTCGAGGTCCTGCGCCCAGTTCGGCGCCGGAGTGCCGTCGGTGTCCGGCACGAACAGGTAGTCGCTCCCCTCGGCGAGGTGCAGCTCCGACTTGACGCTCTGGACGGCCTCGGTGAGTTCGCCTCCGAACACGCACTTCTTCGACTCGGTGACGGTCACGCAGTGAATCAGGGGCTGTTCGCGCAGGTTGGTGTTGATGAGGCCGGCGACGGCGCCGAGCTTGGAGAGGGCCACCACGGTCGTCAGGAACTCGATGCGGTTCTCCATCAGGACGCTGACGGTGTCGCCGCGCTCCACGCCGAGGGATTCGAGGGTCCTCGCGTAGCGGTTCGCGGCGGCGTTGAGTTCTCCCCAGGTGACGCTGTTCCCTTCGAAGATCACCGCCGTGCGGTCCTCGAATCGCTCCGCCTTGTCCTCGACGAGGCGGGCGATGCAGTCCTTGTCGGACTTCGGGCGCGGCTGCATGCCTTTCTTGAGCTTCAGCAGGCCGGGGACCTGCAGGAGCGTGGACGCAAAGTCGCGAATTCCCATCGGGGGGTTTCCTGTGCGAACCTGTTTCGGGCCGGGAACATATCATGCAGGGAAGGACGCGGGGACCGCGATGTCGAGTGTGAGCGGGTTCGTGAAACGGTGGGACATCGGCGGCGTGGCGGTCTCCCGAATCGTCGAGATGGAGATCGCCGGCGGGACGCGGTTCATCCTTCCCGACGCGACGCGGGACGCGTGCCTCGAGTACCCGTGGATGCGGCCGCACTTCATGGACGAGCGGGGCAACCTCATCATGAGCATCCACGCGCTCGTCGTGGACACCGGGCAGCGCCGCATCCTGGTCGACACCTGCGTCGGCAACGACAAGGAACGGGCGATCCCGGGCTGGAACATGCTGCAGACCGCGTTCCTCGACGACCTGGTCGAGGCGGGCTATCCGCGGGAGTCCATCGACACCGTGCTCTGCACGCACCTGCACGTGGACCATGTCGGCTGGAACACCATGCTGGTGGACGGCGCGTGGGTGCCGACGTTTCCCAACGCCCGCTACCTCATCGGCGAGAAGGAGTGGGCGTACTGGGACGCCAACGAGGACGAGGACGGCTACGGACCGGTCCTCTCGGACTCCGTGCGGCCGATCGTCGAGGCCGGCCTCGCGGACTTCGTCGAGATGGATCACCGGTTGTGCGCCGAGGCGTGGCTCGAACCGACCCCCGGGCATACCCCCGGCCACGTCAGCGTCCACATCGCTTCCCGGGGCGAAGAGGCGCTCATCACGGGCGACTGCATCCACCACCCGGTGCAGATGACGCGCCTCGACTGGTGCAGCTCCGCGGACTACGACCAGGAACAGGGCCGGCGCACGCGCGAGACGCTGCTCGAGAGGTACGTCGACGAGGACATCCTGGTCATCGGCACGCACTTCGCGACGCCGAGCGCGGGGCGCGTCCGCCGGCGGCCAGAGGGCGCCTACTGGCTCGACACCGCGGTCTGACGAACCGTCTCGCTGGAGCCGGGCCGGAAGTACCGCGCGGAACACCTACAATGCGCGGCCGGTGAAGGCCCTGGGATTCGCGCCCGATGGGTCGGGGATGTCGTCCCGGTCCGCGGGTCGGCACCGGAGTGCATTGGAGCAAGGAGGAGCGATGGAGCGACCTCGCGTCTACTCGTCCAGGTGGGGAGTGTTGTTTCCCCGGGTGTCGGGCTCGTCGTGGCGCGGCGTGTCGTTGGTCTCGTTCGCAGGCTGCTGGATTGCTGCCTCGGGCGGGTCCGAAGCCGCGGAGCCCGCGCAGGACGAAGAACTCTCCGACGGCTACCGCATCGAAGAAGTCGTCACGATCGGCACGCGCGTCCGCGAGCGGGCGGCGGCCGATACCGCGGTGCCGGTGGACGTCTTCAACGCCGAACAGGTCGAAAGCGTCAACTCCTCCGACCTGGTCGAGGTGCTGAACGCGATCGTGCCGTCCTTCAATACGCGCCGCCAGCCCATCTCCGACGGCGCCTCGTTCATACGGCCGGTCCACCTGCGTGGCCTCGACTCCCACCACATGCTGGTGCTGGTGGACGGCAAGCGCCGCCACCGGGCCGCGCTGATGCAGCTCGGGGGCTTCGGGGCGCACGGCGTGGACATCGGCACGATACCGTCCATCGCCATCGATGCCGTGGAGGTCCTGCGGGACGGGGCCGCGGCGCAATACGGCTCGGACGCCATCGCGGGCGTGCTCAACTTCAAGCTCAGGACGGACGCTTCGGACTACGCCCTGAGAGCGCGCGTGGGAGGCTACGGCGAGGGCGACGGCGAGGAGGCCACGCTCGAAGGCAACGCCGGGTTTCCGCTCGGTGACGGCGGGTTCGTGAACGTCAGCGCGCAACTCTCGCGGGCGGACCCCACGAGCCGATCGGAGCCCTACGACCTCGGTATCGGCAGCTCCGGCCTGTCGCCGCTCGAGGCGACGCGCAGCAGCCTGACCGTCGACGGCGTCACCTACCACGGACCGGACGCCCTGACCTACCGCTATTCGTCGAGCGGCGAGATCCTGCAGGCGGCGCGGGGCAGCGACGGCGTTCCGGACGACCTGGACACCCGTTTCGCGGACAACTTCCACCGCGTTGGAGGCGGGCGCAGCTTTCGCCGGCCGGCGCAGATCTGGGGTCAGCCCGAGCGGGAACAGGCCCTTCTCTTCGTCAACGCCGCGTTGCCGCTCGGTCCGGAAGTGGAGTTGTACGGTTTCGGCAGTCACGCCACGAAGGACCAGGCGGGGGGCTTCTTCTACCGCCGTCCGGGCGTTGCCCAGCTCCTGCCGGTGCGCCTCCCGGACGGCACCGTCCACGATCCGCGGGCGGCGCTCTACCCGTCGGGGTTCACTCCGCAGTTCTCGGGCGACGTCACGGACTACGCGGCCGTGATCGGAGTGCGCGGGGAACGCGGCCCGGGCATCACGTTCGATCTCTCCGTCGGCTATGGCATGGACGAAATCCGCTACAGCATCGCGAACACGATGAACCCGTCGCTCGGCCCGGAGACGCCGACGCGTTTCCGTCCGGGCAACCTCGTCAACGACGAGATCGCCGTCAACGCGGACTTCACGGTCGCCCTCGACACCGGCCTGGCCGACCCGCTCAACTTCGCCTTCGGCTTCGAGTACCGGGAGGAGGGCTACCGCATCGAGCGCGGCGATCCGCTGTCGTACCGCGTGGGTCCGTTCGCGCGTCCCGACCCGTTCAACCTCGAGATCACGCAGGCGGAGGTGGATGCCGACCCCGCGGACGACCTGGTCACCGTCGAGTGCCGCATCCCGGGCTTCGAGGCGGTGGGTGCGCTCTGCCCCGCGGGCGACCCCGTCAACAACGCGGTACCGGTGGGCTCGAACGGGTTCCCGGGGTATCCGCCCACGTTCGCCTCGGACGTCGACCGCCGCAGCCATGCCGCCTACGTGGACCTCGAGGCGGACCTGACCGACCGCTGGCTGGCCAACCTGGCGGCGCGCTACGAGGACTTCTCGGATTTCGGCGAGGTGACGATCGGAAAGGTCGCGACGCGGTTTCGAATGACGGACGCGGTCAATGTCCGTGCCTCTGTGGGAACCGGCTTCCGCGCGCCGACCCCTGGCCAGATCTCGACCACCAACGTCTCGACGCGGATCAACGCCGAGGGACACCCGCAGGCGGAGGGAATCTTCCCCAGCGTGCACCCAGCCGCCGGGCTGTTCGGCGGCATTGCGCTGGATGCGGAGCGTTCCCGCTCCTGGACCCTGGGCCTCGCGGCAACGCTCTTCGACGATCTCGACCTCACGCTCGACTACTACCGCATCCGGCTCGACGACCGCATCGTGCTGTCCTCGCAGTTCGCCGTGGGCGCGCTTCAGGCGGCGCAGCTCGCGGCGCTCGGCGTGCCCGGGGCGAACGACATCGCGCAGGTCCGCTTCTTCACCAACGACGTGGACACCGAGACCAGCGGCCTCGACCTCGTCGCCACCTGGCGCGTGCGCTCACCACTCGGCGTCACCACGCTGCAGGCGGCGTTCAACCTGAACCGGACGGAGTTCCTGGCCCGCGGGCGGTACGTGGACGACGAGGCGGAGCACGACATCGAGGAGGGCGTTCCGGCGGTACAGGGCGTGCTGACGGCGAGCCACACGCGGGGGCGGCTCGACGTGCTCCTGCGGGCGCGCTACTACGGCGAATACGAGAACACGCTGAACGCCAGTCTCACGACGGTGCAGGAATTCGGGGCGGAGGTG
>JAJDTI010000134.1 GCA_022827245.1 Pseudomonadales bacterium | reverse complement strand
TGCCGACGAACAGCGCGCCCTTGGCCAGCCGTTGCAGGCGGACGCGAGCCGCCGCATCCGGGGTCGCGCCGGCCATCACGAGCCGCCGCGCGCCATCAGCACGACCACGCGATGCGCGACCGCCCCGGCCGGGTACTGGATGACGACGTCCTGCCGGCCGTCCCGGTCGAGATCGGCCAGCATCGCGAAACGCTCGTCGGCGGGCATCCGCACGGCCACGTGCACCGGGTCCGCCGCCAGAAGCTCGGTTGCGGCGACGCCGAGGAAGACGGACAGCCGGTCCCAGCGCTCCGCCGCCAGGAGGTCCGCCCGGCCGTCGCCGTTCACGTCACCGATCAGCACGGTGGGAAAGAGCACCCCCCGGCGGTCGAAGGGAGCAAAGGCGGTACGCACGCGGCGGGCAACGTCGGGGCGAGGGCCGAACGCACCCTCCTGCTGGCGGTACAGGGCCAGGTCGATCGTGACGGACTTGCCGGCCATCGCGCGCACCATGCCTCCGAGCCCGGTGTCCACCGAGGCCATGCCGAAATCCGTGCGGCCGTCGCCGTCAAGGTCGAGGTAGCGCTGCGTCGCGTATCCCGACGCCATGCCCCCGGCCGGCCCGGGCGTCGACAGCGTGGTACCTGGGGTCCGATCGAACGCCGTGCCTTCCGGTATCGGTCGCCCGAAATGGACATCGAACCTGCCCCCCGCGCTGAAGACGCGCCGGCCGGCGACGGACAGCGTGACGAGATCCGCCACGCCGTCGCCGTTGAGGTCCCGGAAGCCGTGCAGCACGGTGTACTCGAAGCGTCCGCCGAGGCCGAGGAGCAGCGACGGTACCCCGACGTCGCCGAACTGGAAGCCGAGGGCGTATGCGCCGTCGAAGTCGAAGGCCACGTCGATGTCGAACGTCTCCGGAGCCGCGCGGAAGCCGCCCGCGGCTTCCTGGCGATGCACTTCGAAACGCTCGCCGTCCCAGAACACGAGGTCGCGGCGGCCGTCGCGGTCGTAGTCCAGGCCGTGCACCCGGCCGAGGTACCACGGGACGTGTTCCGCCGTGATGCCGGACTCGCCGTACGAGCGCGGGTCGCCGTACGCGTGCCCATCCAGGTGGGGTTCGGGCGGGCCCAGCAGCACGGCGCTGGAGAAGACGCCGTCCGGCGTCTGCAACGCGATCCAGAAGCCGTGGGTGTCCGGGACGACCAGGTCGTCGCGGCCGTCGCCGTCGAGGTCGCGCGTCACGTCCAGCCGCGGCACGGCGCCGGCCTCCTCCGCGGCCCGATAGTCCGTCCCCACCGTCGTGGCGCAGCACTCGAGCCCCGTGGCCGCGTCGAACAGGTGCACGCGGCCGCGCCGGTACAGCACCGGGTGGTCCCTCCCGGCCACGTCCGCGACGTCGACGAACAGCACGCCCTCGTCCAGCGCCGCTTCGAGCACGACCGGCCACGCGCCGGCCTCGAGGCGGCGGATCGTCAATCGGGTGTCGCCGCCGGCCGCTCCTTCGATCACGGCCAGTTCGGCGCGGCCAGGCGCCGTGAACGAACCGGGCAGGACCGTCTGGTAACGCGCCGCACCCGTGTCGATCTCGTGTATCTCGAACAACTCCGCCGCGGACGCGGCAGCGGTCCAGGCACCCCAAGCCAGTGTCCATGCCGCGGACCAGGCCACCCACGTGCGCAAGTCCATGCCAAGCCCCTCCGGAAACCGCCAACACGATCAACCTTCCCGGAAAGGACTATAATTTGCAACCTTCACCGAAAAAGTACTGCTATCAGGACACCTTAGTACCGTATAGAGATACCTCATGGTCCAGTCACAACGCATCGTCGATACCCTGAAACGCGAGCTCAAGGCCCACGGCGTCTCCTACGCGGAGGTGGCGCGCCGCCTCGAACTCTCCGAGAGCAGCGTGAAACGGCTGTTCTCCACCGGGGGCTTCTCCCTCGCCCGCCTCGAGGCCGTGTGCGACCTGGCGGGGCTCGACCTCCTCGAGCTCGCGCGGCAGGCCGACGCCCAACGCTTCCGCGTGCCCGCGCTCACGGTGGACCAGGAGCGGGAACTGGTGACCGATCCCGCGCTGCTCCTCGTCGCGGTGTGCGCCCTGAACCGGTGGTCGTTCGAGCGGATTCTCGACCGCTATCGCTTCACGGAATCCCGCCTCGTCGCCCTGCTTGCCCGGCTCGACCGCATGGGGCTGATGGAGCTGCTGCCCGGCAACCGGATTCGCCTGCGCATCGACCGGAACTTCGCCTGGCTCCCGGACGGGCCCATCCACCGCTTCTTCGTCGACCGCCTGCAAAGCGAGTTCCTGGCTGGCGCCTTCCAGCCGGAACGGGACGTGCACCGCGTCGCCTGGGGCATGCTGTCCGCGGACTCGGCCTCCACCCTCCGCGGGCGCATCGCCGAACTGACCGACGCCTTCGACGAGCTGACCCGGGGCGACGAAGTCCGCGCCGACAGCGCCGCGCGGGGCACCTGCCTGCTCGTCGCGCTCCGCGAATGGGAGCCCTCGCCGTTCCGGGCGATGCGGCGGCCGGCCGGCCCGTAGGGGGACGTCCCTACCTCGAATACCGGGACTCGACCACCCTGTGCCCGCGACCCTCCATGCAGTTGATGACGATGGCCTTCCGTTCGCGGACCGTGTCGACCGCGGCGACGCCACCGCCGACGGCCGCACCGGCCACGGCGCCTTCGACGCCATTGGCCACCGCGCCAACGGCCCCGCCGATCGCGGCGTGCATTTGCACGTCGGCGTTGACATAGCTGCGCTGTTTCGCGACGTCCTGACACGCCGCGAGGTCCACTTCGTACCGCCGGGGGTCGCTGCCGTCGACGATCGGTCGGTGCTTCGCGCCGGTGGCGAAGCAGCCGCCGAGTGCCACGGCGAGCGCCGCCAGGGCCGACGCACGCATGACCTTGTTCATGATTGTCCCCTTGCCGTGTTTCCGGATCCGAAACGCTCGCCGCGCCGTCCGGCGTCGTCCGAGCGGGGACAAGGTACGCGCGGCGGTATGAACCGGGCCTGAACGCCCACCGGCAAACGAAGCCGCGCGGCTCCGGCACCGGCGCTTGCCATCGATTCCCGACGCCATGTACGCTCGCGCACTGGAGAGCGCGCGGTCGTACCGGCCGCGCGGCAAGTAGAGATCCGGGTTCGAGCGGGCGCCCTCGCCACATCGGTGCGTACCGAATGAATGCGCTGCCGGCCCGGAAGGTCAGAAGGGAGACGTAAGCAATGGATCTTCGACAACCGGTCGCCGCGGCGACCTGCCTGTTCGTGGCGTTCGCGCCGCCCGCCCTGGCGCAGCAAGAGGACGAAGCACAGGGCGAAGCCGTCATCGAGGAGATCGTCGTCACCGCGACGCACCGCGAGACGCGCCTGATGGACACGCCGATGGGGATCGGCGCCGTCACGGACGAGGTGATCGAGGAGATCGGCGCCCAGGAGATGGGCGAGGTGTTCCGCCTCGTCTCCGGTCTCAACATGGGCGGCGAGGGCGCGGCGCAGACGCGCTACACGGTGCGCGGGGTCACCTCGCAGCAGACCAACAGCGTGCGCGACACCGCCGGCGCCATGGTCGCCGTGTACCTCGACGGCGCCTCGCTTACCTCCGCGCTCGGGCCCGCGCGCCAGATCACGGGCAACCTGTTCGACATCGAGCGGGTCGAGGTGCTGAAGGGTCCCCAGGGCACCCTGTTCGGCGAGAGCGCCCAGGGCGGCGCGGTCCGCTACATCTACAAGTCGCCGGAAGTCAACGAGTGGGACGCGGGGTTCCGCCTCGGCGCCTACACGATGAAGTGGGCGGACGACAGCTCGCACGACTACAACGGCATGCTGAACATCCCCATCCTCGAGGACCGGCTGGCCGCCCGGGTCGTGCTGTTCGAGACCGACCGCGCCGGCTACGTCGACCAGCTCTCGGGATGCGTACCCCAGGTCAACGACACCGGCTATCCGATCGCGCGGCCGATCTGCTCCGGGGTAAACGAGGACGTCAACTCCACGTCCAACACCGGCGGCCGGCTGGCCATCAAGTACTTCGCCGACCGCTGGACCGCCGAACTGGCACGGTACTGGGTCTCCCAGGAAGGCGACGGGACGGCCTACACGATCGCCGGGAACCGGGGCGACCGGGACCTGATCGCCGACGACCCGTACGTGACCAACGCCCGGGAGTTCCGCGGTCTGAACGGCGACGGCTGGGACGACTTCGAGGTGATGCGCGCAACCGTCGAAGTCGGTTTCAGCTTTGCGGACCTCACCTTTACCGCGACCGACACGGACCGGGACAGCCTCACGTTCCGCGAACTCGCCGATCCCATGGTGCGCGCGATCGACTGGGTCACCGCGTTCGGGGGCAACAACAGCGGCCGCTGCCTGCTCGAGGTGGAGAACCCGGACGTGAACTGCCCCATCCCCCTCGACGCCATGAACATGCACAGCTACGGGTGGGACGGCTGGACAGACGTGCAGCGCCAGACCTACGAGGTCAGGCTGGTCTCGAACCAGCCGGGGCGACTGCGCTGGACGGCCGGCGCATACCGCAAGGAGTCGGAGGACTGGTCGTGGAGCGGCGTCCTGTACTCCATGAACCCCGACCGCGCGATCTACGACGACATCTTCTTCTTCAACTCGCCCGAAACCTCGCACCAGACGAACTTCGAGGAGACCTCCGCCTTCGGCGAGGTCAGCTACGACCTGACCGACGAGATCGAACTGACCCTCGGGGCGCGTTTCGCGTCGCTGACCCAGGACTTCTTCATCGGCGTCAAGGGCGAGCAGATCTACCGCGACAGCGTGCGCGTCGGAAGCTGGGATTCGCCGCAGTCCTTCGAGCGCTACCGCGGCTACGTCGGCGAACAGAACGGCACCACGGACAACGACGTCACGAGCCCGCGCTTCGTGGCTACCTGGCGGCCGAGCGGCCGCGACCTGATGGCTTATTTCAGCTACGCCGAAGGCTACCGCCCGGGCGGCCAGAACCGCGGTGTGCTGCTCGACGCCAGGCGCCTCGACCGGGACGCCGCCGCGGCCGAGCAGACCGGCTCGCTGCCGGCGGCGGAGATCGCGCAGATGCGCGCCGAGGCCGAAGTCCTGCGGACGGTGGTGTTCTTCGACGGCGACAACGTCGTCAACTACGAACTCGGCAGCAAGTTCACGGTGATGGACGGGCGGGCCTCCGTCCAGGCCGCGGTCTACTTCGTCGACTGGCAGGACGTCATCCAGCGCGCCGAACGGCCGTTGCCCAACGGGAACATCGTCGGCTTCAACGCGAACGAGGGGGCCGCCGAGATCTGGGGGCTGGACCTCGATCTCAACATCGCCCTGACGGAGCGCCTGCGCGCCTCGCTGATCGCGGCGTTCGTGGAGACGGAACTCACCGAGGCGGCGCAGAACGAGGGCAACGAACTGATCTTCTCGTCCCCCTTCAGCGCGACGCTGAGCCTCGACTACGAGTGGCCGCTGACCAGCGCCCTGGTCGCGAACTTCCACGTCGACGTGTCGAACTTCGACGAGCGCTGGTTCAACACCGACAACACGATCGCCCTGCCGGACTACACGATCGTCAACGCGCGGGTCACCCTGCGCGACGCTTCGGACCAGTGGGCGGTCGTGCTCTGGGCCAAGAACCTGGGCGACGAGCGCATCGTGCGTGACCGGTACAGCGACCTCACCACCGGCGCCGAGAACCCCTGGCTCGGCGACCTGCGCGGCAGCTACCAGTACCTCGATCCGCCGGAGGCGATCGGGCTCGAGTTCCGCTGGAACCTGAGATAGGGAGCCATTCGCGGATGCGACGAAGGCCGACCCCGGCGGGGTCGGCCTTCGTGTTTCTGGCACGGACCCCTTGCCTGGCCGCCGTGCTCGCCGTCGCGGCGTGTGGCGGTGGTGGTGGCGGCGGCGGGGGGGCCACGCCACCCGCGACCAGCCCGCCTCCCACCGACGACGACCGGGCAACACTCCGTTTCACCGAACGCGCCGGGAGCGCCGGCCTCGCGCGCCCGTGGGGTTACACCGACGCCGGCCGCAGCGACGCCGAGTTCATGGCGAGCGGCCTCGCGGCCGTGGACTACGACGCGGACGGTGACGTCGACCTCTACGTCGCCGGCGGCGACGCGACACCCAATCGGCTGTTTCGGAACGAGGGGGACGGGACCTTCGTCGACGTGGCGGCCGACTTAGGGCTCGACCTCGTCCACAAGGGCAGCGGACCCACCTTCGCCGACATCGACGGGGACGGCGACCTCGACCTGTTCGTCGGCGCGGTCGCGGGGGACCCGTACTACCTGATGGAGAACCGCGACGGCACCTTCGTCGACGTCACGGCAGCCTCGGGCCTCGACATCGCGGCACCCAACACATTCTCCGCGGCGTTCGCCGACTACGACGAGGACGGCGACCTCGACCTCGCCCTCGCGCACTGGGGCACCCCCGAACGGGCCGACACCGAGACGCTCTGGCGCAACGCCGGCGACGGCACCTTCGAGAGCTACAGCGTCCAGTCGCGCATCGCGGAGACGCTGGTGGATTCCTCCGATCCCCAGGAACTCCAGATACGCGCGCCGGCGTTCCGGAGGGACAACTCGTTCACGCCGAACTTCGCCGACATCGACGCGGACGGCGACCTGGACCTGCTCATGGCGTCCGACTTCCGCACCAGCCAGGTGTTCGCCAACACGGGCGACGGGCGGTTCCGGCTCGCGACGGACCGCGAGGTCATCAAGGACCAGGCGGGCATGGGCGCGGCCGTCGCCGACTACGACAACGACGGCGACCTCGACTGGTTCGTCACCTCGATCTACAAGGTCGCCGACGACGACACGGCCGGCTACGGCAACCGGCTGTACGCCAACGACGGCACGGGCGTGTTTACCGATGTCACCGACGCGGCGGGCGTCGCCAACGGCGGCTGGGGCTGGGGCGCCTGCTTCGCCGACTTCGACAACGACGGCCACCAGGACCTCTTTCACGTCAACGGCTGGCGGGAGGAGAGCGATGTTCCGGACAACGATTACGTCCGTGACCGGGTCCGCCTGTTCCGGTCGAACGGCGACGGCACGTTCACCGAGGAGGCCGAAGCGTCGGGACTGATGGACCGCGGCCAGGGGCGCGGCGTCGCCTGCTTCGACGCGGACCGGGACGGCGACATCGACATCGGGATTACCAATAACGGCGACGACCCGATCGTCTTCTACCGCAACGACTCGGACCTCGCGAACCGGTACCTCGGCGTCCGCATCGAGGGCTTCGGCATCGGCGCGCGGGTGACGGTCGCGGCCGGCGGGCGGACCCAGGTGCAGGAGATGCGGGCCGGCAACAACTTCGTGTCGCAGAACCCGCTGGAGCTTCATTTCGGGCTCGGCGACGCGGACACCGCCGACGTCACGGTCGACTGGCCGGCCGGCGCGCAGACAATCCTGTCGGACATCGCGGTCGACCGGCTGGTCACCGTGTCCGCGCGCGTGACGTCCGGCGCGCTGCGGCTCATCGTCGACTCGGGGGACGGCAGCGGCTTCTACGACGCCGGTGACGAGGTTCCGGTCGCCGCGGCTCAGGCCGAACACGGCTACTTCTTCTCGCACTGGAGCAGCACCGCCGGCACGTTCGCCGACCCGTCGGCGCACGAGACCACGTTCACGATGCCCGACGGCAACGCCGTGGTCACCGCGCACTACGTTCCAGGCGTCGCGCCGGACGCGGACGTGTCGGTCGCCCGCCGCTGGATGGAAGTGCTGCTCGAGTCCATCCGCAACGACTTCGCCCGGCCGACCGTGCACGCCCGCAACCTGTTTCACGTGTCCGCGGCGATGTACGACGCCTGGACGGCGTTCGGCGAGGTCGAGTCGCCGTGGCTGCTGGGGCGGGAACGGGCCGGAACGCGCTGCACGTTCGGAACGACGCCGACATCCACGGACGTCGCGGCCGATCGGGGCGCGGCCATGAGCCACGCCGCCTACCGCCTGATCCGGCACCGCTTCGCCGACTCGCCCGGACACACGCTGATCCGCCGCAACGCGGATGCGCTCATGGGTCAGCTCGGGCTCGACCCGGCGTTCGACGCAACCGACTACGGCACGGCGGACCACTCGGGCGCCGCCCTCGGCAACCACCTCGCGGATTGCTACATCGCGTTCGGCATGGCGGACGGCGCCAACGAGGCCAACGCATACGCGAACCGCTTCTACGAGGCGGTCAACCCACCCCTCGCGCCGTCGAGGCCCGGCAATCCCGACATCGTGGACCGCAACCGCTGGCAGCCGCTGTCCCTCGAGGTCGCCATCGACCAGGCCGGCAACGTGGTCGACTCCGAGCCCGAGTTCATCGGCCCCGAATGGGGCAGCGTCGTGCCGTTCGCGCTCTCGGAGTCCGACCTGGCGGTGCACGTCCGCGACGGCTTCGAGTACCGCGTGTACCACGACCCCGGCCCGCCGCCGACGTTCGACGGGGCGCTGGCCGGGGAGTACCGGTGGGGCTTCGCACTGGTGACCGCGTGGGCGTCGCACCTGTCACCGGACGACGGCGTCACGATGGACATCTCGCCGGCCGGCATCGGGAACCTCGAGGACGCCGACTACCCGACGCATTTCGAGGACTTCGACAGCTTCTACGATCTCCTCGAGGGCGGTGACCCCGGCCCGGGACACGACGTGAATCCGGCCACCGGCGCGGCGTACGCGCCCCAGGTCGTCCCCCGCGGCGACTACACCCGGGTCCTGGCGGAGTTCTGGGCGGACGGGCCCGACTCCGAGACGCCGCCCGGCCACTGGTTCGTGATCGCCAACGAAGTCGCCGACCATCCCGCGCTGCGCCGCCTCTACCGCGGGGGCGGGCCCCTGCTCGACAAGCTCGAATGGGACGCGAAGCTCTACTTCGCCCTCGGCGGCGCGATGCACGACGCCGCGGTGACGGCATGGGGCATCAAGGGCTGGTACGACTACATCCGCCCGATCTCCGCGATCCGCGCGATGGCGGACCTCGGCCAGGGCAGCGACTCCGGCCTCCCCTCGTACGACATCGACGGCATCCCGCTGATCGAAGGCCTCATCGAGACGGTCGGCGCGGACGACCCGCTGGCCGGGGCCGACGGCGAACACGTGGGCAAGGTCAAGCTCTACTCCTGGCGCGGCCATGACTTCGTGGAGGACCCGGAGACGGAGGCGGCCGGCGTCGGCTGGATCCTGGCCGAGCGCTGGTGGCCCTACCAGCGGCCCACGTTCGTCACTCCGCCGTTCGCCGGCTACGTGTCCGGGCATTCCACGTACTCGCGCGCGGCGGCCGAAGTCCTGACGGCGTTCACGGGCGACGCCTACTTCCCGGGGGGCATGAGCGGTTTCCCCATCGCCCGCAACGCGTTCCTCGTGTTCGAGGAAGGACCCTCGGTCGACATGCGGCTCGAGTGGGCGCGCTACCGGGACGCGGCGGACCAGTGCAGCCTCTCGCGGATCTGGGGCGGCATCCATCCTCCGGCGGACGACATCCCCGGCCGGCGGATCGGCAGAGAAGTGGGCCTGGACGCGTTCGAACTGGCCGACCGCCACTTCCGCGGCACCGTAGACTGAACGCCCGCGCCGCCACGAGTCTTTCCGATGGAACCCACATCCAGGACCGCCCCGTTCGGCGCCGCCATGCGCGACTTCATCCGGCTCGAGTCCGCCGGGGGCATCCTCCTGCTCGCCGGCGCGGTCGTCGCCATGATCGCGGCGAACACGCCGGCCGCGACGCTCTACGCCGCCCTCCTCGACACCCCCGTGGCCGTGCAGGTCGGCGCGTTGACGATCGCGAAACCGCTGCTGCTGTGGGTGAACGACGGCCTCATGGCGGTTTTCTTCTTCCTGATCGGCCTGGAGGTCAAGCGCGAGATCCTCGAGGGCGAGCTGTCGTCCCCGGCCCAGATCGCCCTGCCGGGTCTCGGGGCGCTCGGCGGCATGGTCGTGCCCGCCGGGATCTACGCGGCGGTGAACTGGGGCGACCCGGTGGCGCTCGACGGCTGGGCCATCCCGGTCGCCACCGACGTGGCGTTCGCCCTGGCGCTGCTCATGGCGTTCGGGCGACGGGTGCCGACGGCCCTGAAGGTGTTCCTGCTGACGCTGGCGATCTTCGACGACCTGGCGGCCATCGTCATCATCGCGGTCTTCTACTCGGGCGACCTGTCGGGGATCGCGATGCTCGTCGGCGGCGCCGCGTTGGGCGCTGCCGTCCTCCTCAATCGCCTGGGCGTGATGCGGGTGACCGCCTACGTGTTCCTCGGCATCGTGCTCTGGATCGCCGTGCTCAAGTCCGGCGTGCACGCCACGCTCGCCGGGGTGCTGATCGCCTTCTGCATCCCGATGCGCGCGCCGGACGGCGCTTCGCCCCTGCGGGAACTGGAGCGCGACCTGCACGGCCCGGTGGCGTTCGCGATCCTGCCCCTGTTCGCGTTCGCGAACGCCGGGCTGTCGTTCGCCGGGCTCGGCGCCGAGGACTTCCTGCAGCCGGTCACCCTCGGCATCGTCGGAGGCCTCCTGCTCGGCAAGCCGTTGGGCATCGTCGCCTTCGTCGGCGTCGCGGTCGCGCTCCGCCTGGCGGCCCTGCCTCCGGGCGTCACCTGGGCGCAGATCGCGGGGGTGGGGTGCGCGTGCGGCATCGGCTTCACGATGAGCCTGTTCGTGGCGGGCCTGGCCTTCGAACACGGCAGCGGGGACTACTTCGCGAGCGACCGCCTCGGCATCGTGATCGGTTCGCTGGCCTCCGCGGCCCTCGCGTGGGCGGTGCTCCGCGTAAGCTTGCGCAACGCGGCGGACGCCGACTGAGCGCCCTCAGAGGAGGCCTCAGAGGAGGGCGAACTTCAGCGCGAAGAGCAGCGCCACGGCCACGAGGACCGGGGAGCAGTCGCGGATGCGCCCCGCCATGGCGCTGATCGCCACGTACGCCAGCACGCCGATGCCGATGCCGTCCGCGATGGAGAAGGTGAGCGGGATGGCCAGGGCCGTCACCGCCGCAGCCGACGACTCGGTCACGTCGCCCCAGTCGACGTCGGCGAGTCCGCGGGTCATCAGGCAGGCGACGTAGAGGATCGCGGGCGCGGTAGCGTAGGGCGGGATGGACTGCGCAAGGGGCGCGAAGAAGAGGCACGCGACGAACAGCACCGCGACGACGCACGCGGTCAGGCCGGTGCGTCCGCCGGCGCTCGTGCCGGCGGCGCTCTCGACGTAGCTCGTGACCGGAGACGTGCCGAGCATCGCGCCCGCGACGGTGCCCGACGAGTCAGCGAGCACCGCGCGCCCGAACCGCGGCAGCCGACCCTCCGCGTCGAGCAGGTTGGCCTGCCGCGCGACGCCGATCAGGGTTCCCGTCGTGTCGAAGAAGTCCACTATGAGGAAAGTCACAATCACGCCGATCATCGCGACCTGCAGCGCACCCGCGATGTCCATGGCCAGCAGCGTGGGCGCGGGATCCGGGGGCGCCGCCACGAGCCCGTGCCACTCGGAGACCCCGAGGGCGATGCCCGCGGCCATGACGCCGAGGACGCCGACGAGCGTCGCTCCGGGCACCCGGCGGGCAGCCAGC
The DNA here is from genome assembly GCA_022827245.1 of Pseudomonadales bacterium. Lineage (GTDB taxonomy): Bacteria > Pseudomonadota > Gammaproteobacteria > Pseudomonadales > Azotimanducaceae > VXNE01. Next base: position 21,953 of record JAJDTI010000134.1, on the reverse strand, counting down.
GCCACGGTCAGGCAGAACCCGAAGAATGCCAGGATCGGCGCGGGGGCGAGCAGGTCCCCCGCCGTGACCAGCGTGGTGGGACTCGCCTGGACGATGCCGGCGTTCCTGAGCGCGATCAACCCGAGGAACAGGCCGATACCCGCTGCGATGCCCATCTTCAGCCCGAGCGGCACCGCATCGACGATCCAGCGGCGGACCGGCAGGACGCTCAGCACCACGAACAGGAGCCCCGCCACGAAGACCGCGCCCAGGGCCACTTCCCAGGAATGCCCCAGCTCGAGGACCACCACGTAGGCGAAGAAGGCGTTCAGGCCCATCCCGGGGGCCAGGGCGACGGGCAGGTTCGCGTGGAGCCCCATCACGAGCGTGCCGAAGGCCGCCGCGAGGCAGGTCGCGGCGAACACCGCCTCGAAGGGCATGCCTGCCTCCGCCAGGATCTGCGGGTTCACGAACGCGATGTAGGCCATCGCGAGGAAGGTCGTCGCGCCGGCCCGCAGCTCGGTCGCAACGTCCGTGCCGCGCCGCGACAGGGCGAAGAAGCGGTCGAGATGGGAAGTCATCCGGGGTTGGAAACGGCCACGGACGCCCGAGTGTATCAGCCGGGCGCTTGCCTCCGCCGAGCCGGCAGGAGGTCAATTTCGCCACCTGCTGGTCGGATGCGCCGCCCGGTCCGCGGACCCGCGCCGCAAACCCCCGGAATCCGTGGCTCACGCGCTGGCACGGTTCTTGTTAGCAATGCCTGTGCAGGATCAGACCGACGAGGACTCCCCCCATGCCAACGAACCCAACCGTCCGACGTGGACGGCCGCCCCTGCCCGCCGCGTTTGCCGCGGCCCTGCTCGGCGCGGCCGCCCACGCCGACACCGAAAGCTGGTCGTTCGACGTCTCCCCCGGCGACCGCCTGGTGCTCGACACCGAGTGGGGGGAGGTGCACGTGGCGACGCATGAGAGCGACACCGTCGAAGTGGTCGTGGAGCAGGCCGAAGCACTCGAACTCACGCACGAGCACCAGGACGGCACGCTGACCATCCGCGGCACGCGCAAGGACGGGGGACTCGTACGCTGGTTCCTCGACTGGGGCGACCGTCCCACGTTCCGCCTGACCGTACCGCACCGGCACGACCTTTCGCTGCGCGCGGCCGGCGGCGACATCGCGGTCGACGACCTCGACGGCGAGCTGTCGGCCCGCACGTCCGGCGGGTCGATCGCCGTCGAGGAAGTTACCGGGTCGCTCAAGGTGGAGACTTCTGGCGGGTCGATTCGGGTCGCGGCCGCCGGCGGGGCCGTCACGGCGAACACCTCCGGCGGCGCGATAGCGCTGGGGCCCGCGGGCGGCGACATCGACGCCCGAACGTCCGGTGGCGCCATCCGCATCGAGGACGCCGCGGGACGCGTCGCGGCGCGCACGTCCGGCGGCTCGATCGCGGTCAGCGCCGCCGGGCCCATCGAGGCCCGCACCTCCGGAGGCTCCATCCGCGCCACGTTCTCGGAACCGCCGGACGGCGACTCGAGCCTGCGCACTTCCGGTGGCGACATCGAAGTGCTCCTGCCCGAGGGTGCCGCCGTCGACATCGACGCGAAGACCTCCGGCGGCCGGGTCGTCGCCGACCTCCCGGTGACGGTGGAAGGCACGTTCGAGAGCTCGGCACTGCGGGGCGCCATCGGCGGGGGCGGACCGCAACTCCGGCTGCGCACGTCCGGCGGCTCGATCGTGCTCGAGCCCCGGTAACGAGGGAAGGCAACGAGGGAAGGCCGCGGTCAGGCGCGCGGAGCAGCGCGCAGCGGCCATGCGCGCAGGGCGAGCACCACCACCACCGCGCCGAGGTGCACGTATCCCGCGGTCGGGTCGAACGCGGTGGCGATCCAGTGCAGGAACGTCAGCAAGGCGCCCGCGTAGATCCAGCGGTGGAGACCTTTCCACCGCCCGCCGAGCCGGCGCACCGCGGCGTCGTTGCTGGTTGCCGCGAGAGCGACGAAGACGAGCAGCGCGATCCAGCCGACCAGCATGCCGATCTCGGCGGCTTCCGCGAGAATGGCGGACAGGTCGGCCTGCCGCACGAGGTACGCCAGGGCGTGCAGCGCGGCGTAGAGGAACGTGGCGAGCCCCAGGTCGCGGCGGCGCGCCACGAGCCATGCCGTGAACTTCGCGGCGGGGAAGAAGCGGCGCAGCGGCGTCACCGCCAGCGTCAGGATCAGCAGCCGGGCCGACTGCTCGCCGGTCCAGTGCAGGTACTCGCCGTAGTAGACGGTCTCCGCCGCGTAGCGCCAGGTCTGCACGGCGAGCGGCGCTGCGAGCACCAGCCACAGCAGCCAGCGCGAGAGGTCCATGTCGCGGCTCGGGGCGCCTGGACCGACGGAGCCGTCAGTCGAGGGTGACGTAGCTTTCGAGCCGCGCGACCTCCGCCTCGTCGACGTACTTGCCGATCTCCCGGCGGAACTGCTCGATGGACGTGTACGGCCGGTACTCCTCGAACTCGTGGACCATCCGGCCCGTCATGCCCGGGATGGTGCTGAAGTCCTCCTCCGACGCCGTGTTGAGAGGCATCGGGATGAAGACGTGGCTTTCCAGCCGGGCCACCTCCGCCTCGTCGACATACTTGCCGATCTCCCGCCGGAACTGGTCCAGGGAGGTGTACGGCCGGTACTCCTCGAACTCGTGCGCCATCCGCCGCGTCATGCCCGGAATCACCATGATCTCTTCGCGGGAAGCCGAGTTCAGGTCGATCTGACGGAACATGCCGGCGTACACGGCCTCCCTCTGACCGCGGTCCAGGGACGCCGCCAGGACGGCGTCGAGCTGCTGCGCGGAAAGGTACGGGCGCCCCTCGACGATCGCCGCCGCCAGCGCCTCGTCCACGCGCGGCAACGCTCCCAGTTCGTCCGCGTCCGCCAGGTTCGGATCGAGCAGGTCGCCGCGGTCGCCCGCCTGCGCCCAGGCCGCCGCGCCATGCGCCAACGCCACGATCGCGACGGTCAGCTTCCACCAGGTCACCAGGTTCTTCCCCATGCGGACGATCTCCGTGATTTGCAAATGCGATTCATTCGCATTCTATAGCAGGTCGACCGGCTGTTCGAATCGAGAGCGGCGACCCTTGCCCGTGGGCGTTACACCGCCCCTGCGTCGCGGAAGCCGGCGATGTCCGCATCCGAGTAGCCGAGGTCGCGGAGGATCTCGTCGCTGTCGGCCCCGAGTTCCGGCGGCGACGCGGCCGGTTCGAGCGGCGTGTCGCTCATGCGGATCGGCGTCCCCACGACGCGCGTCTCGTTCCCGTCCCCGTCGAACACCGTGGCGAAGTAGCCGTTCTCCCATGTCCCCGGGTCCGCGACGACCTCGCGGTAGTCGCGGACCGGCGCATGGCGCACCCCGACTTCCCGCAGCAGCTCGCACCACTCGGCCGTGGCGCGCGTACGGAAGGCGTCCTCCAGGACCCCGGCGAACCACGCCAGGTCCTCCGGCGCCATGAAGAGCGACTGCAGACGCTCGTCAGCCACCAGTTCCGGTCGGCCGAGGGCGACGAGGAAGCCGTCCATCGCCTCCGCGGGCACGCCAATGACGCCGAGCCAGCCGTCCGCCGTCTCGAAGATGCGGTACGAGGCGGCACGCAGGAGAGGATGTCCGTAGTTGGAACGGCCCGGGACCTCGTCCGTCAGCAGGAAGTGCGTGTATTCCGCTGCCTGGGCCCAGATCTGGCCGCCCAGCAGGGACACCTCCACCCGCTGGCCGCGGCCGCTCCGCTCCCGCGCATGTAGCGCCGCGAGGACGCCGGCCACCATGTTCAGGGACCCGATATGGTCCGCGATCGTCACGCCGACCGGCGACGGCGGGTCCCCGTCGCGCCCGGTCGTGCTGACGAGTCCCCCGGCCGCCTGGCCCGCGAGGTCGGCCCCTTCGAGCTCGGCGTCGGGTCCGGCCGGTCCGAACGTGCTGCCCCCGGCCCAGACGATGCCCGGGTTGTGCTGCGCGAGATCCTCGTAGCCAAGCCCCCAAGACTCCATCGTGCCCGGCTTGAAGTTGCTGACCACGACGTCCGCGGTTTCCGCGAGCCGGCAGAAGATCTCCGCCCCGGCCGGCGCGCGCAGGTCGAGCGTGAGGCTGCGCTTACCGCGGTTGCAGGCCGTGAAGTACGCGCTCCGGAAGTCCTCCAGCGACAGGGGGATGAAACGCGCCTGGTCGCCGAAGCCCGGCAACTCGACCTTGATGACGTCCGCGCCCATGTCGGAGAGAAGCGCGGCCGCCTGTGGCGCCTGCACGAGCAGGCCGACATCCAGAACGCGAATGCCCTGCAACGGACCGGACATGGTCTCTCCAACCGACTGCAACCCGCGCGAGAGTACCGGGAGGCGGGCATCGCGGTCCACAGGAGTGGTCGTGCCGGCTTGCCTTGGATTTCCTGCACGGTTTCGGGCGATCGTCCGGCAACGATTGCGGAGCGGTCCTACAGACTCATTGTCCCCGGTCACGAAAATCCATCGCTGTGGCTCGCCCGCGCATCCGGGCGCGCGCGTGCCTCAAGTCACTGAAAAGGCTATTCTGACCAAAGGACACGGAACCCATGGCACAGCCGGTGATGGACACGCTGCAGGTGGCGGATACGCTACGGCGGTCCGGGATGGAGCGGGAGCAGGCAGAAGCCCTCGCCCATACGCTCGCCACGCAACTGAGCGAGCATGTCGTAGTGCGCAAGGACCAGGAACTCGGTTTCGCTGGCATCCGCGCGCACGTGGACGAGCAGTTCGCACAAGTCGACAAGCAGTTCGCACAGGTCGACAAGCAGTTCGCCGAACTCAAGAGTGAGATCAGGGGCGAGATCAAGGCCCTGGACACGAAGTTCAACGTCCTCGGCGCCGGCATGGCCCTGGCGCTCGCTTACCTGGCCGTGCTCGGGAGCCTGGACCGGTTCCTGTAGGGGAGACCCTTGTGGTCTCCCGCGCCGCAAGCCACATCACGGGACGGGGCAAGCCCGTCCCCTACCGTAGCGGGGCGGCGTCGGTGTCGGTGGAGCGGAACGGGTTGATGTCGATGCCGCCTCGGCGCTGGAAGCACGCGTGCACGGTCAGCCGCTCGCAGGCGCACCGGGTCATCAGGTCCGTAAAGACCTGTTCGACGATGGTCTCGTGAAACGCTCCGTGACGCCGGTAAGAGACCAGGTAACGCAACAGGCCCTCCCGGTCCAGCCGGGGACCGGCGTACTCGACGAACAGCGATCCCCAGTCGGGCTGGCCCGTGACCGGGCAGACGGACGCGAACAGGTGCGTGAACAGTCTCTCGCTGACCTGCTCTCCGCTCGCGGCCAGAAGGGAAGGCTCCCTTTGATATACGTCGACCGCAACGTCCAGATCGTCCAGGGAGCATCCCCGCGCAGCGTGGGACCACGACCCGGACATCGCGGCACCCAGCGGCGTCACCGTCACCTGGGCACCGCAGACCCCGCCCAGGTCGGCCGCGACCGTCCGTAGCACGCCTGCCCCTTCGGCAACACACTCCTGCGCGAACGCGTTCAGGTACAGCTTCAGGGACTTGCTCTCCACCGTCGCGGGCGAGGTACAAGGAATACGGATACCCAACGGAGACAACACCGGACGACCGCGCGCATTCAGCCAGGACACTTCATGGCAGCGCCACACGTCCTCGCCACGAAACCGGGACGCCTCGAGGCCGGCGGCGCGCCGCTGTGCCGCCCGCTCGATCGGCTGCAGCAAGTCCGGGGTATAACCGTTCGGTGACGATACTTGCCGGCCGAGCACCGGACCGTGCGGGTCGCTCATCTTCGTGTCCGTCGCGAAACGCGATCGTGCCGTAGCGTATCCAGTCCGCGCAGCGTCACTTCGCCTCGTTTCAACATGCCTACCCAGCGGTCCGCGAGCCGAGTCGGCTCTGGTATTCGATAGTTGGTGGCACTGTGAAGTGTTAGGTATGCCGCCTGGCAATAGTCAACGTGATGTCCGGGGCTTGCATACATGGGTTTCACGTTGCTGCGCGTGCGTACGACCGTCCCCACGCGCTCCCTCCGATGCATCAGCGGTACAGCCGCTCCCCGATGCGCCGGGACGGCGTCGTGCTCGCCGACGAGCAGCGACTTGGCCGCGCCGACGCTGGGCATGTCCGCCACCACGCCGAGATGCGACGCAAGACCGAAACGCCGTGGATGCGCGATGCCCTGACCGTCGCACATGAGCGCGTCCACCTCGTGCCGCACCTTGCGCAGCACGCGCAGCAGGACCGGAGTCTCCCGGAACGACAGCAGACCGGGTACGTAGGGGAACGTGAGCGGGGCCTTCGCACCGCGCACCTCGAGGACACGCTGCGTCTCCATGTCCCACACGACGCCCACCGCGAGGGCGAGATCACCGGCGAAGGCGCAGTCGAGGCCAAGCACGCTGCGCACGGCAGGCGCCGGGGACAGGGAGACGCGGGCGGCCAGCGTGGCCTGAATGCGAACCGCCTGGCGGGGAGACACGCGCCACCGATGCGGTGCCCGCGGTACGTTCATGCCTGCAACGGCGCTTTGAGTTCGGCGGGGGTTTGCGGCAGAATCCTGACCTCAGAGCGGGAATAGCTCAGCGGTAGAGCACAACCTTGCCAAGGTTGGGGTCGCGGGTTCAACCCCCGTTTCCCGCTCCAGCTTTCGACCCTCGGACAGCCCTCGGCCTCGGCGGTCCTGCCCGGAGACCCGTCAGGACGGCTTGCTGTACTTCCCGTCCCCGTGGGCGACCGCCCCGGACTTCTTCAGGTTCGCGAGGGCATTGCTTACCGACTGCTCGGCTGACTTGTCACCCTTCACGTTCAACTGCTCGATGATGCCGGAACGGCCTATACCGTCGCTGCCCGCCGCCTCGATGACGGCAACGATCGCCGCCCGCCTGGACGTCCTGCGCCGGCGGCGCGCCTTGGGCGCCGCAGCGGCTTCGGCCGCGGGTTCGGCGGCAGGCTCGGCAGCGGCTTCCGCTGGCGCGGGCGCGGCGCCTTCCACCGCCTGGGCCATGTACTTGCCGTCCTGGTGAGTCACCTCCCCGGACTTCTTCAACGCCGCGAGTGCATTGCTTACCGACTGCTCGGCCGACTTGTCGCCCTTCACGTCGAGCGTGCGGATGATGTCCGCGCGGCCGGCCCCGGCGGCGCCGAAGGAAGCAATCGCGGTAACAATCTCGGCGCGCCGCGACGCCCTGCGGCGCCGGCGTGTTCTCTTCGCCGGGGCCGGGGCGTCAGCCTTCGGTGCCCGGCGCTTCCTCGGAGCGGGAGCGGCAGTGGCGGACTCGTACGCGTCTATCGCCGCCAACTCGGCATCTATGCCTTTCATCTCCGTGGCGAGCGAACTCAGCTCCGACTCGAGCGCACCGATGCGCTTCTCCGTGTCCCGCCGCTGCTGCGACAGGCGTTTCTTCTCCTCGGCGACCTGCGTTCTGAAGTCCATGTCTATCAACTTCTCATTACATTGCGGTTCGCGTAAATCATCCCAGAAGGTTATGGCGAAGGCAATCCGAAGAAACGTTAAATCGCATTACCGCACGCCGCCATGGCACGGCGGAAAACCGGGGCGGGTCGAGCGGCTCGAGAGCGACGCCCGTCGTTGCCGCATCGAGGCGTGCAGGCTCCCGCCGGGCGCCCATGGCCGGCGCGCGGCCGCCACCGCGATCGGGCCGCCGGCCAACGGCGGGCGGGGACGCGTCCGGCCCCTACGATCCCACCGCGGATTCTGAGACAATGTGCGGCGTCGGCACGCCGCCTGCCGTGGCGGTCGGCAAACATCGAAGCGATCGGGGCGAAGCTCTCGACCCCGGTCGAACCCTTGAGCCGCCTTGAGGCGGGCGATTTTGGCCCGCCCTGAAGGCGGGCGGAAAGAGCGGAAAGCAGCGGCCGGAACCGGGCGAACCGGACGGCGCGCCGGGAGAGGAAGGACAGCCGTGACGTTGAACGCAACGCAATGGTCCCGCGCACGGAACGCGGGGCTCGAGGACGCCCTGGCATGACCACGGCCATCGTTCTGCTGATCGTCGTCCTCGGATCGGTGGTGTTCAACATGCTGAGCCCCTGGTGGTTCACGGAGATCGCCTCGAACTGGGGGAACATCGATTTCGCCGTCTTCGTGACCTTCTGGATCTGCGGGGTCGCGTTCATCCTGGTCGGCCTCTTCATGGTCTGGGCCATCTGGAAGTACCGCCGCCGCGAGGGCCAGAAGGCCGCCTACGAGCCGGAGAACAAGCGGCTCGAATGGTGGCTCACCATCGTCACGACCATCGGCGTCGTGGGCATGCTCGCGCCGGGGCTCATCGTCTGGGAGGAGTACGTCCACGTTCCGGACGACGCCCGGGAAGTCGAGATCACCGGGCAGCAATGGTCGTGGAGCTATCGGCTGCCCGGCGAGGACGGCCGCCTCGGCACCGTCGACGCGCGCCTCATCACGGTCGACAACCCCTTCGGGATGGACCCGGACGACCCGTACGGCCAGGACGACGTGCTCGTCGAGCGCGGCGCCCTGCATCTCCTGAAGGACCAGCCCATCAAGGTGCTGCTGCGGTCCAAGGACGTGCTGCACGACTTCTACGTCCCCGAGTTCCGCGCCAAGATGGACGCCGTGCCCGGCATGGTCACCTACATGTGGTTCACCCCGACGAAGACGGGCATCTACGAGGTGCTCTGCGCGGAGCTCTGCGGCATCGGCCACCACACGATGCGGGGCACGGTGATCGTCGACGAGGCCGACGAGTACGAGGCCTGGGTCGCCTCGCGGCCGACCTGGGGCGACTACGCCGCGCGGCCCGTCGGGGACGCGGTGGCGGGCCAGGCCGGTTACGTCGTCTGCGCGGCGTGCCATGGCCAGCAGGGCGAGGGCCTGTTCGCGCTGAACGCGCCCAAGCTCACGGGCCAGTCCGCCTGGTACATGCGCGCCCAGATCGACGCCTACAAGCGCGGCTTCCGCGGCACGCACCCGGAGGACGAGTACGGCCAGCAGATGGCGCCGATGGCAGCGACCCTGTTCGACGAGGCCGCGGTCGAGAACGTGATCGCCTACATCCAGTCGCTCCCCGACGAGCCGGCGCCGGCCACCATCGAGGGCGACGTCGAGCGCGGCGCCGACCTCTACCGGGGATGCGCCGTATGCCACCGCGCCGACGGCAGCGGCAGTTCCGGTACCTTCGCCCCGCGTCTCGCGGGCATGAGCGACTGGTACCTCGCGCGGCAGATCGTGCTGTTCCAGGAACACGTCCGCGGCCACGACCGCAAGGACACGCTGGCGCGGCAGATGACCTTCATGTCGAAGCAGTTGCACGGCCAGGACGCCATCAACGACGTCGTGGCCTACATCAACGAACTCGGCCGGCAGGGCCGGTTCGCGTCGAATACGCGCGTGGCGCGGGACGGAATCGCGGCCGTGACGCACGCCGACGCGCCGGCCGGCGCGCCGGGAGCGGAACGACGGCCGTGATCGCGCGGCGCGCGCAGGAGCCTCGAACGCGTCCACCGGGACGGGCGTTCGGGCATGTCATCGAGGACGGAGGAGATACCGATGGCGGTTGAGGCACAAATCCCCTACCAGGAGTCGATGGAGCTCCACCATCCCCACAGTTGGCTCACGAAGTACTGGTTCAGCCAGGACCACAAGGTGATCGCGATCCAGTACGGCATCACGGCGATCGGGGTGGGCCTCGTGGCGCTGGTCCTGTCCGGGATGATGCGGCTGCAGCTCGGGTTCCCCGACCAGTTCGACTTCATCGACCCCGAGGCCTATTACCAGTTCATCACCATGCACGGCATGATCATGGTGATCTACCTGCTGACCGCCCTGCTCCTCGGCGGATTCGGCAACCTCCTGGTCCCGCTGATGTGCGGCGCGCGCGACATGGTGTTCCCGTACGTCAACATGATCAGCTACCACGTCTACTTCGCGTCCGTCATCATCCTGCTCGCGAGCTATTTCGTCCCCGGGGGTCCCACCGGGGCAGGCTGGACCCTCTATCCGCCGCAGGCCATCCTGACCGGCACGCCCGGGGTCGACTGGGGCATCCTGCTGATGCTGGCGTCGCTCGCGGTGTTCATCGTCGCGTTCACCATGGGCGGGCTGAACTACGTCACGACGATCCTGCAGGGGCGCACCCGCGGCATGACGCTGATGCGGATGCCGCTGTCGGTGTGGGGCATCTTCATGGCGACGGTGCTCGGCCTGCTGGCGTTCCCGGCGCTCTTCGTCAGCGCGATCATGATGATCCTGGACAAGACGATCGGCACGAGCTTCTTCATGCCGGCGGTCGTCTCGATCGGGGACTCCCTCGACTACAGCGGCGGCAGCCCGCTGCTGTTCCAGCACCTGTTCTGGTTCTTCGGGCACCCCGAGGTCTACATCGTGGCGCTGCCCGCGTTCGGCATCGTGTCGGACCTCATCAGCACCCACGCGCGCAAGAACATCTTCGGCTACCGCATGATGGTCTGGGCGATCGTTGCCATCGGCGTGCTGAGCTTCATCGTGTGGGCCCACCACATGTACGTGAGTGGCATGCACCCGTGGTTCGGGTTCTTCTTCGCCACGACGACGCTCATCATCGCGGTGCCCACCGCCATCAAGGTCTACAACTGGACGCTCACGCTGTGGCGCGCCAACATCCACCTGACGGTGCCGATGCTGTTCGCCATCGCCTTCGTCATCACCTTCGTCATGGGCGGGATCACCGGCCTCTTCCTCGGCAACGTGATCGTGGACGTGCCGCTCTCGGACACGTACTTCGTGGTCGCGCACTTCCACATGGTGATGGGCGTCTCGCCGATCCTCGTCATCTTCGGGGCGATCTACCACTGGTATCCCAAGATGACCGGCAAGATGCTGAACGACACCCTGGGGCACATCCACTTCTGGGTGACGTTCCTCGGCACGTACATCATCTACTACCCGATGCACTACCTCGGCTTCGTCGGCGTGCCGCGGCGCTACTTCGCCAACGGCGAGATGGCGATCATCGACCAGTCCGTGATCATGCTGAACCAGACCATCACGATCGCGGCGCTCGTCGTGGGCGTGTTCCAGCTCGTGTTCATCTGGAACCTGATCTACAGCTACTTCCGGGGGCCGGATTCGGGTCACAACCCCTGGAAGGCGACGAGCCTGGAGTGGCAGACGCCGGAGACGCCGCCGCGGCACGGCAACTGGGAGGACAAGCTGCCGACGGTCTACCGCTGGGCGTACGACTACAGCGTGCCGGGGATGAAGGACGACTTCATCCCGCAGACCGAACCCCGCTCGGCGGACGAGCAGACGCACGCCGGGTGAGCCGGGCGGCGCCGTAACGTTTATCGACTACGCCCCCGGGATGCCGGGGGCGGCACTGGAGAGGAGCCAAGGACCGGATGGCCGAAGCGACCGGACTGCGCAACCTGCAGCTTGTAAACGACTGGGCGAACGATGTCGCCGTCTTCAGGGGCGTTCCCTGGGGCAAGGCGATGATGTGGATCTTCCTGCTGTCGGACACGTTCATCTTCACGTGCTTCCTGACCGGATACATGACGGTCCGGATGACCACGGCGGAGCCCTGGCCGAACCCGAGCGAAGTGTTCGCGCTCGAGGCGTTCGGCGTGCCCGTGCCGCTGCTCCTCATCGCGATCATGACGTTCATCCTCATCACCTCGAGCGGGACGATGGCGATGGCCGTGAACATGGGCTATCGCCGCAAGCGCGGTCCCGCGGCGCTGCTGATGGTCGTGACGGCGATCCTCGGCGCGAGCTTCGTCGGCATGCAGGCTTTCGAGTGGACGAAGCTCATCGTCGACGAGGGCGTCCGGCCATGGGAGAACCCCATGGGCGCCCCGCAATTCGGTTCCGTCTTCTTCATGGTCACGGGCTTCCACGGACTGCACGTTTCGGCCGGCGTCGTCTACCTCGCAATCGTCGCGTACCGCGTGTGGCGCGGCAGGTACGAGGAAAAGGGTTACGACATCATCGAGATCACGGGGCTGTACTGGCACTTCGTCGACCTCGTGTGGGTATTCATCTTCGCGTTCTTTTATTTGTGGTAGGGGGGCTGAGGGCTCCTTGTGGTAGGGGCTGAAGGCTCCTTGTGGTAGGGCTGAAGGCTCTCGTTGTTAGGTCCGACGGTTCACCCCGTCAGACCAGGCTTTAGGTAAGGACAGCATGGCGGACACCGGTCAACAACACCCCATCTCGGTCTACTTCTGGATCTGGGCGTTGCTCTTCGTCTTCAGCGCGGCCTCCTACATGGTCGACTACATGGCGTTCCAGGGATACACGCGCTGGACGCTGATCATCATCTTCATGATGCTGAAGGCCGGGTTCATCGTCGCCATCTTCATGCACATGCGCTGGGAGCGGGTGGCGCTCATCACGGCGGTCCTGGTACCGCCGGGCGCCCTCCTCGTGCTCGTCGGCCTGATGGCGATGGAGTCGGACTACACCTGGCTGACCCGCGTCGTCCACTTCGGCGCCGACCCCGCCCCGGTGGCGCTGCCGCCACCTTCGCACTGACACCTCGCCGGGTAGCGCCGAGGCGCATCCCTGGGGTCCGTCAGGCGATACCGAGCCGGCAACCCGCGACCAATCCGTCCCCCCTCCTCTCCGGGCGCAGGAGCAGGCCGTCCGCCTGCGGGCGCCGGCCGAGGATCAGGTCGTTGCGGAGTCCATAGGGCGGCGCCCCGTGCGGCGCGTAGTCCGGATGGCTGGCATGAATGTCCCGGGCGAGGTCGTCCGGGAAGTAGAGCTGGGTCGTGAGGTAGCTCGTACCGTCAACGAAGACCTTCACGTGGACATGGGGGACGCGAGGCTCGTACCAGCCCGGGAAGATCGTCCGGAACTCGACCGTACCGTCCGCACCCGTCGCCTGCGCTCCTCGCAGGAAGGTCCCCGGTTGCGTGGGCTCCAGGTGGGTGTCCAGTCCGCCCAGGTACAGCATCGTGTCGACCGGCTTGCGCGCGAGGTCCGCCCGGTAGCCGCTGTACGCGCCCGCCGCGTCGCAATGCCAGACCTCCACCGCGGCGCCCTGCACCGGTCGGCAGGTGTCGGCCCTCACGACTTGCATCCGCAGGGTCAGGGGCAGGCCGGCGCGGTCTTCGCGGATGTCGCGGCGCACGGGCGCCCGCACGAAAAAGGGACCTTCGTCCTGTTCGGCGGTGAGCACGCACGTGCCGTTCGCCAGCGCGGGCGCCGCGGACAGCCGCAGGTCCGCGCTCACCCGGCGGGACAGCGCGGCCCGGGCGATGGCATTGCGCTGCCACCACGCGAGCGCCCCGGCTCCGAGCACGCCGCCGCCCGCCCACAGGAAGCCGCGCCGGTCCACGTCGAGGGTCCCCGGACGGCGGGCTACAGGTCCGACTTCAGCGCCGTGTTCGACGCGATGCTGCCGCCGCCGCGCTTGTACTGTTCGCGGCGCTCCTTGCTGAACTTGTCGATCTCGTCCTTCGGCACGCCGAAGGCGATGCCACGCTCCACGCCCGGGCGGGCGCGCACGCGGTGCACCCAGTCCAGGACCCGGGGCTTGGTGGTGATGTCCACCTTGGACCACTTGTAGGAGCGGACCCAGCACCAGGTGGCGATGTCGGCCACCGTGAACTCGTCGCTCGCCAGATACGGATGCTTCGCCAACTGGTGGTCCATCACCGCGACGAGGCGGAGCGCTTCCTTGCCGAAGCGTTCCAGGGGATGCGCCTTCTGCTCGTCGGTCGCGTCGTTGATGTAGCGCGTGTAGGAGAGCTTGTTGCCGAACACCGGACCGATGTTGGCGGCCTGCCAGTAGAGCCAGGGGATCACGTCCCAGCGCCGTTCGTCCGTCGGAAACAGGCTCGTGGGGAACATCTCGCCAAGGTAATGCAGGATGGCGCAGCTCTCGATGATCGGCCGGCCGTCGTGCACGAGGGTCGGGAGCTTCTGGTTGGGGTTGATCGCCATGTACGCGTCGGTGAACTGGTCGCCACGCAGACTGACGGTGTGGTAGTTGACCTCCGGCAGGTCCACGCCCGCCTCGATCAACTCCTCGATCATGATCGTGATCTTCCAGCCGTTCGGCGTCGCGCCGGTGTGCACCTCCAGACTCATGATTCTCTCCTTCCTTCTCCCGGGCGCGGCCCAAGCCCGGCAGCCTAAGCGAATCCGAGCGGTCCTGCCAACGCCACAGCCCTGTCAGCCATCGTCCGGGGCGGACCCCGACCGAACGGGCTCGTCCCCCACCAGGGCCTGCAGCCGCGCCAGTTCCCCGGTCAACGCCGCCTGCACGGCCGCGTACTCGGGCCTTCCGTAGACCGACGTCATCTCGCACGGATCCGCCTTGAGGTCGAACAGCTCCCAGGCGCTCGGCTTCGACTCGTCGAGCGTGTTCGGCTGGCCGAGCGCCTCGCCGTAGTAGTGGATCAGCTTGTGGGTCCTCGTCCGCACACCGTAGTGGGCGCTCACGTAGTGGTGGGTGAGGTGCATCCAGTAGCGGTAGTACATGGACTGCGGCCAGTCCTTCGGCGCGGCGCCGCGCAGCAGCGGCCGGAACGAACGCCCCTGCATGTAGCCCGGCGCGGGTTGGCCGGCCCAGTCGCAGAAAGTGGGTGCGAAGTCCACGTTCGTGACGATCTCCTCGACGACCGTGCCCGGCGCGATCTCCCCCGGGTGGCGCACCACGAACGGCATGCGCAGGGACTCCTCGTACATGAAGCGCTTGTCGTACCAGCCGTGGTCGCCGAGGAAGAAGCCCTGGTCGGAGGTGTAGACGACGACGGTGTGCTCCGCGACGCCGTCGGCTTCCAGGAAGTCCAGCAGCCGGCCCACGTTGTCGTCCACCGACGCGACGCAGCGCAGGTAGTCCTTCATGTAACGCTGGTACTTGAAGCGGGCCAGCGCGTCCCGGTCCCCGAAGGACACCGGCGCACCCGTCTCCCGGGGCGTCAGCGTGAAGCCCGTGACGTCCTCGGGGTGCGGTATCGGCCGCCGGGCCTCGACGTCCGGCGGCGGGACCAGCTTGAGGTCCCGATACGTCATGTGCTCGGCGACGCGCATCTGCGCCTCCGCCGCGGCGCAGGAGCGGTTCGCGTAGTCGTCGTCGAACGTCTCGGGCAACGGCAGGTCCGCGTCCTGGAATAGCGCGCTGTGCGCCTCGTCCGGGTCCCAGGGCCGGTGCGGCGCCTTGTGGTGGCATTGCACGAAGAACGGCCGTTCCCGGTCGCGGCCGGCGAGGTAGTCGAGGGTGAGTTCGGTGACGATGTCGGTCGTGTAGCCCTCGAACGACGCCATGCGGCCGTTGCAGTTCATCTCGGGATCGAAATACGGCCCCTGGCCCTGCAGCACCTTCCACTCCTCGAAGCCCGTCGGCCAGTGCGGCGCTTCGTCCCCCAGGTGCCACTTGCCGAACACTGCCGTCTGGTAGCCCGCGGCGCGCAGCTCCTTCGCCACGTTGGGGAGGCGGTTGTCCAGGTGCGCACCGATCGTGGTGACGCCGTTGACGTGGTTGTAGGTGCCCGTGAGGATCGCCGCGCGGCTCGGTTCGCAGATGCTGTTGGTGCAGAAGCACCGATCCAGGCGCGCCCCCTCCGCGGCGAGGCGGTCGAGGTTCGGCGTACGGTTGATCCGGCTGCCGTAGCAGCTCATGGCGTGGGCGGCATGGTCGTCCGACATGATGAACAGGACGTTGGGGCGCGGGTCTGGCAAGGGGGGTCTCCGGTACGCACGCGCGAGAGGCGCCAGGGGAGCGTAAGCGAGGCCGGCCGAACACGCCAGCGCCGCCATCGCGATCGGCTATCCTTCCCCCGCGCCGAACCGGCCGCCCTCCCCTCCACAACGACGCCCAGGACCCATGACGGACATCACCGACTCACGCCCCAACATCGTCCTCTTCATGACCGACGAACAGCGCGGCGACTGCCTCGGCATCGACGGTCACCCGGTACTGCAGACCCCGTACCTCGACGAACTGGCCGCCACCGGCGTGCGCTTTCGCCGCGCCTACTCCGCCTGCCCGGTGTGCGTCCCGGCCCGGCGCACGCTGATGACGGGCAAGCGGCCCGCCTCCCACGGCATCCTGATGAACGCGGTGGGATGGCTCGACGGGCCGACGCTGCCGGGCGAGCTGTCCCGGGCCGGCTACCAGACCCACCTCGTCGGCAAGCTGCACCTGTTCCCCCGCCGGCGCCTGTACGGATTCGACAGCTCCGTGTGGGCGGACAGCCCCTTCGGCCCGCCGGCCTCGGACGACTACCAGCTCTTTCTCGCCCGCGAGGGCGTGCGCTCCTGGAACGCCGGAGTCGCGCACGGCGCGCACCAGAACGGCTGGGTGGCGCGGCCCTGGCACCTGCCGGAGAACCTGCACTTCACCCACTGGTGCGCCGACCAGGCCCTCGATTTCCTGCACCGGCGGGACCCGACCGTGCCGTTCTTCCTCAAGGTGAGCTTTCACCAGCCGCATCAGCCCTGCACCCCGCCGCAGCCCTACTGGGACCGCTACATGGCGATGGACCTGCCGGAACCCGTGGTCGGCGACTGGGCGCGCGTCTACGACGGTCCGCAGCGCGGACTGTCGGTGACCTCCTGGCGCACGGCGCTGACGCCGGAACTCATGCGGCAGTACCGCGCCGGCTACTACGGTTCCATCAACCACGTCGACGATCAGATCGGCCGCGTGCTGACCGCCCTGCCAGCCAACACGGTCGTGCTGTTCCTCTCCGATCACGGCGAGATGCTGGGCGACCACCAGTGGATCCGCAAGCGCAACGCCTTCGAAGGCTCCGCCCGCATTCCGTTCGTGCTACGGATGCCGCCGGAGCCGCGATGGCAGGACGCCCGGGGACAGGTCCGGGAAGAACTCGTGGAACTCATGGACGTGATGCCGACGCTGCTGGAGATTGCCGGGATCGAGGTCCCGGAAGGCGTCGAGGGCGAGAGCCTGCTGTCGCTCATCCTGGGCGACCGGGCCTCCTGGCGGCCCTTCCTGCACGGCGAGTGCGCCATCGTCCCGACCCTCGACAGCGGCATGCAGTACCTGACCGACGGACGCCGGAAGTACATCTGGTACCCCGGCACGGGTTCGCAGCACTACTTCGATCTCGAGAACGATCCGCGCGAGATGGAGGACCTGTCCGCGAGTCCCGGACACCGGGCCGACATCGACGACTGGCGCTCCCGCCTCGTCGCCGAACTCGACGGACGGCCCGAGGGTTTCGTCGAAGACGGCCGGCTGCGCATCACCGGCGGTCCGGCGGCGCCGGTCATGGACTGGGTGCGGCCGGTGGACGAGGCGTTCGGGCGCGTCGAACTGACGCCTGGCTGACGGGGTTCCGAGTCCTCCAGGCCCTGTCAGCCGGCGGGCGTCATCCAGATCGGCGACGACCAGGCCCGTTCCTGGACCGTCGCCGGCAACTCGCCCTGCAGGGGGAGTCCGGTGTTCAGCGCGTCCCAGGTCGACCACCTGCAGGTTGGGTTCTCGAGCACCCGCGCGTAGTAGAACGCGCGGTGATTCCCGTCGAACTCCGGGTCCGACCAGACGGCCCGCAGTTCCACCGCTCCCTTGTCGTGATCGAAGGCGCAGGTGCCCAGGTCGACGCCCGCACCGTTGTCCGGGCACCGGTGCGTCTCCGGGTCCGGCGACAGCCCGTCCGAGCACGCCACGTCGAAGACGCGCTCCTGGCGAGCGCCGCGGTCGTCCAGCCAGCCCTTGACGATCTGCATCCTCTGCAGCCAGGCGCTGTTCGGGTCCCGCATCGCCCAGGCCAGGAACGTCGGCGCGGCGTCCCGACGGGCCGGCAACTCGCCGCCCATCGGCACGCCGCCGGCGCGAAGCCCGTCCGCGTCGGCGTCCGCATCCGGGCCATGGCCGGCAAAGAACTGCACGCGGATGCGCGGACCGCTCGTGCCAAACGTCTCCTTGCGCCGTAACGCCGCGTAGATGGCTTCGCGGGTGTTGGCCTCGGCCCAGACGCCGGCGAGTCCCGACGCGCCCCAACCCGCCGTGGCGCCCGCCCTGAGCTGGGCGAGCAGCGACGCTTCGTCCTCCCCCTCTTCGTCTCTTTCCTCATCTCTCTCCTCATCCCTCTCCCGGACGGGCGTGATCCGGCGCCACTCCGGACGACCGTCCGCGTTGCCGATTTTGCCGTGGTAGGTGGGCTCCTCGTAGGCGCCGCCGACGTTGTGCGTATCGCTCGAGCCGATGAATCCGAACCTGTAGGGATTGAACCCCCGGGCCTCCTGCTGCTCGAGTCCGGTCAGCAGGGCATCCCGGACGTAGGCCCCGGGGACGCCGCCGCCGATGACCTCGAAGCCCGCCCACTCGTCGTTTGGCGAGAGCAGGGGATGGGTCTCGGACGTGCCCTTCACCTGGGTGATCTCGACAAGCGGCTCGTTGCGCAGGCGCGCCTCGGCGTAGCGGGCGTCGAACGGTTCGCCGCCGAACGTCGTCGTCCCGAAGAAGTTGCCGTTGCTCAGGTTCGTGTTGTGCGGGATGGCGAGGGCCTCGATGCCCTCGGCGCGCAGACCGTCCAGCCAGGCCCAGAGATCCTCGGGGTACAGCGAATCCGTGGCGCCGAAGGGCAGTTCGGGCACGCGGGAGCCGGCGAAGATGACGTTGCGGTGCAGCATGCCGTCGGGCGCCGAGCTGTACTCGTACCCGACGAACGTGGTGAACGTGCCCGGAGCGTTGTTGCGCTCGGCGGCCGCGACGATCCGCTCCCACGTGGCTCGACGGCCGCCCTCGTCGTAAAGCTCCGGGTCCCGTTCGCCCGTGCGCAGCGCCGCCCCGAAAGTCAGGAACGCGGTCATCATCACGCCGTCGTTGATCTCGGTCATCGCGGAACCGGACAGCCGGTGGTCCGGGTCGCCGAGCGCCGTCACGTTGCCGAGGTATTCCGCATGGTCGGTAACCGCCAGGAAGTCCAGCGGCGCGCTCCGCATGCGGATGACCTGGCCCGACGGGTGCCGCAGCGGCGCACCCCTGGCGAACGCGTAGGCCTCGTCCGGACCGTTGCGCGCGCCGAAGCCGTAGGCGTCCGCCGAGTACTTCGTATGGACGTGCAGGTCCCCGAAGTACGCGTTGCGTTCCGCCGCGGCCACGGGCACGTGCAGGACGAGCGTGGCGCACAGCAGCAACGCGGGTGCGGTGCCGCGGAAGGGAATTCGCTGTGTCATGGTTCTCATCGCGTCGGAGCGTACACCACGGCCGCCGCGCGGAAACGATCGCTGTCGAGCGACCCGGCCAGGTCCGCGCAGGCAAAAGCCAGCTTGGCGTCATGCTCGTCATCGATCGTGGCGGGACTCGGCTCCGCGGACGCATCGAAGGGCGGCGCGCCGATGGTCACGTACGCCGGAGAGATGTCCCTGGTAGTGGGGACCGTGCTCGTCCCGGTGCACGCGGAGCCGGTGGAGGAGCCACGCCGGCACCGGGGGGATTTCGACGTGCGCGGCGGACATCAGGACTCGCCCGCGGACGCCGCCGCCGGTTGATCCGGCGGCGGGATCACCCGCACCGTCCGCACCAGGTTGTCCGCCATGCGGACGCTCTCCAGCACGTAGCGGCCGATCCGGACGCTGACGTTGCCGTCCGGGAAGGACTCGAGCTGCTCCAGCACGAGGCCGTTCATGGTCCGCGGGCCGGCGGTCGGCAGGTCCCAGGCCAGCAACCGGTTCAGGTCCCGCACGAGGGCGCTGCCGTCGATGAGGTACGACCCGTCATTGTCGCGGCGCACCTCGCCGAGCCTGGACGTGAAGTCGGTGGTGAACTCGCCGACGATCTCCTCGAGGAGGTCCTCGAGGGTGGTCATCCCGCGGATCCGGCCGTACTCGTCGACCACCAGCGCGACGCGCCGCCGCTGCTTCTGGAAGTTGTAGAGCTGGGTGTGCAGCGGCGTGCTCTCCGGCACGAAGTACGGTTCCTCGGTCTCCCGCACCAGGTCCGTCTTCGTGAACGTCTCCCCGGCGAAACGGGCGGCGCGGCGCAGGTGCAGGATGCCCACGACGTTGTCGATGTGTTCCCGGAAGACGGGCAGGCGCGTGTGCTGGGAGTTCTCGATCGCCTCCAGGATGGTGGCGGTCTCGTCGTCGAGGTCGATGCCCACGATGCCGGCCCGAGGCACCATGATGTCCTCAACTGTCGCGTTCTCCAGGTCCAGGATCCCCACGAGCATGGCCTGCCGCTCGGGCGGCAGCGTGGTGTGCTCGTAGAGCACGGTCTTGAGCTCGGCGACCGAGAGCTGCTCGGACTTCTCCTCGGCACGCGCGATCATCGGCGCCGCCAGCAGGTTGCTGATCCAGTTGACGAAGATCACCACCGGGTGCGACACCTTGAGCAGGGGCTGCAGGATGTAGGCGGACGGAAAGGCGAGCGCCTCGGGCCGGGCCGCCGCCACGGTCTTCGGCGTGATCTCGGCGAATATCAGCATGTACACGGTCAGCACCACCGCGCCGATGAACGGCCCCGCCGTGTCCCCGACGATCCGGTTGGCAACCTCGGTCGCGAACGACGCCGTCAGGAAGATCACGACGTTATTGCCGACCAGGATGACGCCCAGCAGCCGGTCCGGCCGCTGCAGCAGCCGGTTCGCCTTGCGCGCCCCGCGGTGGCCCTCGTTGGACAGGTGACGCAGGCGATAGCGGTTCAGGGCCATCATCGCGGTCTCGGACCCGGCGAAGTAGGCCGACAGGACCGTCAGCACGAGGATGATCAGCAGCAACGTACTCATGGAGAGTTCGTGCATGTGCGTGGCTCCTGACCCGGGGCCCGGGCGTTGCGGTTGGGGCCAGTGTTCCACGGAACATGCGCCGCAGGAAGCCGACCCGAACCCCCATGCGCCGATCACGGTAAGATGCCGCGCGATCATCGGGGGCTGCGCCGAAGTGCGACGCATCGCGACCACCGCCGGCCGCACATGAACGCGCGCGTCCGGCTCGAGAAACAGCAGAACCGGTCCGGCGACCCGCAACGCGCCGACCAGGGCTTCGGCCGCATCGCCGAAGAGCCCCCGCCGCACTTCGCCGGGACCGACCTCGACGGCATCTACGCATTCTTCGCAAGGAACGGCTACGTCGTGATCGCGGGATGCCTGTCCTCGGGCGAACTCGCCCACCTGAACGGCTTCTACGACCGCACCCAGCGGGAGCGACCGGACGCTTGGGGGCTCGGGCCGCGCAAGCCCCACCACCGCCACCAGGGCCTGATCTTCTCGCAACCGCTGCTGGACTACCCGGAGCTGGACTCCTACACCCGTCACCCGGGTTCCTACCCGGCCGTGTGCCGGATTCTCGGCGGCGAGGAGCGGACCCGCTTCAGCGAGTTCAACTTCCGGGAAACGCCGGCGAACGCCGGCATCGGCAGCCAGAACTTCCACTACGACGCCACCCGCCCGGACCGTTTCACGCGCGAGCCGTACATGCCCGTGGACTGGCTGTGCGCCGTCCACTACCTGACGGATGTCGAGCCGGGGACGCCCGCGTTCTGCGTCGTGCCGCAGAGCAACCGTTCCGAGACGCTGCGGGACGCCTTCGAGTCCCTTGGCGACGCCTACCGGGAGGCGCCGCTCTTCGCCCCGGCGGGCACGTGCATCCTGTACGACACCGCCACCTGGCACTGCCGCTACGACGGCGACGGCCGCCGGCCGCGGCGCACCTGGCACCAGTACTACGCGCGCGGCGGCTGGCTGCCGAGTTCGCTGCCGGACACCGACCGCTACGTGCGCCCGCCGACGCCCTGCCTCACGGACTGGAACCTGTTTCCGGAACGCCTCGCGCTGCATCCGGACCCGGCGGTCCGGCTCTTCTTCTCGCACTGGAACACCGCGCAGTGCGAGTGGGTCGCGTCGGGTTTCTCGGACGCGGTGCGGGCCTCGATGCCCCGCGGCTACATGTAGGGGCGGCCCTCGTGGCCGCCCGCGCCGGCGGTTACGGCTGCGCCACCCAGACGTTGCACCAGCCCTTGGCGGCGACCGTCGAATACTGGGGCGGGTTCGTTCCGGGTATCACGAAGATGGCACACGGCGCCCAGCCGTCGACCTCCTCCGC
>JAJDTI010000122.1 GCA_022827245.1 Pseudomonadales bacterium | reverse complement strand
CTCGGTTCCGGCTGGTCGGTCAACCTTGGCCGGTCGGGACTCTCACCCGCTGGGTCGCTAAGAAGGTTTCCGTCACGTCATAGCATGACCTCCCCCTTCACCAAGCTTCGCCTGGCGCAAGACAAGCCCGTCCCCTACTACGCGGACGCCGCGTAGTTCGGCACCTCCTTGATGGAGAGCTTGATGCGGCCACGCTGGTCGACGTCCAGAACGACCACGTCCACGTCCTGGCCTTCCTCGAGGTAGTCGCTCACCTTCTCGACCCGCTCCTTGGCGACCTCGGAGATGTGCAGCAGGCCGTCCTTGCCGGGCAGGATGTTGACGAAGGCGCCGTAGTCGACGATGCGCGCCACCTTGCCGTTGTAGATCCGGCCGACCTCCGCTTCCGCGGTGATCTCCTCGACGCGGGCCACGGCGGCGTCCCTGGACGCCTGATCCTCTCCGTAGATCCGCACCGTGCCGTCGTCCTCGACGTCCACTTCCGCCCCGGTCTCATCGACGATCGAACGGATGGTCGCGCCGCCCTTGCCGATGATGTCCCGGATCTTGTCCGGGCTGACCTTGAGCACGACCAGCGACGGCGCGTTCTCGGCGAGGCTCTCGCGCGGGGCCGAGATGACCCGGTTCATCTCGCCGAGGATGTGGAGACGGGCCGCGAGCGCCTGCTCGAGGGCGACCTCCATGATCTCCTCGGTGATCCCGTCGATCTTGATGTCCATCTGCAGCGCGGTCACGCCGTCCGCGGTCCCCGCGACCTTGAAGTCCATGTCGCCCAGGTGATCCTCGTCCCCGAGGATGTCGGTGAGCACGGCGAAACGCTCGCCGTCCTTGACGAGGCCCATCGCGACGCCGGCGACCGCGGCGCGCACGGGAATGCCGGCGTCCATCAGGGCGAGCGACGCCCCGCACACGCTCGCCATCGAGCTCGAGCCGTTGCTCTCCGTGATCTCCGACACCACCCGCAGCGTGTAGGGGAAGGTCTCCTGGTCGGGCAGTACGGCCGTGATGCCGCGCCGCGCCAGGCGGCCGTGACCGATTTCGCGCCGCTTGGGAGCGCCGAGGAAGCCGGCCTCCCCGACGCTGTACGGCGGGAAGTTGTAGTGCAGCATGAACTGGTCCTTGTAGGTCCCGTGCAGGGTCTCGACCAGCGCCGCGTCGCGCAGCGTGCCCAGGGTCGCCGTCACGATCGCCTGGGTTTCCCCGCGCGTGAACATCGCCGATCCGTGCGTGCGGGGCAGCAGCCCGACCTCGACCGCGATCGGCCGCACGGTCGTGCGGTCGCGGCCGTCGATGCGGGGCTCGCCGGCAAGCACGCGGTCGCGCACGACTCGCTTCTCGAGGCGCGCGAACTCCTCAAGCACCTCGCCGGCCTCCGGATCGTCCGTCCCGCCGAGCGCCAGTTCACCGACCGCCTGGTCGCGCAACGCGCTCACCCGGCTCTGACGGTCCTGCTTGTCGGTGATCCGGTAGGCGTCGCCCACGGCGTCGCCCACGCTGGCAGCCACCCGCTCCACGAGGCCCGCGTCGGGCGTGGGCGGCTCCCACGTCCACTTCGGCTTGCCCGCGGCCGCGGTCAGTTCCTCGATGGCCCGGATCGCGACCTGCATCTCCTGGTGCGCGTAGAGGACGCCGCCAAGCATCTGGTCCTCGGTCAGCTCGTCCGCCTCCGACTCGACCATCAGCACCGCCGAGGCCGTTCCCGCGACGACCATGTTGAGCGCCGACGTGGTCAGCGTTTCCACGCCCGGATTCAGGAGGTACGCGCCTTCGCTGTAACCCACCCGCGCCGCCGCGATCGGTCCCCCGAACGGCGCCCCGGACAGGGACAGCGCGGCGGAAGCGCCGATCATGGCGACTATGTCCGGATCCATGTCCCGCTCGACGGACATCACCGTGCAGATCACCTGCACTTCGTTCATGAAGCCCTTGGGGAACAGTGGCCGGATGGGCCGGTCGATGAGCCGGCAGGTCAGCGTCTCCTTTTCCGTCGGCCGCCCTTCGCGCCGCGGGAAGCCGCCCGGGATCTTGCCGGTGGCGTACATCTTCTCTTCGTAGTTGACCGTGAGGGGGAAGAACCCCTGGTCGGGCCGCGCCTCCGGGACCACCACCGCGGAGCAGAGCACCACGGTGTCTCCCATGGACGCCAACACGCTCCCGGTGGCCTGCCTGGCTACCCGGTTCGCCTCGAGGACGACCTGGTGGTCGCCGTACTGAAATTCCGTTCTGACTGGATTCAACGTTTTCTCCTGTGGAGCGGACATCCGCTCACTGTGCTGTTGCAGCGGCCCGCCATGGCGGCGCTGCTCGAAGCGGTTTCCCCCGCTTCGTCAATGAATTCGTGCTGGACCCGGGGCACTAGTGTGCTAGCGCCGCAGGCCGAGCCTCTGTATGAGCGCCCGATAGCGGCCGTCGTCCTTGCTGCGCAGGTAGTTGAGCAGCTTGCGCCGCTGGCCCACCATGCGGATCAGGCCGCGGCGCGAGTGATGGTCCTTGCCGTGGTCCCGGAAGTGCTGCTGCAACGAGTTGATGTTGTGCGTGAGCAGCGCTACCTGCACTTCAGGCGAACCGGTGTCGTTTTCGTTGCGTCGATGTTCTTCGACGATCGCCCGTTTCGCTTCGGCCGTCAGCGCCATGCGTCATTCTCCATATCCGATCGCTGTGCCTGTGTTCCGTTTGTCTTTCCATGCAGGGAGTTACCCTGCCTGCCGTATTCCCGGTTCACGACCGATCCGGAATCAACCGCCTCGGTGCGACCCGTCCGTCGTCGAGTATTTCCCCGACCCCCAGGAAACGCCCGTTATCGGACGTCACGTCGTTACCGACCTCGCCCGGCGCGCAGCGCGCCGACGCCTCGCACAGCCGCACCCAACCCGCCGTCGGGGCATGCGGAACGATGACGGGCTGGCCCTGCCGGAGATAGTACGCGGTGTGGTCCGTCAGGGTCACCGCGGGCCACTGCCGCACGGCGCTCGACACCGGCTGCAGCAGTGCATCGAGCCCGTGCTCCGCATCGGCCTCCCGCAACGTCTCGAAGGTGACGAGGTCGTCCTCGCCGAACGGTCCCGCCAGCGTGCGCCGGAGGTCCGCCACGTGGGCGCCACAGCCGAGCATCTCGCCGAGTTCGTGCACGATGCAGCGCACGTACGTGCCCTTGCTGCAGTGCACGTCCAGGGTGAGCGCGTCGTCCTCGAAGTCCACGATCTCGTTCGAGTACACCGTGATCGGCCGGGCCTTGCGCTCCACCTCAAGGCCCTGGCGCGCGAGCTTGTACAGCGGCTGGCCGTGGTGCTTGATGGCCGAGAACATCGAAGGCACTTGCTCGATCTCGCCCCGGAAGGACCCGAGCGCCCGTTCGATGGCACGCCGCGTGAGCCGCCCCACCGGGCGCTCCTCCAGCACGCTGCCGTCCGCATCGCCGCTGTCGGTGCTGACGCCCAGCCTCACCTCCGCCACGTAGCGCTTGTCCGAGTCCAGCAGGAACTGCGAGAAGCGCGTCGCGTCGCCGAAACAAAGCGGCAGCACGCCGGTCGCGAGGGGGTCGAGGCTACCCGTGTGCCCCACCTTGCGCGCGCGGTACAGGCGCTTGGCGGCCTGTACGGCCGCGCTCGAACTCATGCCCTTCGGCTTGTCGAGCGCCACCACCCCCGACACATCCCGGCCTCGAGCTGCCCGCCTGCGCGCCATCAGCGTCCCGGCGGGGTCAGCGGTCCCGCCGCCTCGTCTTGGGCCCGATCCCGGGCAACCGCTTCCGCACCGCCTTCCACGGCGCGGTCGATGAGGGCCTCGATACGCGGACCGGACTCGACGAGATCGTCGTAGTGGAAGCGGAACCGCGGCGTCGTGCGCAGGTTGCCGCGTTGCGCCACCTTCGAGCGCAGGAAGCCGGCTGCGTGGTCGAGGGCCGCGATCAGCGCCTCCCGCTCGCCCTCGGACCGGGCCGACAGGGAACTGACGTACACGTCCGCCCGACTCATGTCGCCGTTCACCCGCACGTCCGTCACGCTGGTCATCCCGATACGCGGATCGCGTACGTCGGAGAGCAGGGCGCGTGCGATCTCGTCCCGGATGAAGTCGGCCAGCCGGAGGTCGCGCTCGGCGTTGCGGATCGAGGATCCCATTACAGCGCCCGTGCGACTTCCCGGGCCTCGAAGACCTCGATCCGGTCGCCCACGCGAACGTCGTTGTAGTTGCGTACGCCGATGCCGCACTCGAGACCGTTGCGGACCTCGCCCACGTCGTCCTTGAAGCGGCGCAGCGACTCCAGTTCGCCCTCGAAGATGACCACGTTGTCGCGCAGCACGCGGATCTTCTTGTTCCGGGCGACCGCGCCGTCCACCACCATGCACCCGGCGACCTGGCCGAAGCGCGGCGACCGGAACACGTCCCGGACCTCCGCCGTGCCGACGATCTCTTCGCGCAGTTCCGGCGCCAGCATGTCCTGCAGGATCATCCTGATGTCGTCGAGCAGCTCGTAGATCACGCTGTAGTAGCGCAGGTCGATCCCTTCGCGCTCGATGACCGACTTGGCCTTGGTGTCCGCCCGCACGTTGAAGCCGAAAATGGCGGCGCCGTACGTCATGGCGAGGGTCGCGTCCGACTCCGTGATGCCTCCGACTCCGGTGCCGAGGAGGTTGACCGCCACCTCGTCGTTGCCGAGGTCCGCGCAGGCCTGCGTGATCGCCTCGAGCGAACCGCGGACATCCGCCTTCAGCACGAGCTTCAGGACCCGCTTCTCCCCGTCCCCGAGGTTCGCGAAGAGGTTCTCGATCTTCGCCGCCTGCTGCTTGGCGAGCCGCTGCTCCTGGCTCCTGGTCGCGCGCAACTCTGCAAGTTCCCGGGCGCGACGCTCGTCGGCCACCACCGAGAAGTCGTCTCCCGCTTCGGGAGTCCCGTTCAATCCGAGCACCTCGACGGGAACGGAGGGGCCGGCTTCGCTCACCGGTTCGCCCCGCTCGTTGAGCATCAGCCGCACGCGTCCGAAACGCTCCCCCGCGATGACCACGTCCCCGCGCTGGAGCATCCCGTTCTGCACGAGCACGGTCGCCACCGGACCGCGGCCGCGATCGAGACGCGACTCGACGACGATGCCGCGCCCCGGCACGTCGCGCGCCGCGGAGAGTTCGAGCAGCTCCGCCTGGAGGTTGATGCTCTCGAGCAGGTTGCCGATGCCCTGTCCCGTCTGCGCCGAGACCTCGATGAACTGCGTATCGCCTCCGAGTTCTTCCGGAATGACGTCCAGTGCGACCAGTTCGTTCCTGATGCGGGCCGGGTCGACCCCCTCGAGGTCCATCTTGTTGATGGCCACGATGATGGGTACCCCGGCGGCCTTGGCGTGCTGTACGGCCTCGACGGTCTGCGGCATGACCCCGTCGTCCCCGGCCACGACCAGGATGACGATATCCGTGGATCTCGCGCCCCGCGCGCGCATCGCGGTGAACGCCGCGTGGCCCGGGGTGTCGAGGAAGCTGATGTCCCCGTGCTCCGTCGAGACGCGGTAGGCGCCGAGGTGCTGCGTGATCCCGCCGGCCTCTCCCGCGACGATCCGCGAGTTGCGGATGTGGTCGAGGAGCGACGTCTTGCCGTGGTCCACATGTCCCATCACGGTGACCACCGGTGACCGGGCCTCCATCTCCCCCTCGATCCTGAGGGACTCCTCGTGCTCGTGTTCCACCTCGTCGGCGACCACGAGCTTGACCTTGTGGCCCATCTCCTCGACGAGCAGCGAAGCCGTGTCCTGGTCGAGCGTCTGGTTGATGGTCGCCATGACGCCCATGTCCATGAGGGTCTTGATGACCTCGCCGGCCTTCACGCTCATGCGCCGGGCGAGTTCGCCCACCTGGATGGCTTCGCCGACTTCGACCTCGCGCTGAATGGCGTCCTGGGGCCGTTCGAACTCGCCGCCGCGGGTCTCCACCGAGATGCGCGACGGCATGCGGCGCCGCATCCGCGGCGACCGGCGCTTCATGGACAGCTCGCCCCGGCGGCGCGCGCCGAACTCCGGGCCCTTCGGCCGCTCGCGTTCCTTCGTCCTGTCCTTCGCCCGCTTGCCGCCGCGCTCCTGGGCCTGCGCCTCGGCCTGGGCGCGCGCGGCCGCCTCGGTGACGGACCGTTCCTCCGTCTTTTCCTGCTCCGCGCGCTGCGCCGCTTCCGCCTGTTTCTTGACCTCGTCCTCGCGGCGCTTGGCCTCGGCCTCTTCCTCCTCGCGGGCGCGCTCTCTCTCCCGCTCCTGCTCCTTCTCGGCCTGCTCTTCCGCCTTGCGCGCGGCCAGGCGTCGAACGTCTTCTTCAGCGCTCTTGCGGGCGAGTTCCTGCTGGCGGATACGCTCCGCCTCGAGCTCGACCTGTCCCGGCTGCGGAGGCGCGGCGGTCGCAGCGTCCGGCTCCGCCTCGGTCCGCGGCGTGGCCTTGACGTAGGTACGCCGGCGTTTGCTCTGGACCTGGACGGTCCGGCCGCCGCGACCCTGGCCCGTCTTCAGCGTGGTCACGGAAGTCCGCTTCAGCGTGATGCGGCTGGGGGCGGCGCGTCCCTGGACTTCCTGACGGTGGTTCAGGAACTCGAGCAGGCGCTGGCGCTCCTGGTCGGTGACCGGCTCGTCCTCGGCCTGCTGGGGCAGGCCGGCCTCGCGCATCTGCTGGAGCAGGCGGTCCGCCGACGCCCCGACGGCGGCGGCAAGCTGCTTGACCGTTACCTCGCTCATGTTCGGGGGGTCCCCTCGTCTCCTCCGGCCACCGGCGCTCCGCCCGCCGCCGGCGTGCCATCCGCCGCGGCCGCGAGGTTGCCCTCTCCGGCCCCAGGCGCGTCCGTCCCCGGCGCGGCGACCTCGGCCACCTCGCCCGCCTCCTCGTCGCCCTCGTCCTCGAACCACGGCGCGCGCGCCGTCATGATGAGTTCGCTGGCACGTTCCTCGCCGATGCTCTCGTCGATGTCGAGCAGGTCGGGCGTCGCGAGTTCGGCCAGGTCCTCCATGGTCACGACGCCGCTGCCGGCGAGCGTGTAGGCCAGCTCCCGGTCCATGCCTTCCATGCCCAGCAGGTCCGGGGCCGGCTCCCCTTCCGCCAGCAGGCCACCGGAGGCGATCGCCTTCGTCAGCAGAGCATCCTTCGCGCGTTGCCGGAGTTCCTCGACGATCTCCTCGTCGAAGCCTTCGATCCCGCGCAGTTCATCGATCGGGACGTAGGCGACCTCCTCGACGGTGGTGAAGCCTTCCTCCGCCAGCACGGCGGCCACGTTCTCGTCGACGGACAGCGCCTCCATGAACTCCCCCATGTAGGAGAGGGCTTCTTCCTCCTGCTGCCGCGCGGCGTCCTCCTCGGTCATGATGTTCAGTTCCCAGCCCGTGAGCTGGCTGGCGAGGCGGACGTTCTCGCCTCTCTGGCCGATGGCCTGCGCAAGGTTGTCCTCGGCCACGGCGATGTCCATCGCGTGGGTGTCCTCGTCGAGGACGATGCTGGCCACCTCGGCCGGCTGCATCGCGTTGATGGCCAGTTGCGCGGGGTTCTCGTTCCAGAGCACGATGTCCACCCGCTCCCCGGCCAGTTCTCCCGAGACGGCCTGGACGCGCGAGCCGCGCATGCCCACGCAGGCTCCCACCGGGTCTATGCGCCCGTCGTTGGTGTATACGGCGATCTTCGCCCGGGACCCCGGGTTGCGGGCCGCCGCCCGTATCTCGATCACGTCCTCGGCGATCTCCGGGACCTCGACCTTGAAGAGCTCGATCAGCATCTCCGAAGTGGTACGGCTGAGGATGAGTTGCGGCCCCCGCGCCTCGGGGCGTACGTCGACGAGAAGCGCGCGCAGGCGGTCCCCCATCCGGAACGTCTCGCGCGGAATCATGCTCCCGCGCATGAGGATCGCCTCCGCGTTCCCGCCGAGGTCCACGATGACGGCGTCGCGGGTCACTTTCTTGACGCTCCCGCTGACGAGCTGGCTCACCCTCGGGAGGTACTTCTCGAGTACCTGGGCCCGCTCCGCCTCGCGGACCTTCTGCGTCAGCACCTGCCGCGCGGCCTGCGCCGCGATGCGGCCGAACTCCACCGACTCGACGCCGATCTCGTGGAAGTCCCCGATGTCGAGCGCCGGATTCCGCTCCTTGGCCTCCTCCGGCGTCAGCTCCGCGTCCGGGTTCGGCGTCTCGTCCTCTTCGAGCTCGCGGTCCGGGTCGATGACCTCCCACCGCCGGAACGTCTCGTAGTTGCCGCTCTCACGGTCAATGGCGACGCGGAATTCGGCGTCTTCCTGGTACCGCTTCTTGGTGGCGGTGGCCAACGCCGACTCCAGGGCATCGAAGATCACGTCCTTCGGCACGCCCTTTTCGTGCGA
Organism: Pseudomonadales bacterium; assembly: GCA_022827245.1. Lineage (GTDB taxonomy): Bacteria > Pseudomonadota > Gammaproteobacteria > Pseudomonadales > Azotimanducaceae > VXNE01. Next base: position 148 of record JAJDTI010000122.1, on the reverse strand, counting down.
GAGCGATTCGACGACGATGAGGATTTCCTTGCTCATGCGCTGCTCTTGCGCTTCACGCGCTCATGACCCCCGAACCGCTACTCGAAGCGCGGGACGAGCCGCGTCCGGCGCACCTGTTCCACCGGCACGGCCAGCGTCGCGCCGTCCG
>JAJDTI010000123.1 GCA_022827245.1 Pseudomonadales bacterium | reverse complement strand
GTGTGCGGCACCCGCGCCCGGGCGCTGAAGGCGAACACGCGCGGCGGCCGGGCGCGCTGCAGGTACGCGCCCAGGCACGGGTAGACCCGCACGTCCGCATACTCCCGGTAGTCGAGTCCCGCCCGTCGCAGGCGCGCGTCGTCGAGTTCGAACCCGAGGGGCTCGATGAGCGAAAGTCCCGCCCCGGTGTTGGCGGCGAGCCGCATGATGCTCCCGGTGTTGGGCGGAATCTCCGGCTCGTAGAGCACGATGTCGAGCATGCGGGCGACGGCGGCGTGAACGCGGGTCCGGCAGCAGAGTATATTGGCGCGCGCACCCCTGCCCGACGCGGCCCCACCCGGCCCGGGGCGCAGGCCGGCAACCCGGGATACGGAGGACTCATGACGGACGGGCAAGGCAATCACTACGGGTTCCAGCTCCCCGACGAACTGATCCTGCTGCGCGACCAGGTGCGGCGTTTCATGCGCGAGGAGGTGAAGCCCATCGAGGACGGGCTGCCCCACGACGCGACCGTGTGCGCGCCCGAGGACCGTGCGCGGTTGCGGGCCATCGCCGAGGAGATGGGGCTGACGCGCCTCACCGTACCCGAGGAGTACGGCGGCAACCCCGTGAGCGCCCTGGCCCGGACGATCATCGCCGAAGAGTCCGCGAAGTGCCGGCTCGGCGGCTACAACCCGGCCCTCGGCGCGTTCGGCGGCGGCGCCCCGAACATCATCTGGCGGGGCACGCCCGCACAGATCGAGAAGTACGGCATCCCCTGCGTGCAGGGCAGGAAGCGCGCGTTCGTGGCGATCACGGAGCCGACCGGCGGCTCCGACCCGCGCAACAACATCACCACGCGCGCCGAGAAACGCGGCGACGTGTGGGTCCTCAACGGGCGGAAGATGTGGATCACCGCGGCGAAAGGCGCCGACTACGGCATCGTCTTCGCCCGTACCAGCGACGGCGGCGACGGGGTGCCGCCACAGCACACGGCCTTCATCGTGGAACCGGACTTCCCCGGTATCGAGTTCCACGAGATCGAGGTCATCCGCGCCCTGTCGCCCTACGAAATCGTGCTGGACAACTGCGAGGTCCCGGCCGAGAACGTGCTCGGCGAGGTCGGCCACGGCTTCGGCGTCGCCCAGACCTGGCTCGTCGACGGACGCATCCCGTACGCCGCCGGGTGCATCGGGATCGCCCAGGAGGCCCTCGACATGGCCTGCGGCTGGGTCAAGCAGCGGCCCACGCGCGGCGGCATGCTCGCCGACCGGCAGGCCATCCAGTGGATGATCGCGGACTCGGAAGTCGAGCTGCGCGCCGCGCGGATGCTCGTCTACGACGCCGCCAACAAGGTCGACGCGGGACAGCCCGGCAAGGTCGACGCCTCGATCTGCAAGCTCTACGGCACCGAGACCGCCGGCCGCGTGGTGGACCGCGCGATCCAGATGTTTGGCGGCATGGGCGTGGCCAAGGAGATGCCCCTGGAACGTTGGTACCGCGAACTCCGCGTCAAGCGGATCGGCGAGGGACCGTCGGAGGTGCACCGGATGGTGATCGCGCGGGACAAGCTGCGCAACACCGACGGCGGCATGTACTTCGGCTGAGACGGCAACGATGAGCCAGACCCAGGACCCAGGAAAGGCCGGGCCGGAGCCCTCAGCCGGGGAGCGCGAGGGGGAACCCCTCGCAAGAGAAGAGCCCTCAGCCGGGGAGCGCGAGGGGGAACCCCTCGCAAGAAAAGAGCCCTCAGCCGGGGAGCGCGAGGGGGAACCCCTCGCAAGAGAAGAGCACGGCTTCGAGACGCGGGCGATTCACAGCGGCCAGCCGCCCGACGCGTCCACGGGCGCCGTCAACGTGCCGGTCTACCTGAGCTCCACCTACGCCCAGTCCGCCCCCGGCGTGCACCAGGGGTACGACTACTCGCGCACGGCGAACCCGACGCGGAGCGCGTTCGAGCAGTGCCTGGCCGATCTCGAGGGCGCCCGCCACGGCTTCGCCTGCGCCTCCGGCTGCGTCGCGACCACCACGGTGATGCACCTCGTCAAGGCCGGCGAACACGTCGTCGGCTGCGACGACCTCTACGGCGGCAGCTTCCGGCTGTTCGACCAGGTGCTCGCGGACCACGGCCTGCGTTTCAGCTACGCGGACCTGTCGGACCCGGCGGCGCTCGAGACCGCGATGCGGCCAGAGACCCGCCTCGTCTGGATCGAGACCCCGACGAACCCGCTGCTGAAACTGATCGATATCGAGGCGGTGGCGCGCATCGCCCACGAACGCGGCGCGCTGCTGGCCGTCGACAACACGTTCATGAGCCCGTACTTCCAGCGGCCGCTCGCGCTCGGCGCCGACCTGGTCGCCCACTCGACGACCAAGTACGTCGGCGGGCACAGCGACCTCGTCGGCGGAGCCGTGGTCACGGACGATGACGAACTCGCGACGCGCCTCGCCTTCCTGTCGAACTCGGTCGGGGGCGTGCAGAGCACGTTCGACGCCTGGCTGTGCATGCGCAGTCTCAAGACCCTCGCGCTACGCATGCAGGCCCATGAACGTAACGCGTTCGCGGTCGCACGATTCCTGGAGGCGCACGACCGGGTCGAGGAGACGATCTATCCCGGCCTGCCCTCGCACCCCCAACATGCCCTCGCGGCGCGCCAGATGGACGGCTTCGGCGGCATGGTGTCGTTCCGCGTACGCGGCGACCTGGCCGCCGTGGAGCGGTTCCTGACGCGTCTCGAGATATTCACCCTCGCGGAGAGCCTCGGCGGCGTCGAGTCCCTCGTGGAGCATCCGGCCATCATGACCCACGCGAGCGTCCCCCCCGCGCAGCGCGAGGCGCTCGGCATCGGGGACAACCTGATCCGGTTGTCGGTGGGCATCGAGACCGAAGCGGACCTGATCCGGGACCTCGACGCCGCGCTCGCCGCGTGACCGTGACCGCATCCGACAGCCCCGGCGCGGTCATCGACGACATCGGCCGCAGGGTCGCCGAAGACGGATCGATCGAGCGTGCCGCGGCGGTGCCGGGGCTTTTCCTGGCCTGGTGCGTCAACCTCGGCCTGATCACGGAAGCGGTCGCCCGCGACGAGGCGCGGGCGGTGGTGCGGCTGAAGGTGCGCGAGATCGGCGGCGGCGAGTTCCTCGTCGCGGCCTGCGGCGGCGTGCTGGACGACCGTGTCCTGTCCACCGCCGGCATCGACTTCGCGCGCCGGCACTACGCCGCGTTCGAGGCCTTCGCCCACGAGTCGCTTCCGGCGCCCGTCGAGGACAAGTGGACCCACTACGACCGCGTCGCCCCCTGGCTCACGGCACGGTACCTGGGGCGGTCGCCGCGCCGGCGGAAGTTCCAATGGAGACCCTGGAAGTGGCGCAGGTAACCGACGAAATCCTCGCCGCGCGGGCCAAGTGGCGTTTCCGGGGACTCGCGCGCCCGTCCTTCGCCCAGGTACCGGGGCTCGGCGAGGAATCCGTCTGGGACTTCCCGCGCCCGCCCCGCATCGCCCCGGACGGGCGCCGCGTGTACGTCAGCCACCGGGGGCGCGCGCTCGCCGACTCCACCCGCGCGGTCCGGGTGCTCGAGACCGCGTCGCCGCCGACCTTCTACCTTCCGCCGGAAGACGTGGACGCAACCATGCTCCGACCCTCCGAGCGCACGACGTTATGCGAATGGAAGGGCGTCGCCCGGGAGTTCGACCTCCCCGACCGCCCCGGCTCCGCCTGGGCCTACTCCGACACGTTCCCCGAGTTCGCCGCGCTCCGGGGGTACTTTTCCTTCTACCCCGCCCGCGTTCGCTGCGCGGTGGACGGCGAGGCGGTGCGTCCCCAGCCCGGCGGCTACTACGGCGGCTGGCTGACCCACGAGATCGTGGGGCCGGTCAAGGGCACGCCCGGATCGGAGTCCTGGTGAGCTTCACCCCCCGCGACGCCAGCATCTTCCGGCCCTACCCCGGCGAAGCCCCCTGGCCCGACGCGGACCCCGACTGGACCCGCGTGGCGAAGCTCGACGACGCGGTGATCGGCGCCTACGAGATCGAGCGCATCTCCCCAATCTGTTTCCGCATCAAGGCCTTGTGGGTGGACCCCGACCGCCGCGGCAACGGGCTCGGTACATGGCTCCTCGGCCACGCCATCGGGACCGCCGAGAGCCAGGGCGCCCGGGAGATCGAAGCGCCCGCCGGGGTGGGCTTCTACGAGCACTACGGTTTCCCCCCGCCGCGCGACGACGCTCCGGACGTGTCCGTGTTCACCCTCACACCCGAGTAGAGCGAACCGGCGTCGCCCGCCGGGCCGCGCGGACACGCATCCATTACACTCCGGTTTCCAGCCAGCCCCGGGGAGACGCTCATGAACGGTTACGACCTGATCGCCCACTGCCTCAAGGCCGAAGGGGTCACCTGGATGCCCTGCTTCCCGGCCAATCCCCTCATCGAGGCCGCCGCGCGCGTGGGCATCCGGCCGCTGGTGTTCCGCCAGGAACGCGGCGCCATCAACGCCGCGGACGGCTACAGCCGCCAGACGCGCGGGCAGCCCGTGGGCGTTTTCGCCTCCCAGTCCGGACCGGGGGTCGAGAACTCGTTCGGCGGGATCGCCCAGGCCTGGGGCGAAGCCGTGCCGCTCGTCTTCCTGCCCGGCGGCAGCGGCGTGGGCAGCTACGACGTGCAGCCCAACTTCTCGGCGACGAGGAACTACGCGTCCGTGACCAAGCTCGCCCTCTCCATCGACCGGATCGACCGGGTCGGGGCCCAGATCCGGCGCGCGTTCCACACGGCGCGACAGGGCCGTCCGGGCCCCGTGCTCGTGGAGATGCACGGCGACATCCTCGGGCAGGAGGTCCCGGAGGGCGCCGCGGAGCGCTACCGGCCGTCCACCACGATGCGTTCCGTGCCGTCGCGCGGCGACATCCGGGACGCCGTCGACGCCTTGCTCGCCGCCCGGCGACCCGTCATCTGGGCGGGCCAGGGCGTGCTGTACGCCGACGCGTGCGCCGAACTCAGGACGTTCGCGGAACTGGCGCAGATCCCGGTCATCACCACCATGCAGGGCAAGAGCGCCTTCCCCGACGACCATCCCCTGGCGCTGGGCTCCGCCAACCGGACGGCCCCGAAGGCGGTGTTCAAGTGGCTCGGCGCGTCAGACACCGTGTTCGCGATCGGTTCGGGGCTCACCCGCACGCACTTCGGCCTTCCCATCCCGGATGGCAAGTTCCTGATCCACTCGAACGCGAACGCCGAGGACATCAACAAGGACTATGCGGCGGACCTCGGACTGGTGGGGGACGCCAGGCTGACGCTGGAAGCGATGATCGACGAAGTGCAGGCCCGGGTGGGCGAGGGCGGACGGCCCGAGGATACGCGGACGGTCGAAGAGGTCGCCGCGACGCACCGCGAGTGGCTCGCCGAGTGGGCTCCGCTCCTCGACTCGGACGAAACGCCCATCAACCCCTACCGCGTCATCCAGGAGATCAACCGGCACGTGGATCACGCCGGGAGCGTCCTGACCCACGACGCGGGCAACCCGCGCGACCAGATCATGCCGTTCTACCGGGCGAGCGCGCCGGGCGGTTACATCGGCTGGGGCAAGACCACGCACCTCGGCTACGGCATCCCCCTGGCCATCGGCGCGAAGATGGCGCACCCGGACCGGTTCTGCCTGAACTTCATGGGCGACCTCGCGTTCGGCCACACGGGCCTCGAACTCGAGACCGCCGTCCGAGCGGACCTCCCCATCACCACCGTCGTCATCAACAACCGCACGATGGGCGGCTACGACGAGAAGATGCCGGTGGCCATGGAACGCTACGGCGTCGGCAACCAGTCCGGGGACTACGCCGGCGTTGCCAAGGCGCTCGGCGCCCGCTCCATCCGCATCAACGACCCCAACCGGATCGGCCCGGCCCTCAAGTCCGCGATGCGCGCGAACGCGGAGGGCCAGGTGGCGATGATCGAGATCGCCACGCGGCAGGAAACGCGATTCTCTACGTACCCGGGGTTGCTGACGCCGGCGTGACGTCGCAGCCACGCATCGGACCGGCCATGGAGGCCCTGTATGGCGACGTTGAAAATCTGGCTCGATGACCGGCTCGACGCGGAGCTGACAGATTTCCTGGCGCGAACCGGGCGCGGCAGGAGCGAGTTCGCTCGCGACGCCCTGAAGCGACAGCTTGTACTGGCACGCCTGGGCGAGATCAGAAGACACGTGGCACCACTCGCCAAGGCGCATGGCTGGTCCACCGATGACGACGTGTTCCGGGAACTTTCCTGACTCGCGCGACCAGTGGGCGCTCGCCGACGCAATGCACGCGTCCGCCGACCTCGTGACGACCGACGACTCCGGGCCGAGGGCCGCCGCCAGCACGGCGCCACGATCGTTCGTAGCCCTGTCGCAGTTCCGGGAGCTTCCGCACCGTGGCGAGCAGTGAAGGGCCCGATACGGATGCGATCGGGTCCCGCATCCTCGACATCGCTCGGGCGGTAGACGCTGCCGGCGGCCGCGCCATCGCCGTGGGCGGCTACGTGCGCGACCGGTTGCTCCGTCACGGGTCCAAGGACTACGACATCGAGGTCTTCGGCCTGGAGCTCGACGCGCTCCAGACGATCCTCGGGCGGTTCGGCCGCGTACTGACCGTCGGCCGCGCCTTCGGTGTGCTACGACTCTCCGATCTCGATATCGATTTCTCCCTCCCCAGACGCGACAGCAAGGTCGGGCCCGGTCACCGCGGCTTCGATGTCGACGTGGATCCCACGCTCGACTTCGCCGCGGCCGCGCGGCGGCGCGACCTGACCGTCAACAGCATGGGTCTGGACCTGCTCACGCAGGAGATCCTCGATCCCTACGGCGGCCGGGAAGACCTCGAACGCAAGGTTCTCCGCGCGGTCGACCCGCGGACGTTCCCGGAGGATCCGCTACGCGGTTTGCGGGTCGCGCAGTTCAGCGCGCGTCTCGAGATGCGCCCGAACGACGAACTGCTCGCCCTCTGCCGCCAGCTCGACCTGTCGGAGGTCTCGCCCGAACGCATCCTCGAGGAGTTCCGCAAGCTGCTGCTCCAGGGCGTGCGGCCCTCCCTCGGGCTCGCCTTCCTGCGGGAGTCCGGCCTGCTCCGGTTCTTCCCCGAGATCGAGGCGCTGATCGACGTCCCGCAAGACGCGACCTGGCACCCCGAAGGAGACGTGTGGATCCACAACCTCATGGTGGTGGACGAGGCGGCCCGGCTGCGCCGGGGAGACGCAGACGACCCGGCGCTGATGTTCGGGGCCCTGTGCCACGACCTCGGGAAGCCGGCGACGACCGTCGTGCGCGAGGGCCGCGTGCGTTCCCCTTCGCATTCGAAGGCCGGCATCGCTCCGACCCGGTCCCTGCTCGCGCGGATGCGCGCACCGAACGAACTCGTCGAGCGCACGTGCGCATTGGTCGAACACCACCTCGCCCCGGCCCTGTTCGACAAGGACGGCGCGAAGGCCCGCGCCTACCGGCGCCTGTCCCGGCAGCTCGGGTCTTCCGGCGTCAGCATGGAACTCCTCGCGCGCGGGGCGCGCGCCGACCACCTCGGGCGCACGACCGAGGAGGCGCTCGCGCGGGAGTTTCCCGCCGGGGACCGGTTCCTGGTCCGGGCGCGGGAACTGGAGGTGGTCGAAGAGCCGCCCCGCGACGCGGTCCTGGGGCGGCACCTCATCGCCCGGGGCATGGCGCCGGGCCCGAGTTTCGGCCCGTTGCTCGCACGCTGCCGCGAGGTCCAGGACGAGCGGGGGTGGCGGGACCCCGACCGTATCCTGGACGCGGTCCTCGCCGAACGGGAGACGTGACGCGCTTCCCGCCCAACCAGGCGCGTCACATGTTGTCCGTGCGGGCCGCCCGCCCGAGGTAGCCGCCGTGGTGGCGCATGCCCCAGTCGCGGCGGGTCACGCCCTTTACTTCCATCAGCGCGAGCGCCACGGCGTCGCTGATGGCGAGCATCACGGCGATCGACGAGCTCGGCGTGAGGTCCAGGGGACACGCTTCCTCGACGATGCCCATGTCGAGGACGAGATCGGACGGTCCCCGCAGGTCGGAGTCCGGGTGCGAGGTCACACCGATGATCCCCGTCACGCCGAGGTGACGCGACAGCTCGAGAATCTCGAGCACCTCCTTCGACTTGCCGCTCGTCGAGAACGCGATCATGACGTCGTTGCGGTCGACCAAGCCGAGGTCGCCGTGCGCCGCTTCCGCGGGATGCACGAACACGGCCGGCGTCGCCGTCGAGCACAGCGTCGCCGCGAACTTCCGCGCGATGTGCCCCGCCTTGCCGATCCCCGTGGCGATCACCTTGCCCTGGCATGCCTCGAGCATCCCGACCGCCGCGACGTAGTCGTCGGTGACCTCGATCCGCGACACCGCCAGCGCCTCGGCCGCGATCACCGACTGCATCCGTTGCCTGATGTCCACTCGTCCGTCCCCCGATGACGCTGCCCGGATGGTCGCCGGTATGCCGGCCGTTTGACAAGGCTCGGCCCCTTCCACAGAGTGCCCGCCCCATGGAAGCGATGCCGTTGCCGCGTCGAATCCACCCCGGATCGGGCCGGTTGCCGATGGTCGAGGGCGGCTGGGAGTGGACCGGCACGAGTACGCCGCGCCTCGCACGCGCCGCCCATCGGCTGCGGGACCAGGTGACCGGAGTCGCCGGCGCCGGGCGTGGGTGCCGCGTCGCGGTCTCCTGCGGAGTGTCCGGCGCGTTCCCGGCGCTTGGCGACGACGAGGGTTATCGGCTCGCCGTCGATCGGCGCGAAGCGCGTATCGAAGCCGCGGGGGAGTGGGGTGTCCTGCGCGCCTTCGCGACGCTCGCGCAGTTGGTGCGGACCGATGCCGATGGCCCCCACCTGCCCGCCCTGACCGTCGAGGACGCGCCCCGCTTCCCCTGGCGCGGGTTGATGATCGACACCGCCCGGCACTTCGTGCGCACGGAGACGCTGCTGCGCACCCTCGACGCGATGGCGTTCTTCAAGCTCAACGTTCTGCACCTGCACCTCTCCGACGACCAGGCCTTCCGCTTCGCCTCCCGCGCCTTCCCGGAACTGGCCGACGCGGAGCAGCGATACAGTGCCGCGGAGCTGCGGGCGCTGGTGCGCGAAGCTGCGGACCGGGGGATCCGGGTCGTGCCAGAACTCGACGTGCCGGGCCATGTGGCAAGCTGGCTCGCGGTACGCCCCGAGTGGGGGCTGGGCGAGGCGGTCACCGCCCCGGCGACGCGTTTCGGCCCCCACGCGTGCTGCCTCGATCCCGACCACCCGGGCGCCGTGGGGGCCGCGCAGGCGCTCATCGGCGAACTCGCAGAGGTGTTCCCCGACCGGTTCTTCCATTTCGGGGGCGACGAGGTGCAGCTCCCGGGCGGGGCCGAGACCGCGGGACTGCAGGCGTCCTTCAACGCTTCCGTGGTGGCCCGGCTGCGCGAACTCCGGAGGACGCCCGTCGCCTGGGACGAAGCGATCCACCAGGACCTCCCCCGGGACGTCGTGATCCAGGCGTGGCGGGGTCCGGCGGCCCGGGCGCGCGCCCTCGGCGCGGGGTTCGACACGGTCCACTCCGCCGGCTACTACCTCGACCTGGCGTTTCCGGCGGACCTGCACTATCTCTCGGACCCCGAGCTCTCGGACACGGAAAGGGCGCCGGACCCGGACCTCCTCTCCGACCCGCGCCTCGCCCACGTGCGTCCGGGACTCGAGATGCTGCAGCGCATCTGGGCCTCCGACACCCCGGGCACGGACGCCGAAACGGAGCGCGGGCGGGTCCTCGGGGGCGAGGCATGCATGTGGACCGAACTCGTCACGGACGACCTGCTGCCGCTCAAGGTGTGGAGCCGGATGCCCGCCATCGCGGAGCGCCTATGGTCCGACGCCTCCGTCCGGGACGTCGACGACATGTACCGCAGGCTGACGGCCGGTCACGCGCTTCTCGCGCGTACTGGCATCGTCGACCTCGACGCCATCACGGCCCGCGGCCTCGAGCGGCTCGGACTGAACGCGGCGGACCGCGCCGAGCTCGCGTCGCTCCTCGCCGCGCTCGAGCCCGTCAAGTGGTATGCGCGCCTGCTCGGTCCGACCGCCATGGCCCGACGGTCGGCCGGCGAGGCCGATGACGTCGCGACACGGCCATACGACACGACCACGGAGCTGAACCGCGTGGTCGACCTGCTACCGCCGGAGAGCCTCGCCGCTCGGCGCCTGGCCCGCGAAACCGATGTCGGGGCGCTGCGCCGGACGGCGGCCGCCTGGCGCCGCCAGCGCCGTTGCGTCCGGCGGCTCGGCGCGAGGATCCCCGCGATCGCGGAGCTCGACCGGGTGTCCGCATCGCTGCACGACCTCGGCGAGCGCCTGGAGCGGTTCCTCGACGGCGAGCTGTCGACCGTCCCGGACGAAACCCTCGAGCCCCTGGGCGAGTACGTGCTCGCCGTCGCCGCCCCCCTCGCCGCACGTTTCGCCGCGTGAACCCGACCGACATGCTCGGCCACTGGCCGGATGCCGCCGGGCTCGAGATACGCCCGTTGCCGGGCGGCCATGTCAACCGGACCTTCTCCGTGGGAAACGACCGCTTCGTCCTGCAGTGCATCAACGGGCACGTCTTCACCAATCCCGAGGGCGTCATGCGCAACCT
>JAJDTI010000043.1 GCA_022827245.1 Pseudomonadales bacterium | reverse complement strand
GCGCGTCGCGGTGACCCGGACCGGCCGCGACGCGGGCGAGGCGCTTGAGTGCGCCACGTTCGTCGAACTCAGGAAACGTCACGCGGACGTGTTCTACTGGCGCGGGGCCGGGGAGGTGGACTTCGTGATCCCGACGGGCGGCGGGCCGACCCCCATCCAGGTCACGTTGAACGGCCCCGGCGAACGCCACCTGCGCGCGTTGGACGACTTCTACGAGGCCTTCCCGCATGCCGCCGAGGCCGTGATCGTGACGCTGGAGAACTTTCCGGACGTCCTGTCGGCGCTTGACGCGGGGGATTGAGAGTCTGACCGGCCCGTTATTGTTTGGCCCGGTGCCAACGTTCGGCTTGTGACGGTGGCCACGGACTGGGAAGGATGTCCTGCCGTTGAACGCACGCCGGGTAATAGTCAGCGGTGTGTGGGTGTTCGCGGGGTCCGTGGACACGCTGGCGGAGAAGGGCCGGTCGGACAAGAGCAACGGCGAGCAGTTGGACCTTGCGGAGCGGGAACGGTACGAAGTCTCAAGTCTCGCGATCGTCCTGCGTGAACTCGACACGGGACGGGACAAGCCCGTCCCCTACAGCCCCGCCTGCTCCTTGCAGTAACGCGCCACGTCGGCGTGCGTGGCGAACCAGACGCCCGGGTGGGACCGGATGTGGCGCACCAGCTCCTCCAGTACCTGGATGCGGGACCGGTGGCCGATGAAGTGCGGGTGCATCGTGAGGAGGAAGAGGCCACGCTCCGCGTAGGCGCCGTCGAACTCCCGGCGGAAGACCTCCAGGACGTCTCCGGGTGACGCGTGCGGACGGAGGAACCCGGTCCGGTCGGGCGCCCAGTACGGCACGTCGTCGCGGATCCACTCGACCGGCAGCTCCACGACGCCGGTGGGCGCGTTGTCCTCGAGGAGTTCGTAGGGGTCATCGTCCGCCATGAGCGAGGAGTCGTAGAGCAGGCCCATCTCCCGGGTGATGGCGAGGGTGTGCTCGGAGAAGTCCCAGGACGGCGTGCGGATGCCGACGGGGCGCTCGCCCGCGATCTCCTCGAGCTTGTCGGCAGCGCGCATCTGCAGGTCGCGCTCGTCCTCGGGCGGGAGTTCGGAGTTCCGCTCGTGGATCCAGGAGTGGATGCCGATCTCGTGTCCGGCGGCGATCACGGCGCGCTGCTCGTCGGGGTACAGCATGGCGGTCACCGCCGGCACGAAGAACGTCGCCTGGACGTCGTGCCGTCGAAGCAGGCCGAGGATGCGGGGGACGCCGGCGCGCGCGCCGTACGCGCCCTGGCTGAGCCGTCCCGGGGAGCGGTCCCCGCTGCGCAGGGTGATGGTCTCGTGGTCGGAGTCGAACGACAGCGCGACCGCGCAGCGCGCGCCGCCGGGCCAGGCGGCGGGCTTGAGCGAGCGGCCCGCCCGGACCTTCTCGACGATCGGGCGCCACCGCTCTTCCGGCCAGGTCCAGGGGTCGGCTTGCGGGGCGTACGGATCCCGGGATCGGCTCATGGCGCTGTCCTGCCGCGGCGGCGGAGGGTCGATGCCGCAATCATCGGGCGGACGACTTCGCGCCGCAATCCCCTGACCCGGGCCAGCAGCTTGCGCCGCAGGAGTTTCGCGCCGGCGAAACTCCCACCCATCCGTAGGATGGGCCGCGACCGCGAGGTCGCTCTAGCGCTCGAGCAGGATCGTCACCGGCCCGTCGTTGGTCAGCGTCACCTGCATCTCGGCGCCGAACACGCCCGTCGCCACCTGCGGCCACCGTTCGCGCAACGCGTCGACGTAGCGTTCGTACAACGCCCGGGCGCGCTCGGGCGGCGCGGCCTTTCCGAAGCCCGGGCGGTTGCCCCGGGACGTGTCCGCGGCGAGGGTGAACTGCGAAACGACGAGCAGGCTGCCCGACACGTCGACCACCGAGCGGTTCATCGGCCGGTGCGCGTCGGCGAACACGCGTAGCGCGAGCGTCTTCTCCGCCAGGCGCGCGGCGCGGGTTTCGTCGTCGTCGACGAACACGCCGAGCAGCACCAGCAGCCCCTGGCCGATCCGCGCGACCTCGGTCCCGTCGACGGTTACGTGGGCTTCGCGCACGCGCTGGCACAGGGCCCTCACCGGTCGGGCCTCCGGAGTACCAAAAGGAGCACTAAAATAGGGGGCATGACGAAGAAGGCGGTCGCGCTCATCTCCGGTGGCCTGGACTCCATGCTGGCGGCAAAGGTCGTCATGGAGCAGGGGGTCCATGTCGAGGGCCTGAATTTCTACACCGGTTTCTGTGTGGAAGGCCACACCCATGCCATCCGCCGGAAGGACCGTGCGAAAGAGAAACGCAACAACGCCCTGTGGGTGGCCGAGCAGCTCGGCATCCCGCTGCACATCATCGACGTGACGTCGGAGTACAAGGATGTCGTGCTCAACCCGAAGCACGGCTACGGCCAGCACCTCAACCCCTGCCTCGACTGCAAGATCTTCATGGTCAACAAGGCCCTCGCCTGGGGCTTCATGGACGAGCACGGTTTCGACTTCATCGTGACGGGCGAGGTGATCGGGCAGCGGCCGAAGTCGCAGCGCAAGGAGACCATGCCCATCGTCGCCCGCGAGTCCGGGGCGGACGACCTGCTGCTGCGGCCGCTCTGCGCGAAGAACCTGCCGCCGACGCGGCCGGAACGCGAGGGCTGGGTGGACCGCGAGGCGCTGTTCGACTTCCACGGGCGCAACCGCAAGCCGCAGATGGCGCTCGCGGAGGCGTTCGGACTGACGGACTACGCGCAGCCGGCGGGCGGATGCTGCTTCCTGACCGACGAGCGGTATGCCGCCAAGCTCGCGGACCTCTGGGAAGCGCGCGGCGAGCGGGACTACGAACTCGACGACATCATGCTGCTGAAGGTCGGCAGGCACATCCGGCCCGCGCCCCACTACAAGCTGATCGTCGGGCGCGAGGAGGGCGAGAACCGCTTTCTGGAGGGCTACCGAAAGCGCTTCCTGCACCTGCGGACGTCCCGCGTGCCGGGTCCGCTGGCGCTGGTCGACGGAACCCCGGCGCGGGACGACATCGGCCTGGCCGCGCAAGTGCTGGCGCGCTACAGCCAGGGGCGGGACGAGGCGGAGGTGGAAGTGAGCGTGCACCACCCCGACGGGGTCGTGGAACTCGTGAACGTCGCGCCGCTCGCGCCCGCGGAGCTTCCCGCCGCGTGGCATGTCTGATCGCGGGACCGGCGAACGGCTGGATGCCCGGGGCCTGCTCTGCCCGCTCCCGGTGATCCGCACCCAGGACCGCGTGCGCACGCTGCGCCCCGGGACGCTGCTCGACGTCATCGCCACGGACCCGGGCGTGCTGCACGACATCCCCGCCTGGTGCCGCGTGCATGGGCACCGCGTGCTGTTCAGTCGGCGCGAGGGCGAGGACATTCGCATTCGGGTGGAAGTGTGCGAGACTTGACCGCCGCGGCGCGTCCGCGTGCACTGAATCAGTGCGTGCAGCGCACGTAGTGCACCAGATGGCGGCATGCGGGGCGGTCGTGCGCCCGGTTGAGCGGCTCCGGATCGATGTTCGTGCCCTGTAACGGGGCCCCGTAACGGGGTGGCATCGAATTTGCCTCATACGAGTCTGGAAGTCGGACCGACGTCCGGTCTGCCGGGGGCAGCCGCGCTGTTTCCCGGGCCGGGCGTGCGGGCGCGCGCCGCGTGAGTAGGGGCGCAGGGTTGATTCGAAGGACGAGTAACGGTTCTCCAGGAGAGAAGTGGAAATGTCGGAAAACACCATCAAGCTGATCAGCGACAACGATGCCAAGTGGGTGGACCTGCGGTTTACCGACCCGCGGGGCAAGGAGCAGCACACCACGATTCCCGCGGGCAGGGTCGACGCGGACATGTTCGCGGACGGGATCATGTTCGACGGGTCGTCCATCTCCGGATGGAAGTCGATCAACGAGTCGGACATGATGCTGCTGCCCGACGACGAGACGCCGGTGGTGGACCCGTTCCGCGACGAGACCACCGTGAACCTGCGCTGCGACATCATCGAGCCGAGCACGATGCAGCCGTACGGCCGCGACCCCCGCTCGACGGCGAAGCTCGCCGAGAAGTACCTCGCCTCGACCGGCATCGGCGACACGGCCTATTTCGGCCCCGAGGCCGAGTTCTTCGTCTTCGACGACGTCCGCTGGAAGGTCGACATCTCGGGCGCCTCGTACGCGATCTCGGCGGAGGAAGCGGCGTGGGAGTCCGACTCCGAGTTCGAGGGCGGCAACCTCGGGCACCGGCCGAAGGTCAAGGGCGGCTACTTCCCCGTGCCGCCGGTGGACTCGGCGCTCGACCTGCGCAACGCCATGTGCAGCGCGATGCAGTCGATGGGCCTCGAGGTCGAAGTGCACCACCACGAGGTGGGCACGGCGTGCCAGGCGGAGATCGGCGTGCTGTTCAACACCCTCGTGAAGAAGGCGGACGAGCTGCAGATCTACAAGTACTGCGTGCACAACGTCGCGCATGCCTACGGCAAGACGGCGACGTTCATGCCGAAGCCGCTCGTCGGCGACAACGGCAACGGCATGCACGTGCACCAGTCGATCTCCTCGAACGGCGAGAACGTGTTCTTCGGCGACGGCTACGCGGGCCTCTCCGACACGGCGCTCTACTACATCGGCGGGATCATCAAGCACGCGCAGGCGATCAACGCGTTCACCAACGCGACCACGAACTCCTACAAGCGGCTCGTGCCGGGCTTCGAGGCGCCGGTGCTGCTCGCCTACTCCGCGCGCAACCGTTCCGCCTCCATCCGCATCCCGTACGTGCAGGGCGGCAACCCGAAGGGCTACCGCACGGAGGTGCGGTTCCCGGACTCGGCGGGCAACCCCTACCTCATGTTCGCCGCCATGCTGATGGCCGGCATCGACGGCATCCAGAACCGGATCCACCCCGGCGACCCGTTCGACAAGGACCTCTACGACCTCGCTCCCGAGGAACTCGAAGGCGTTCCGACGGTGTGCGCATCGCTCGACGCGGCGCTCGAAGCGCTGGACAACGACCGCGGTTTCCTGACCGCGGGTGGCGTGTTCAGCGAC
The DNA here is from genome assembly GCA_022827245.1 of Pseudomonadales bacterium. GTDB lineage: Bacteria > Pseudomonadota > Gammaproteobacteria > Pseudomonadales > Azotimanducaceae > VXNE01. The sequence continues at coordinate 52,383 of JAJDTI010000043.1, read as the reverse complement.
GACCAGATCGACGGCTACCTCGAGCTCAAGCAGGATGAGGTCGAAGTGCTGCGGATGACGACGCACCCGGCCGAGTTCGAGATGTACTACTCCGTCTGACGCGTTCGGCCTACACGCACGCGGGTCCCTGTCCCACAGGCCCCGATGCCGGAGACGGTATCGGGGCCTGCTCGTTTCGGGCGACACTTTTCCCTTCCCGGGCGTTCGTGCTGGAGGTGGCGTCGATGCGATACGCGGTCCTGATCCTGGCGGCCGTTGCCACGGCAGGGGCGGCGGACGCCCCGGTCTACCGGGCGACCGATGGGGCGGGTCACCCGGTCTTCTCGGACCGGCCCACGCCGAGTGCCCGCCGCGTGCCGGCGAAGCCCGTCAATACCTATGCGCCTGCGCCAGTCGCGCAGCCCGCTCGCGCCGGCACGCCGTCAGCGCCGGCACCGGTGGAGCCACCACTTTACGAGTCCCTGGAGATCGTCTTGCCCGAGCCTGGCGCCGCGGCGCGCGCCAACGGCGGAGACGTGCGGGTAGAGGGGCGCGTCGCGCCGGGCCTCGCGGCCGGGCACCGGGTGACCGTGTCCCTGGACGGACAGACCGCCGCGTGCGTGGCGCGGGATGGAGGCCGGTTCACCTGCCCCCTTTCGGCGGTGGCGCGCGGCCCGCACACCGTCCGTGCCGCCGTGCTGGACGAGGCCGGCGCGGTGGTGCTGCAGTCCGGCGCGACCCGCTTCCACGTGCTGCGCACGTCGGTGGCGCGAGCCCGGTAGCCCGGGCTCGGTGGCCCGGGCCCGGATTGCCCCCGATGCGATAATGCACTAGATTGGTGCATCGGCGGTTCGGGACCCCGTCCGCCGCGGCCGCTGGGCGGTCGGCGGGCGTTTCGGGAGCCGTCCCGTGCTGGACCGAAAATTGCATTGTCCTGACCGTGACCCGGTCGTACCCGATCCGCAACGTTCGACGACACGATGGCCAACGCCCAGGAGGTTCTCGACCAGCTCGCGACCGCCGTGGTCGTGCTGGACGGCATGCTGCACGTCACCTATCTCAACCAGGCGGCGGAGTCGTTCTTCGGCAAGTCGGCACCTCGGGTGCTCGGACAGGAGGTCCGTACGCTGTACGTCGATCCGGCCGAGCAGGCGACCGTGCTGCGCAACACGCTCGACACGGGGCAGCCGTTCACGAAACGCGAAGCCGTCCTGCTCAGCAACGGGCAGCGGAGGCAGCGCGCGCACTACTCGGTGGAGCGGCTCGGCGCGGACGCGCTGCTGATCGAGATCGAGCCCCTCGACCGCTTCCTGCGGATCAACCGCGACGATCAGCATGTCGCCCTGCAGGAGACCACGCGCAAGCTGATTCGAGGCCTCGCCCACGAGATCAAGAACCCGCTCGGCGGCATTCGGGGCGCGGCGCAGTTGCTCGACCGCGAACTCGGATCCGACGGGCAGCGGGAGTACACCCGGGTCATCATCGACGAGGCGGACCGGCTGAAGAACCTCGTGGACCGGATGCTCGGGTCGAACGAGAAGCCGCGCTTCGAGCCGCTGAACATCCACCGCGTGCTCGAACGGGTGGTGCAGTTGATCGACGTGGAGGAGCCGGGGCGGATCGCGTTCGCGCGCGACTACGACCTGGGCCTGCCGGAACTCGAAGGCGACTTCGGCAAGCTGGTCCAGGCGTGCCTCAACATCATGCGCAACGCCCAGGAAGCGCTCGTCGACACGCCGGCCCCACGCATCGAACTGACCACGCGGGCCGTGCGGCAGTTCACCATCGGCCCGCATCGCCACCGGGTCGTGGTGCGGGTCGACATCCAGGACAACGGTCCCGGCATCCCGGCGGACATCGCGGACCGCATCTACTACCCCATGATCAGCGGACGGCCCGAGGGCACGGGACTCGGGCTGTCCATCACCCAGAACATCGTCGGTCAGCACAACGGTGTGCTCGAGTGCGACAGCACGCCGGGCCACACCGTCTTCTCCCTGTACATCCCGCTGGAGCAACCCGGCCGTGACTGACGCGCCGAAAGGGCCCGCGCCGAGCGTGTGGGTCGTGGACGACGACCGCTCGATCCGCTGGGTGTTCGAGCGGGCGCTGACGCAGGCCGGCTTCGCCGCGCGCTCGTTCGAGCGGGGCGACGCGGCCCTCGAGCGCCTGGAGCGGGAACAGCCCGACGCCATCGTGAGCGACATCCGCATGCCGGGCGCCGACGGCCTCGAACTCCTCGCCGCCGTGCAGGAGCATCACCCGACGGTGCCGGTCATCGTGATGACCGCGCATTCGGATCTCGAGAGTGCGGTCAACTCCTACCAGGGCGGCGCCTTCGAGTACCTGCCGAAGCCGTTCGACATCGACGAGGCCGTGGCCACGGTACGCCGGGCCGTCGCGCACCGGCGCGAGCTGGCCGTAACGTCCGGAGGAGGGCCGGATCAGCCGGAGCGGCTGCCGCCGGCCGAGATCATCGGACAGGCCCCGGCCATGCAGGAGGTGTTTCGCGCGATCGGCCGGCTGGCCCACTCGAACATCACCGTGCTGATCAACGGCGAGTCGGGCACGGGCAAGGAACTCGTCGCCAACGCCCTGCACCGGCACAGCCAGCGCGCGTCCGCGCCGATGGTGGCCCTCAACATGGCGGCCATCCCGAGAGACCTGATCGAGACCGAGCTCTTCGGACACGAGAAGGGCGCGTTCACCGGAGCGGACCGCCAGCGCATCGGCCGGTTCGAGCAGGCCGACGGCGGCACGCTGTTCCTCGACGAGATCGGCGACATGCCGCCGGACACCCAGACCCGCCTCCTGCGCGTGCTCGCCGACGGCGAGTTCTACCGCGTCGGGGGACGCACGACCGTCAAGGTCGACGTCCGCATCATCGCCGCGACCCACCAGGACATGGAAGCGCTGGTCGCCGAGGGGACGTTCCGCGAGGACCTCTACCATCGGCTCAACGTCATACGCGTGCACCTCCCGCAGCTGGCCGACCGGCGCGCGGACATCCCGTTGCTGGCCGAGCACTTCCTGCAGGCCGCCGCCGACGAACTCGGCGGAGAACCGAAGAAGCTCCTGGACGAAACCACCGCCTACCTGGAGACGCTGCCCTGGCCCGGCAACGTGCGCCAGCTCGAGAACCTGTGCCGATGGCTTACCGTCATGGCGGCGGGACGCGAAATCCTCGTCGAGGACCTCCCCCCGGAACTCCGGCAGGAGATGCGACCGGCCGCCGGGGACGACGACTGGCAGGCGCAGCTCCGCGAGTGGGCGCGGGACCGCCTGGCGGAAGGGGAACGGGGCATCCTGACGACCGCGCTGCCGGCTTTCGAGCGCGTCCTGATCGAGGCCGCCCTCGAGCGGACCGGGGGCCGCAAGCGCGACGCCGCGGCCCTGCTCGGGTGGGGGCGCAACACCCTGACGCGGAAGCTCGCGGAGTTGCCCTGACTGCCAGGGAAGGGCGGACCGTCTGCTACACTCCGGCGCCACTCCTGACGTGCGTTGGATATGCCGCCACCCGAGCCGCTTCGGGAAAACGTGGTGCGGGTGGAGGCGCCCGGGCACCGCTTCACCCTGCTCGCAACCCCCGGGGGCGACTTCCTGGGCGCGGACGATGCCGGCGATCTGGCCGTACTCCGCGAGGCCGACGACCGCGTGGTGTGGGAGGAAGTAGCCGGCGGGTACCGGCACGTTGGGACCGGACAGCACGTCGAAGCCAAGGCCGGGGCGTCGGGAGACCGGCTCCTCACGTGGCGTGGGCACGCCGTGGGTGGCGATGGAGGTCCCGGTGCGCGGCCGACGCGGTTCCGCGCGGTGCGCGGTCCGGACCGGCTGCCGTCGGAGTACCTGCGCACATTCCGGGAGCGGGGTTGGGTATGCCTGCCGGCGGTGCTGGACGCCGACACGGTGGACGGACTGCAGCGCGTCGCGGGTTGCGGGCCTTGGTCTGCGCGGACCCTTGATCGCGGCGTCTCGGCGCTCGACCAGCACGCGGCCGTCGCGCGCGCGAGCGCGGAGCCGGTCTCGCTCTGGCTCACACGGCGATACATGGGTACGGACGAGATCCGTTTCGCCCACCCGCCGTCTTTCGCGGTGCTCGACCGGGACGACGGGGAACGCGACGTCCAGGGGTGGCACTCGGACTTCCCTTACCTCTGGGGGATCGACCGCCGCGTCGGCGCCGGCCGGATCCCGGAGCGTCGGAGCGGAGACGTGGTCCTCGGCGTGCAGCGGAACATCTGCGTCACGGACTTCACGCGCGGCAACGGCGCCACGCGTTTCAAGCTGGGCAGTCACTGTCGCAACGAAGGGCCCCCGCCCGATTGGGGGCTGGGCGTCGAGTTCGCGCGTCCCGGTCACCGCAAGCGGCACGGCCTGCCGTACGGGGGACCTGACGCCGACGTGATCGAGGCGCCCGCCGGCAGCATCCTGCTGTTCGACGCGCGAACCTGGCACCGGGCGGGCCTCAATGCGACCGACAGCAAGCGCGCCGCCATCCTCCAGGCGGTGACGCCGCCCTGGATCATGCCGTTCGCGGACTCCGGCGCGGCGTTCAAGACCTTCCTGGAGAGCGCTGCCTGGACAGCGATCACCGACCGTGAACGGCGGGAACTCGAGTCCCTCATGGTGTACGAGATCGTGGGGCCCCGCGGCCGGCAGGCGATCACCGTGGACCGCGAGCTGACGGAGAGGCGCCACATCAACGCGGGGACCGACGCGCCATGACGGTCGTCTTCGGCACCCTCGGGGCCGCCAATATCGCGCCGCGGGCGCTCCTCGAACCCTGCCGGGACGAGCCGCGGGCCGCGGTGCGCTGCGTCGCCGCCCGCGACCGGGAGCGCGCGGAGGGATTCGCCCGGTGGCATCGGATCCCGGTCGTGTACGACACGTACCGGGACGTCGTGGAGGACCCGGACATCGATGCGGTCTACAACCCGTTGCCCATCGCCTGGCACCGGGAGTGGACCCTCGCGGCCCTCGCCGCCGGCAAGCACGTCCTCTGCGAGAAGTCCTTCGCCTGCAACGCGGTCGAGGCGGAGGAGATGGCCCGGGCCGCGGCGGATACCGGCCTCGTCCTGATGGACGCGTTCCACTACCGGTACCACCCGGTGTTCCGGCGCGCGAAGGAGATCGTCGACGACGGCCTCCTCGGCGAGGTCCGCACCGTCGACGCGGCCTTTCACGCGCCGGTGACGAACCCCCGTGACATCCGGAACCAGTACGCGACGGGCGGCGGCGTCACGATGGACCTCGGCTGCTACCCGATCTCGTGGGCGCGGCACATCACCGGCGAGGAACCGGAACGCGTCGAGGCGACGGCGGAGACGGGGCCGCCGAACGTGGACACCCGCCTCGAGGCGAGGTTCCACTTCCCGAGCGGCATCGTGGCCACGGTGTCCGCCGACATGCGCGCCGGGGTGTCCTGGCGGATGGACCTCACGGTGACGGGCGAGCGCGGCGTCATGCACGTCGTCAACCCGCTGGCGCCGCAGATCGGACACTCGATCCGCCTCGACATCGACGGCGACACGCGCACCGAGACGCGTGACCGGCGCACGAGCTACGCCTACCAGCTCGACGCCTTCCTCGACGCGGTCGAGGAGGGCAAGCCGCTCCTCACCGGGCCTGAGGACGCGGTCAACCAGATGCGCGCCATCGACCGCTGCTACGAGGCGGCGGGGTTGCCGCTCCGCGGGCTCGACCTCTCCTGAGACGCTGAACCAACCATGCAGGCGTACATAGCCCGCCGCCTGGCCGCGCTCGTGCCGACGCTGCTCTTCGCGAGCCTGATCGTGTTCATCTCGATGCGGCTCATCCCGGGCGACGTGATCGACCTGATGCTCGCCCAGAACGACATCGCGACGGGACAGGACCGCGCGAAGATCGAGGCGGCGCTCGGGCTCGACCAGCCGATGTACGTCCAGTACTTCCGCTGGATCTGGGGCGTGCTGCAGGGGGACCTCGGGATCTCGCTGTGGCAGAACGTGCCGGTGGCGGACCAGTTGCTGGCCACGCTGCCGATCACCTTCGAACTGGGCTTCCTCGCCCTGCTCGTCGCGCTGACCGTGGCGTTGCCGATCGGCATCTACTCCGCGATGCGCCAGGACACCGCCGGGGACTACGTGGCGCGTTCGTTCTCCCTCCTGATGCTGGCGGTGCCCGGGTTCTGGCTCGGCACGCTGGTGATGGTGTTCCCGTCGGTGTGGTGGCGCTGGGCGCCGGATCTCGAGTACACACCCTTCTTCGAAGATCCCCTGAAGAACCTGTCGCACATGATTGTTCCCGCTATTCTTCTTGGGCTCTCGATGTCCGCCGTGACCATGCGGATGACGCGCACGATGATGCTCGAGGTGCTGCGGCAGGACTACATCCGCACGGCCCGGGCCAAGGGCGTCTCGGAGCGTCTCGTCATCGTGCGCCACGCGCTGCGCAACGGCCTCATTCCGGTCGTCACGCTCATCGGGCTGCAGGCGCCGCTGCTCATTGGCGGCGCGGTCATCTTCGAGCAGATCTTCGTCGTCCCCGGCATGGGGCTGCTGCTGCTCGAAGCGGTGTTCCAACGCGACTACCCGGTGGTCTCCGGGGTGTTCCTGGTCGTCGGCGTGGGCGTGCTGTTCATCAACCTGGTCGTGGACGTGAGCTACGGCTGGCTCGACCCGAAGGTCCGGCACCAGTGAGCGAGGCGGCGCTGTCCGGAGTCGCGGGGGCCGGGCCCCGGCCGCCGGGCCGGCTGGGCGCGCTGTGGGAGTTCCTCGCCCGGCTCGGGCGCGAGAAGCCGCTCGGCGCTGTCGGGGGAGTCGTCTTCCTGGTGTTCCTGCTCTGCGGCATCTTCGCGGACGTGCTGGCGCCGTACGGCATCAACGAGACGAACCTGGCCGTGCGGCTGCAGCCCCCGTCGCTCGACTTCCCGCTCGGCACCGACCATCTCGGCCGCGACGTGCTCTCGCGCATCCTGATGGGCGCGCAGCTCTCGATGATCGTCAGCTTCGTGGCGGCGGGCCTCGCGACGGTGGTCTCCCTGGTGATCGGCGTCGTCTCCGGGTACTTCGGCGGCCGGACGGACATGGTGGTGCAGCGCGGCGTGGACGCCTGGATGACCTTCCCGGACCTGGTGCTGCTCATCGTCATCGTCTCGGTGGTGGGCCCGGGCATTCCCCAGATCGTGCTGGTGCTCGGGCTGCTCTACGGCATCGCGGGTTCCCGCATCGTGCGGGGCGCCGTCGTGTCGGTGAAGGAGAACATGTACACGCACGCCGCGCAGTCGATCGGCGCGCGCACGTTCCACGTGCTGCGGCGGCACATCGTGCCGAACGTCATGCCGGTGCTGATCGTGCTCTTCACCACCCGTATCGGCGCGGTCATCCTGACGGAGGCGGGCCTGTCCTTCCTGGGGCTCGGCGTCCCGCCGCCGGCCCCGACGTGGGGCGCGATGCTGAGCGGCACGGGGCGCACGTACATGTACCTCGGCCCATGGCTCGCCCTCGCGCCCGGGCTCTGCCTGACGATCGTCGTGTACGCGATCAACGTGTACGGCGACGCGCTGCGGGACCTCCTCGATCCGCGCATGCGCGGGAGCCAGTAGCCGCGATGGGTGCGACGGGCGCTTTCCCCCTGGCGGCGGTACGCGGCCTCCTGTGCGGCGCGGCGCTTGCCTCCGCCGCCGCCCTCCACGCGGAGGAGCGCCCCGAGTACGGAGGCGTGCTCGACGTCGGCACGGTCTACGTGACGCTCTCGGCCCTGTCGTGGGACCCGGTCGACTGGGCGTGGAAGAGCAACCACGACTACGGCATGGTCCGCGAACAGCTCTTCGCCGGAGACCTCGACAAGAGCGTCAGGAAGGGCGGCCACTACCCGTTCGTCGCCGAGGCCTACCTGCCGAGCGACGTGCTGCGCGGCGAACTCGCGGAACGCTGGGAGTGGGAGGACGAGGGCACGCTGGTCGTCCACCTGCGCCCCGGCGCGCGCTTCACCGGCAAGGCGGGCGTGATGGAGGCGCGGGAGCTGACCGCCGAGGACGTGGTCTACACCTTCAATCTGGTGAACAACAGCCCCAAGAAGGCCCAGCAGGACTACTGGGGCTACATCGACCGCGTCGAAGCCCGGGACGACCGCACGGTGGTGTTCCACTTCAACGAGTTCAACGCGGAGTGGCCGTACCGGTTCGGCTACGGCTACCAGTCCTCCATCGTCCCCCGCGAGATGGCCGACGTGGATCCCAAGAGCTGGCGCAACGTCGTGGGGACCGGGCCGTTCCTCCTCGACCGCTACCTCCACGGCAACTCGCACACCTACGTCAGGAACCCGGACTACTGGGACCGCGAGCGCCTCGCCGGGGAATCGTGGCCGATCCCGTTCGTGGACGCGGTGAAGTACCGCGTGATCAAGGACGAGGCGACCTACCTGACCGCCATCCGGACGGGGAAGATCGACATTCTCGAGTCCATCCGCTGGATCGCCGTGGACCACCTCAAGGAGACCACGCCGGAGCTCCTGTGGTCGAAGTGGCTCTCCACCTCCGGCAACTTCGTGGCGCTGCGCATGGACACGCCCCCGTTCGACGACGTGCGGGTGCGGCGGGCGCTCAACCTCGCGGTCGACCAGCGCGAGATCGCGGAGCTCTTCTACGGCGGCCACGCCGAGGTGATGGCGTATCCGCAGCACCCGGGCTTCGGCGACTACTGGCAGCCCCTCGAGGAGATGCCGCCTTCGGTGCGGGAACTCTTCGGATACCACCCGGAGAAGGCGCGCGCGCTCCTCGACGAGGCGGGCGTCCCCGAGGGCTTCACGTTCAACGTGCAGGTGTGCACGTGCAGCGCCAGCAACATGGACCTCATCCCGCTGCTGGACGCCTACCTCGCCAAGGTCGGCGTACGGATGGTGATCGAGCCGATGGAGTACGCCTCGTTCCTCTCCATGATGACCACGCTGAACCACGGGCCGGGGTACTTCATGAACAACGGCCACACCAATCCCACGACGTCGATCCGCAAGTTCATCACCGGCCACAAGTGGAACCCGGCGCTCTACTCGTCGGAGCGGTTCGACGCGGACATCGACACCCTGATGCGGACCCGCGACGAGGCCGAACGGGTCGCGATGACGCGGGAGTTGACGATCCGGCTGCTCGACGAGGCCCCGTCGATCTGGCTGCCCACCGTTTACAACTACACCGCCTGGTGGCCGTGGGTGAAGAACTACGCCGGCGAGCTGCGCGCGGGGGCCGTGCGCCCCGGGCCGATCTACGCGCGGCTCTGGATCGACCGGGAGCTCAAGCGCGAGATGGGGTTCGAATGAGCCTCCCGGCCCCGGCGCTCCTCGACATCTCCGACCTGTCGGTCTCGTTTCGCACCGACCGGGGTACGGTGCGAGCCGTGCAGGGCGTGTCGCTCGAGGTGCGCGCGGGCGAGACCCTGGCCATCGTCGGGGAGAGCGGCTCGGGCAAGAGCGTGACGGCGCTGTCGATCCTCGGCCTGCTCGGCGACGCCGGCTCCGTCGACGGCGGTCGCATCCTGTTCGACGGCGAGGACCTCCTCGCGCTCGACGACGACGCGATCCGGGACATCCGGGGCGATCGAATCGCGATGATCTTCCAGGAGCCGATGTCCTCCCTGAACCCGGTGCTGACCGTCGGCAAGCAGGTGGCGGAGCCCATCCGGCTGCACCGGCGCGTGCCCTGGCGGGAAGCCTATGCGCGCGCCGCGGAGCTCCTCGAGCGGGTGCGCATTCCGGACGCGGCACACCGGCTCGGCGACTATCCGCACCACTTCTCCGGCGGCATGCGCCAGCGCGTGATGATCGCGATGGCGCTCGCCTGCCGGCCCCGGCTCATCATCGCCGACGAGCCGACCACGGCCCTCGACGTGACCGTGCAGGCGCAGATCCTCGCGCTGCTGAAGGAGCTGACGCGCGAGGCGGACTCCGCGCTGATCCTCATCACCCACGACCTCGGCGTGGTCGCGCGCTACGCGGACCGGGTGGCGGTGATGTACGCCGGGCGGATCGTCGAGACCGCGCCGGCGCGAACGCTCTATGGCGCCCCGGCGCATCCCTACACGGAAGGCCTGATGGCGTCCATCCCGGGCGTTGACGGGGCGATCGGGGCGCGGCTCCCGACCATCGAGGGGCAGCCGCCGGACCTCGCGCGGCTGCCGCCGGGCTGTCCGTTCGCGCCTCGCTGTCAACACGTGCTGGACGTTTGCGGAACCGTACCGCCGCCCCTCGAGCGGGTCGCCGAGCGGCACCTGCGGGCGTGTTACCGCGATGGCTGAGCCGGTGGCCGCCGCCGCGCCGGCGGACGACAGCCTCCTGCGGGTCGAGGGACTCAAGGTCCACTTCCCGGTGACGGAAGGCGTGGTCGTGCAGAAGCGCGTGGGCTCTGTGAAGGCGGTCGACGGCGTCTCCTTCGCGCTCCACCGGGGCGAGACGTTCGGGCTCGTGGGCGAGAGCGGCTGCGGCAAGTCCACGACCGCGCTCGCCGTCCTGCGCATGCTGGAACCCACGGCTGGGCGCATCGTCTTCGAAGGCGAGGACGTGACGCACCTCGGCCCGGCGCGGATGCGCCCGATCCGGCGCCGCATGCAGATGGTCTACCAGGACCCCTTCGGGTCGCTCAACCCGCGCATGAAGGTCCGCGACATCGTGGGCGAGCCGCTCGTGGTCCACGGCCTCGCTACGGACCGCGCCGCCTACCGGGCCCGGGTGGACGAACTGATGGACCTCGTCGGCCTGCTGCCGGACATGGCGGACCGCTATCCCCACGAGTTCTCCGGCGGCCAGCGCCAGCGCATCGGCATCGCGCGGGCGCTGGCCCTCGAACCGAGCCTGCTCATCTGCGACGAGCCGGTCTCGGCGCTCGACGTCTCGATCCAGGCCCAGGTCGTCAACCTGCTGATGGACCTGCAGGAACGCCTCGGCCTCACGTACCTGTTCATCGCCCACGACCTGTCCGTCGTGCGCCACATCAGCGACCGGATCGGCGTGATGTATCTCGGCCGGATCGTCGAGATCGCCTCGCGGGACGCCCTCTTCGCCGAGCCGAAGCATCCGTACACGCAGGCCCTGCTCGCGGCGGTGCCGCTGCCGGACCCCGCGCGCGAGGCGGCGCGGCCCGACGAACTCATCGCCGGCGAGGTGCCGAGCGTCCGCAACCCACCGGCGGGCTGCGGGTTTCACCCGCGCTGCCCGGAAGTCATGGAGCGTTGTCGCGTGCAACGTCCGGAACTCGCATCCCGGTCGCGGGGCTTCGTGGCCTGTCACCTGTATGACGGCGGGGGATAGGACGGCCCCGGCGCTCCGCCAGCTTCAGACCGCGTCCGAAACGCCCCTTACGAACAGCGGCTCGATGCCCAGCCGGTGGACGTCGTCGTCCATCGCGGCGTCGCCGGGATCGGCGGGAAGCTCGGCGGCCGCCTCCAGGGTGGGACGCAGCAGCGTGGTGTCGCTCGACGTGTTGAGGAACACGCCCGGCCGCGACAGTACGAAGTGGACCGCCCGCCGCAGGGCCTCGCCGTCGCGGATCGGGTGGTACCAACTGTGCCGCGGGCCCTCGTCGGCCTCCGACCAGCGCCGGCGGGCGACGCTCTTGATGGTCTGGAAGGCGATGTCCCGCTCGCGGCACGTCGCGTACAGCTCCTCGAAGTCCCTCGCGTACTCCGGCTGCGCGAGCATGGCGAAGTTGCAGGGCGCCAGTACCGAGTCGAACGGAAACTGGCGCAGGCTCTCGAGGTGCCTCGCCGGCGCGAACGTGCCATGGCCGGTCACCCCGATGAAACGCACGAGTCCCGCGTCCCTGGCGGCGACCAGCGCTTCGAGTGCGCCGCCCGGGCCGAGGGCCTCCTTCTGTTCCTCGGGTTCGACGAGGTTGTGCAACTGGATCAGGTCGACCCGTTCGACGCCGAGGCGCGTCAGCGAACGCTCGAGGCTCTCCCGGGCGCCTGGTCCGTCCCGGTCCCCCGTCTTGGTGGCGAGGAAGAAGTCCTCGCGGTGGGTCTTCATCCACGGGGCGATGCGCAGCTCCGAGTCGCCGTAGCGGGCCGCCGTGTCGATATGGTTGACGCCGAACTCGAGGAGCGTCTCGAGCACCGCGTCCGCCCGCTCCTCGCGCATCCGTCCGAGCGCGGCGGCGCCGAAGAGCGCGCGGCTGCTCAGGTGCCCCGTGGCGCCGAAGGGGATCCGCTCGATCATCGTCCTGGGTCTCCGTGTCGCGGAAGGGGGCCGTTCAGCCGACGGGGGTGACCGCGGGCGTATCTTCGCCGGGACGTTTGGGCACGACGCTCGGCCGCGTGACCACGTACCCGGCGACACCGGCCAGCGTGGCGCCGACCAGCGCGGTGGCGAGCCAGCCGTCCGTCGCCAGCGCGACCAGGACCGGAGCGAGGGCCATGCCCACCACGGCGAGCGTCTTTCCGCGCCGGGAGATGACGCGGTGCTGCTGCCAGGCCGCGAGGGGCGGACCAAAGCGCGGGTGCGCCAGGAGCCTCCGCGCGAGCCGCGGCGACCCCCGCGTGAAGCACGCGAGGGCGAGGATGAGGAAGAGGGTCGTGGGCAGCAGCGGCACAAGCGCGCCGATGGCCGCGACGCCTACGCACACGCATCCGGCCGCCTTCCATGCAAGCGCGGCGCGTGGCCTCGGTGCTGCAGCCGCCCCGTTCATGACTATGCAATTCTAGCCGGCTGGGGGGTCATGCCATCGAGCTTGATGTTCTTACCAGAGGGCCGGTCGTTGATTAGTCCGACCCAGAGGGCGGGGCGAGCGCGAGAGCGGTCCTACCTGTCTTTCCGACGTTTGTCGCCACCGCTTGCTTCCGACGCGTTGACCTCGCGCGGTCTAGCTCGCGTCGTCCCCGTAAAACACGGCCTCGATATCCGCGTCTTCCCCAAACAAGGCCTCGTCCGGAACGTCGAGCCGACCTCGCAGAAAACCCAGCTTGCGCTTTCCTTCCCGGGTGTGCGGCACCAAGTCGGCAATCGGAAGGCCGTTCTTGGCGATGACCACGTTCTCCCCGTGGTAAACGCGATCGATGAGATTCGAGAGCTGCGCCTTTGCTTCTGAGATGTCGACGATCATCCGCCGGTCTCCTTTTGCCAACTGCCGGACCTTCCACGGTTCCACCAGACCACTTCAGGTCTGGTTGGTCAATGCTGAGGGATTGATGGCGACGTCAACGTGCTCATCGCCCCGCTCGACGAAAACCAGCACGGTGCCCGGTTCGTCACCGTTGACCGGGCGGTCTCGTGGGCCTCGGTGCGAGGCGCCACCGAGGAGTTCCTCGTCACCATCTGAACCTTGCGGCTCGGTCGCCGTTGCCGTCCGCTCCCGTCGCCGAAAGAGGAGACCGGCGGGTCGACCGGGTTGATACACTCATCGCTGTCTCCAACCACGATCAGGATGTGTCATGGCCGAGTACGTACCAAGCCCCATCCAGTGGGTCCGCGACCAGGTGGAGCTGTACGAGGGCAGCGGCGGCACCGAAGGTACGGAGCTCCTCGACACGGGGCTCCCCGTCGTCATCGTCACGCACCGGGGGAACCGGACCGGGTCGATCCGCAAGACGCCCCTGATGCGCGTCAAGGACGGCGACGGCTACGTCCTGGTCGCGTCCCAGGGGGGCGCGCCGAAGAACCCGGTGTGGGTCTACAACCTCCGTGAGGACCCGAGCGTGGAGATCCGCGACCGGACCGAGGTCACGCCGATGCGCGTGCGCGAGGTCGAGGACGCCGCGGAACGCGAACGGCTGTGGGCGCTCTGCGTGGAGGCGTTCCCGCCCTACGAGGAGTACCAGGGCAAGACGTCCCGCACGATCCCGGTCTTCCGCGCCGAGCCCGTCTGACCATGTGCAGGAACATCAGGACGCTGTACAACTTCGAGCCGCCCGCGACGGACGAGGAGATCCACGCGTCGGCGCTGCAGTTCGTGCGCAAGCTGAGCGGCTTCCACAAGCCCTCGCGGGCCAACGAAGCCATCTTCGACCGGGCGGTGGGAGAGGTGACGCTGGCGGCCGAGCGGTTGCTGGCCGACCTGGTCACGAACGCGCCGAAGCGCAACCGGGAGGAAGAGGCGGCCAAGGCGAAGGCGCGGGCGGCGAGGCGTTTCGCCTGACGGCCCGCACGAGCTGGGGACGGGACGAGCCTTCCCCTATAAATTCCGCACCAACTCGTGTTTGCGCATGCGTTCGTACTTGCGCGCGGGTGTGTTGACGATTTCCAGCAGCTCGCCGGCGCGCATGCCGCGCTCGACGCTCTCGGCGTCGGCGTCCCGGTAGTCCGTCGTCCGCTGGCGCGGCTTGCGGTTCGCGGACTCGATCAGCGCCCGCATGCGCCGCGGTGAGGTCTCCTGTCCGTGCGCGGCGCCGGCGGCGCGGGTGATGCTCTCGTTCATCAGCGTGCCGCCGAGGTCGTTGCAGCCGGCGTTGAGCGCAGCGACCACGCCCTCGTGTCCCATCTTCACCCAGCTCGCCTGGATATTGGTGATGTGGGGGTGCAGCGCCAGCCGCGCGACGGAGTGGACGAGGACCGCCTCGCGGAAGGTCGGGCCGCGGCGCGCCTTGCCCTTCAGGTACATGGGCGCTTCCATGTGCACGAACGGCAGGGGCACGAACTCCGTGAACCCGCCGGTGCGCTGCTGCAGGGCGCGGATCCGCATCAGGTGCCGCGCCCAGTGCTGCGGCTGGTCGACGTGGCCGTACATGATGGTGGCCGTGGTCCGGAAGCCCACGGAATGGGCTGCCTCCATGACCTCGAGCCACTGCGCGGTGTTGATCTTGTCGGGACAGATGACGGACCGCACCTCGTCGTCGAGGATCTCGGCGGCGGTGCCGGGCAGCGTCCCGAGCCCCGCGTCCTTGAGGCTCCGCAGGTAGTCGGGGAGGCTCAGGTTCGACGTGGCCGCGCCCTGCCAGACCTCGAGCGGCGAGAACGCGTGCACGTGCATCTCGGGCACGGCTTCCTTCACGGCCTCGACGATGTCGACGTAGGTCTGGCCCGTGTACTCGGGGTGGATGCCGCCCTGCATGCACACTTCCGTGCCGCCCCGTTCCCACGCCTCGCGCGTGCGGCGCTGTATCTCCTCGTGGGAGAGGTCGTAGGGACGGCCGCGCAGGTTCTCCGCGAGCTTGCCCTTCGAGAAGGCGCAGAACTGGCACTTGAAGTAGCAGATGTTGGTGTAGTTGATGTTGCGGTTGACGACGTAGCTGACGACATCGCCGCTGGTCTCGACGCGCAGGGCGTCCGCCGCCTGCACGACGGCGTTGAAGTCGTCGCCGCGGGCGCGGATGAGCCGCACGATCGCGGCTTCGTCGAGGTCCTCTCCGGCCCGTGCCCGCGCCAGGATGTCCTCGACGTCCGGCGAGACCGCCGCCGGCGGCCGGCGAATGCGCTCGAGGGTCTCTTCCGGCGGGTCCAGTTCCTCGCCGGGGGACCAGCCGTCGGTGCGCGGCAGCCCCTCGCCGTCGATCCGGTCGAGCACGCGGCTCCTGAGACCGGCGTCGAGCCACCGCTCCGCGTCGAGCGCGTAGGCGGGGTAGACGGTCAGCCGCTCGTGAAGATGCTTGCCGGCCTGCGCCGTCTCGCGCTCGAGTTCGGCCAGGTGGGGCCAGGGGGCTTCCGGATTGACGAAGTCGGGCGTCAGGGGGGACACGCCGCCCCAGTCGTTGATGCCCGCGTCCACGATCCTCGGCAGCACGCCCGGGCTCAGGTTCGGCGGCGCCTGCACGCTCATGTCGGCGCCGAAGAGGATGCGCGCGACCGCGATGGTCCAGAGCAGGTCCTCGAGGTCCGGTTCCGGCGCCGCGTGCATCTTGGTGCCCGGCTTGGCGCGGAAGTTCTGGACGATGATCTCCTGGATGTTGCCGTGCGCCTCCTGCACGCCACGGATGGCCAGCAGCGACTCGATCCGTTCCCGACGGGTCTCGCCAATGCCGATGAGGATGCCGGTGGTCATCGGCACGCCGGCGGCCCCGGCGTCGTGCAGCGTACGCAGGCGCACCGCCGGCACCTTGTCCGGGGAGCCGTAGTGCGGCATGCCCTTCTCGGTGAGCCGGTCCGACGCGGACTCCAGCATGATGCCCATCGACGGGGCGACGGGACGGAGGTCCGCCACCTCTTCCGGGGTCATGTTGCCCGGGTTCAGGTGGGGCAGCAGGCCGGTCTGTTCGAGCACCGCCGCGGCGGCGTCGCGAAGGTATTCGAGCGTCGTCCCGTAGCCGTGCTCCGCCAGCCACTCCCGTGCCGCGCGGTAGCGCAGCTCCGGTTTCTCCCCGAGGGTGAACAGGGCCTCCTTGCAGCCGAGCGCGGCGCCTTCGCGCGCCACGTCGAGCACCTGGTCGAGGGAAAGATAGGGCGTGTCGAGGTTCCGGGGCGTCTGCGCGAAGGTGCAGTAGTGGCAGACGTCGCGGCACAGGTGCGTCAGCGGGATGAACACCTTGCGCGAGTAGGTGACGACGTTCAGGAAGCCGCGGTCCCGCAGGGTCGAGGCGACCTCGGCCAACGCCTTCGTGTCTGCGAAGTCGGCGAGGGCGAGAGCCCCTTCTTCGTTCGGCAACACGCCTTCGATGGCGGCGTTCAGCACGTCGTCGGGTTGCATGGATTGGCCTGGGAGCGCTCGAGTGAAGCTAGGCATTATGCGGTTCGGCAATGCGCTGCGCCAGACCGCTCTCGCGCAGGTAGCGGCCGGTGCGGGTGTCGCCGGGGCGTTCCGAGAAGTCCCGCAGCGCCTCCAGGGTGTCGATGTCGAGTCCGACCCCCGGCAGCCGCACGACCCGGGGCTCGATCCCGGCGGCGCGGGCATGCGCCTGGTGCGGCGCGAAACTCGTCCCGTCGAACTGGTACCGCATCGCGTTCGGGGGCGTTGCGGCGATGCAGTTCGTGCCGATGTCGTGCCGGTCCGGAACCAGGGTAACGTCGCGGTGCCCGTCGACCACGATGGCGACTTCCGCGGGGGTCAGCAGGGGCACGTCGCCGTGCACGATCAGCGTCCCGGTCCCGCCTCGGGCCGCCACGTGCGCGCTTGCCTCGGTGACCGCTCCGGTCAGTCCGCGGACGGTCTCCTCGAACACCTCCACGGCGAACTCCCGCGCCAGGTCCCGCGCCACCGGCGCCCGCGACACGATGAGGACGCCGTCGAGGCGGGAGGCCGCGAGCGCGGCGAGCACGTCCCGGACCATCGCGAGGGACAGGTCCCGGCGCTCCGTTTCGGTCAGCGTGGGCGCGAGGCGTCCCTTCGCGCCTTCCGGTCCCTTGAAGGGCACCAGCGCCCACATGGGCCGGTCGCCGCTCAGCCGTCGGACGGCCGCGGGTCGGCCCGCAGCCGGTCGATGAAGTCGAGAACGGCGCGCGCCAGGTCCACGCGATCCTGCAGCGTGACCATGACCGTCTGTGCGACGACCGTGTCGAGCCCGAGCGCCTCGACCGCCGGCTGCGCCGCCGCGTCGCGCTCGTCGAGCACGAAGGCGGTGATCAGCCCGGCGTAGTGCGCGGCGACCTGCTCGGCGGTCGCGGGAATCGCGAGTTCCCGCATCATCTTCGCCGTCGGCCCCTTGATGGCCTGACCGCCGACGATGGGCGAGACCGCCAGGACCGGGGCGCCGGTGCCCCGCAGCAGGTCCCGCATGCCCGGTATGTCCAGGATCGGGTCGACCGATACGAACGGGTTCGACGGACAGATCACGACGGCGCGTACGGGCCCCTGCAGCGCCGTGACCAGTTCCGGGTTCACGGCCGCGGTCTCGATGCCCGCGAACTCGAAGCCCGTGACCGCCGGGGCGCACCGGTCCCGGACGAAGTAGTGCTGGAAGGCGAGGAAGCCGTCCGAAGTCCGTACATGCGTGCGCACGGGTTCGTCAGACATCGGCCAGACGTCGTGCGCGATACCGAGTTTGCCGCACAACTCGCCCGTGACCTGGGTCAGCGTCGCCCCGGCGTCCAGGCGGCTGCGCCGGAACGCGTGCAGCGCGAGGTCGCGGTCGCCGAGACGGAACCAGGTCTCGCCGCCGAAACGCTCCAGGGCCTCCATGAAGTGCCAGGTCTCGTCGCGGCGTCCCCACCCGGTTTCGGGATTGGCCTCTTCGGCCAGGGTGTAGGTGAGCGTGTCGACGTCCGGGGAGATGTGGAAGCCGAGGTGTTCGAAATCGTCGCCCGTGTTGACCACGAAGGAGAGTTCGTCCGGTCCGAGCAGCCGGGTGAGGCCGAGCGCGAGCTTCGCGCCGCCGATGCCGCCCGTCAGCGCGACGACCCTCATCGGAACAGGTCCTCTTCCAGGGGGCGCAGCATGGACGCGGCGCCGTCGCTGGCGGCGTCCTGGGCCAACCCTTTCACCAGGGCGGCCGGGATGCGTTCGGTCGTCTCGCCCATGACCAGCGTAGCCGCGGTGGCGAGGCTGTCGGCGCGGTTGATGAGCGTGACCTTGAGTTCACGGCCGAACAGGTCCGTCCCGCCGCGGTGATCGTGCAGGGGGGCGACGCCGGCGGCGCCGATCGCCATGCCGACCGTCCCGAGACGCCACGGGCGGTTCGCGCTGTCGCTGATGATCACGCCCACGTGTCTGCCCGTCCGGCGCAAGAGTTCCGCGTGGAGACGGGCGGCCGAGCCGTCCGGGTCCTCGGGCAGGAGCAGGGCGGACTCGTCGTCGCCGTGTTCGATGTTGGACTGGTCGATGCCGGCGTGCGCGCCCACGATGCCGAGCGCGTGCCGGACGATCAGGACGCCGGGTTTCTTCCGGACGACCTCCGTCGACTCGTCCAGGATGAGCTGCACGAGACGCGGATCCTTGTCGGTCTCCTCCGCCAGGACCACGGCTTCCGGGGAAGGCGTCACGTCGGCGAGGCGGACCAGGCGCCCCTCGGCCTTCGAGACGATCTTCTGCGCGACGACCAGCACGTCGCCGTCTTCGAGCACGAGGTCCTGCGCGGCGGCAGCGTCGAGCAGCAGGCGCGCGAGATCGTCCCCGGGCGCCACCATGGGGAGCCCTTCGATGCCGGTGACGGTGAGCGCTGGCGCGGTGATGTCAGTGGTCCGACTGGCCGACGATCTTGATGCCGGAGTGGGAGATCTCGTGCCGCCGGTTGATCTGGATGAGGATGCTGGTGAGCGCCTCGGCCGCCGCCGCGTTCTCGATCGGCCCGGCGTGCCAGCCGGTCAGACCCGCCTCGGCGATCAGTTCGATGACCTTGTCCCGCGCAACGCGCTTGTTGCCGGCGACGAGCACGTCGCACTCGATCCGTACGTCTTCCTGGAGCAGGTGGGCGGCGATGTTCTGGAACGCCGAGACGACCATGACATCGTCCCCGAGGAGGTCCTGCGCCCGCTTGCCGGCGGAGCCCTCCGCCGGGAGCTGGACCGTGCCCACCCGGGGCGGCACGAGCGGGGCCGTGACGTCGATGAGGATCTTGCCCGTCAACCCGTCCCGCACCGTCTCGAGCGTCGAGACCTGGTGCTCCGCGGGCACCGTGAGGACCACGATGTCGCCCGCCGCCGCCGCGCCGGGATTCTCCATCGGGACCGCAGGGGTCTCGGGGGAGATCGTAGCGAGATGGTCGACGGCAGCCTGGGCCTTCTCCAGCCGGCGGGAGCCGATCACGATCCGGTGTCCGGCGCGCGACCAGCGTATCGCCAGGCCCGTGCCGAGGTCGCCCGTGCCGCCGAGTATGGCGATCGTTTCCTTGCCGGCCATCCGCACCCCCCGAAAAAAGCGGCGATTATCCGCAGGCCGTCCGGGGGTTGGCAAGCCGGTGCGGGCCGATCAGCTTCCAGGCGGCGCTCGCCGCCTCACCCACGCCGAGAGGTCGTCCGGTTCGCCTGTTGCCGTCTCGTCCGGGCGCACGATTTCGATCCCCAGACCGCCGAGGTGATCGATGAACTCGCCGACGTCGGTGTGCATGGCGTCATGTCGTTGGCAGTCGGCTGTCCATGGTAATCCACGAGCCGGAGGGGTCGGGACGCCGTTCCCGCGAGCCGGCCTGCCGTGCCGGCGCGGTGTTGTACGCTTGCCGTTTCCTTCCCCGGAGAGCGACGCATGCGCATAGGCATCAACTTCGGCGCCGACCCGACCGCCGCGGGCGCCACCCTCGACGATGTCGTCGAGATCGCCCGGCGGGCGGACGCTCGCGGCTTCGACACGTTCTGGCTGCCGAACATCTTCTCGTTCGACGCCATCCTGGCGCTGACGGTGATCGGCCGGGAAACGGAACGGATCGGGCTCGGAACGGCGGTGACGCCGACCTACCCGCGTCATCCGACCGCCATGGCCCAGCAGGCCATGACCGCCGCAGCCGCCACGAACAACCGCCTCACCCTCGGCATCGGGCTGTCGCACAAGATCGTCATCGAGGACATGCTCGGCTTCTCCTACGACCGGCCCGCGCGCCACATGCGCGAGTACCTCTCCGTGCTGATGCCGGCGCTGCGCGGCGAGGCGCTGAACTTCGACGGCGACCACTATCGCGTACACGGGCTTCAGTTGACGATCCCGGGGGCCGATCCCGTCCCGACCGTCGTCGCCGCACTGGGGCCGGCGATGCTCAAGGTGGCGGGGGAGCTGGCGGACGGTACGAACACCTGGATGGTCGGGCCGAAGACCATGGAAGAACACATCGTCCGGCGGCTCTCGGCGGCGGCGGATACCGCGGGCCGGCCGGCGCCCCGGGTGGTGGCCGGGATTCCGGTGGCGCTGACCCACGACGCGGACGCGGCGCGCGAGAAGATCAACGCGGAACTCGCGATCTACGGCCAGCTCCCGTCCTACCGGGGCATGCTCGACCGCGAAGGCGCGGCCGGTCCGGCGGACGTCGCGATCCTGGGCGACGAGAACGCCTTCCGCGGCCAGCTCGAGCGGTACCGGAACGCGGGCGTCACCGACCTCAACGCGGTCGTCATGCACGTCGACGAGGGGTCCTACGAGCGGACCGTGGACTTCCTGGCCGAGATGCTCTGACCGCGGGGTCCTCGTGGCCCGCGGCGCTCCCGGTTCAGGAGGGCCGCGGCCGCAACAGCAGCCCTCCGACGATCAGCACGAGCCCCGCCACGGCGCTCGGGTGGATGGTCTCGCCGAGCACGTTGGCGATCATCACCAGCGACAGGAAGGGCGACAGGAAGATGAGCTGCGAGATGCGTCCCGCGTGCGCGGTGAGCGCAAGCGCGCGCTGCCAGAGCAGGAACGTCACGCCCATTTCCACGAGCCCGACCCAGAGGCCGTACCCGAGGTTCTCCGCGGTCAGCGGCGGCAGCCCTTCGGTGAGGACGCAAGCCGTTACCACGCACGCCGTGCCGGTCGTGAAGACGGCCAGCAGCATCTGGACCGGGTGCAGGCCGAGGCGCACGGTGGCGAGCCAGTAGGAGGCCCATATCACCGTGCTGCCGAGCGCGAGGACGATGCCGAGTCCGTCGAAGGTGTCGAAGGCCGTGAACTCGCCCCGGGTGACCAGCACGACGACCCCGAGGTAGCTGACCAGGATGCCGGCCCCGGTGCGCCGGTCGAGACGCTGTCCGAGGATCGGCACGGCCAGGACGGCGAGCGTGATCGCCCAGGTGTAGTTGAGGGGCTGCGCCACCTGGGCGGGAAGCCGGTCGTAGGCCTCGAACAGCACCAGGTAATAGGCGAAGGGGTTGATCAGCCCGAGGGCGGCGGCGCGTGCGAGGGCGGCGCGGGGCGCGGGAGGGGGCCGGACCACGAGATACGCGGCCGCGAAGAAGACCAGCGAGACCATGCTGCCAAGGGCCAGCAACTGCAGCGGGCGCATCACGGCGAGCCCGAGCTTGAAACCCGTGGCGACCGTCGACCACAGCACCACGGTGGCGAGCGCGAACAGGACCGCCCGGCGCTCGGCGTCGCGGGGTTTCCGGTTCGACAGCATGCTACCCACCCGGTACCCTGATTCGATGCGCTGCGATCAGGTCTTGCGGAGCCGCATCGAGGCGAACCTCCGCGACTTCGAGTCCGTGCGCGCCGAACCGGGCTCCGCGTCCTCCGGCGGGAGCGCGCGCAGCGCGGCGGTGGCCATCACGGTGGTGGACAGCTCCTTCGGCCCCGGCGTCCCGGGGCTGCCGCAGCACGACGCCTGGCGCCACGACGCGGCCCTGATTTTGA
This sequence comes from Pseudomonadales bacterium, assembly GCA_022827245.1. Classification (GTDB taxonomy): domain Bacteria; phylum Pseudomonadota; class Gammaproteobacteria; order Pseudomonadales; family Azotimanducaceae; genus VXNE01. Next base: position 30,329 of record JAJDTI010000043.1, on the reverse strand, counting down.
CGCGCCGGTCTCCGGCCCTCAGGAACCACCCGGGCCAGTGGGCGCTGCCCGGCGGCGTGCGCGACGAGGGAGAAGACGTCGAGACGACGGCCTTGCGGGAGCTGCACGAGGAAGTGGACCTGCTGCTGCCGCCGGCGGACGTGCTCGGCACGCTGGACGACTTCCGCACGCGCTCCGGCTTCGTGATCACGCCGGTCGTGGTCTGGGCCGGCGCGGATCGCGAACTCACCTTCAACCCCCTGGAGGTAGCCTCCATCCACCGCATCCCCATCGCGGAGTTCCTGCGCGAAGACGCCCCGCTGCTGGACCCGATCCCCGAGAGTACGCATCCGGTGCTGCGCATGCCCGTCGGCGACACGTCGATCGCGGCGCCCACCGCGGCGATGATCTACCAGTTCAGAGAGGTGTGCATCCTGGGCAATCACACCCGGGTCGCCCATTTCGAGCAGCCGTACTTCGCCTGGCGTTGACGGCGCGGCCCGTGCCGTGTGCGATTTGAACGGCGCGGTGCGCCGCCGTTACACTGCCGGGCCTTCAACCACGCCACAAAGAGGACTTGCGATGGCCATCCAGGAAGGCGACCGGCTCCCCGACGCTACTTTTTTCGTCATGCAGGACGGTCGTCCGTCCCCGCGCAGCACCCAGGACCTGTTCGGCGGCAAGAAGGTCGTGCTGTTCGCCGTGCCCGGCGCGTTCACGCCGCTGTGTTCCGAGCAGCACCTGCCCGGCTACGTCGCAAACGCCGACGCGATACGGGAGCAGGGCGTGGACAGCATCGTCTGCACCGCCGTCAACGACGCCTTCGTCATGGATGCGTGGGGCCAGGACCAACAGGTCGGCGACATGGTCATGGCCGCCGACGGCAACGGGGCCTTCGCGAAGGCGCTCGGCCTGGAGTTGGACGCCACGGGTTTCGGTCTCGGCGTGCGCTCGGAGCGTTACGCGATGGTGGTCGAGGACGGCACGGTGACGAAGCTCGCGGTGGAAGCGCCGAACAAGTTCGAGGTCAGCAAGGCCGAAGCGATCCTGGGAACCCTGTGACGGCGGGCGCGGGGCCGCGGGAGCCGGACGCGTCGCGATGCGCGTCGTAAGGGTCTACACCGGCGACGACGGCCGCTCGCACTTCGAGGATGTCGAGATCCCGCTGTCGGGGGACGGAGCCATCGGCCGGCTCTCGGAGCTGATCCGCGGCCCCGGCGTCGTGTTCCGGGAGGTCGGCGGCGACTACGACCTCGACTTCCACAACGCGCCGCGACGGCAGTTCGTCGTGAATCTCGCGGGGTCCGTGGACATCGGCGTGGGCGACGGCACCGTGCGCCGGCTGGGCGCCGGCGAGATCCTGCTGGCCGAGGACACGGAGGGGGAAGGGCACACCAGCAGGGCCGTGGACGGCGCGCCCCGCCAGTGCCTGTTCATCCCGATCGACGACGACGTAAACCTGTAGGGGACGCCCTCGTGGCGTCCCGTGTCGAATCGGGGCACGGCATGCCTCGCGGCGTCCCGGCATCCGCCCGATCAGATCTCGCTCGTTCCCGCCAGCGCGTCGCCGCGCCGGATAGCCTCCTGCAGCGATTCCACCCGCCGTACCCACGGGTCGAACTCGGAGAGCGCCGCCGGCAGGTTGGCCGCCGCTTCGTCCGCGGCGGCACGGGTCGGGAACACCCCCAGCAGGAGGACATAGAACAGTCTCCCGCCACGCTCGACGCGGGCCGCCGACATGCCGCGGAGCGCCTTGCGCGTCGCGTACTCCTCGAGCGACTCCTTGCTGGCGAGGGCCACGAGTTGCACCACGTAGTACTGCGGCGGGACTTCCGTGAGCGGCACGGGTTGGCCCGGCCGGTAAGCCGGTTCACGGTCCGCACGGGACGCGGGCGGCGTCTGGCGGACCGCCGCGGGTCGCGCGGCGGAGCGCTGCGCCGTCGGCTCCGGCCGCATTTGTCGGGGCGACGCGGGTGGGCGTGACGGCGTTGCGGCGGGGCGCCGCAGTTCCTGGTCCCGCACGCAGGTCCACTCGCCGTTGTCGTCCCCCTCGCCACAGAACCAGTTCGCATCCTCGTCGGCGACCGCGGAGGGGTTGGGGACCGTTTCCGCGTCGTTGGAGCGGCATCCCGAGGCCAGGGGGAGGAGCGCGACCAACCCGCACGCAATGACGCGGCGCCCCCAGGCAAACGAACGGCGCGCGCGGTACGGTGGCGCGTGGGCCAGCGCGCCCTTCGGGGAAGGGAAGGACGGGTTCCGGGCGCTCATGGCAAGCTACTTTGCCCGCGGGGTTATGATCTGTCAAAACCGCCCCGGAGGTCCGTTCATGCCGATGAGTTCCGCCCTGGTCGGGCGATCGAGCAAGCGCTTTCGCGCCGTCGCCGAGCCGCGCTGGCTGATGTCCTACGCGGCGGGTCTCGGAGACGCGTCGCCCGCCTACTTCGACACCACGCGCGACATCCAGGCGCATCCGGTGTTTCCGGTCTGTCCCGAGTGGCCCGTCATGCTCGATGCGCGGAACATGGAGGGCGCGGCTAGCCTGAGCCTCGAAGAGAGCCAGCGGGGCGTGCATGCCACCCACGACGTCGTGCTGCATCGGCCGGTGCGCGCCGGCGAGGCGCTGTACACCACCGCCACCGTCGTGGCCGTTCAGGCCCGCAGGCCCGGGGCATACCAGGTGACGCGGCTCGAGACGAAGGCCGAGGACGGCGCACCCATCGTCACGACCTGGAACGGCGGCATCTTCCGCGCCGTCGCCGTGACCGGAGAAGACCGGGTGGAGGACCAGCCCCCGCCCGCGCCGCAGCCGACCGCGGCGGACGTGCGCGACGAGGACATCGAGATGCCGGTGGGGGCCGGACTGGCCCACGTCTACACCGAGTGCGCCCGCATCTGGAACCCGATCCACACGGACCGGGCGGTGGCGCTGGCCGCCGGCCTGCCGGACATCATCCTGCACGGGACGGCGACGCTGGCCCTCGCCGTCTCGGCGCTGGTGGAGCGGGAGCTCGACGGCGACCCCACCCGCGTGCATCGCTACGGGTGCCGGTTCGCGGCCATGGTGCGGATGCCCGGTTCCATCACGCTGCGGATCCACGCGGCGGCGGACGAGGCCGTGTGGTTCTCCGTGCTGAATGCGGAAGGCGAGCCGGCCATCGACCAGGGCTACCTGATCGCGCGCGACCCCTGAGGGACGGGCCTCGCTCTCCGTTCATCGTCACCCGGCCGAGTTTCGCGACGAGCGGAACTTGCGGCGCCATTGCAGGTCGCGCGATTGCTAAGCCCCGGGCGATTCGTCAGAATGCGGCGCAATTTTGCGTGCCGTCGCCGTACCCAGAAGGAATCCTGACATGTTGGCCACGCTTGCGGACTTCGACCGAGCGCCCCGCATCCTGCGGTTGAACGTGGCCGGCCAGCCCGTGGACTGGACGAGCTGGCAGGAAGCGGCGTGCCTCTATGCGCGCGACCTGGTCGTGTGGACGCTGGGTGACGCGGTGCTGCGGATTCGCGGCGGGCACTCGCGGGTGGACGGCGCGCAGTCGCACCTCGACATACACAGCATCATCGCGTGCAACGGGCGCATCGTGGAGCCGGGCCGGGGCGTCCCGCCCCTGACCAACGCGGCGCTCTTCGGGCGCGACCGCAACATCTGCCTGTATTGCGGCGGCGAGTTCGCCGACGCGTCCCTGACCCGCGACCACGTCGTGCCGCGGTCGCGGGGCGGGCTCGACCGCTGGGACAACTGCGTCGCGTCGTGCCGCCGCTGCAACCATCACAAGGGCAACCGCCTCGCCCACGAGTGCGGCATGGAGCTGCTCGCCCTGCCGTACGTGCCGAACTTCGCCGAGTATCTGGCGCTCACCAACAGCGGGCGGATCCTGGGCGACCAGATGGACTTCCTGAAGAGCCGGTTCGGCCAGGAGAGCCGCCTCCTGGAATAGGGTCGGGGCTTGTCCCGCCCGTCTGGGTCTCGCGCACGAACTCGAAGCGGGAGGGCACAAGGGTGCCCCCATGGGCGGTGCGCGAGGCAGGCCGCGCGACGCTTGGGATAACATCGCCGCTTTCGTCCGGGGCGTGAGCGCATGGTGGAGACCCAGCAGGCCGACCCCTACACCGTGCGCCACGGCGAGTCGCACGCGCCGCCCGTCAGCCTCCGGGAACGGATCAAGTACCTCGGGCCGAGCCTGATCGTCACCGGGGCGGTCATCGGCTCCGGCGAACTGGTGCTGACGACGAGCCTCGGGGCCGCCGCCGGATGGTCGCTCCTGTGGTGGCTGTTGCTGTCCTGCTGGGTGAAGACCCTCGTGCAGGCGGAGATGGTGCGCTACACGATCATCTCCGGTGACACCTACCTGCGGGCGGTCAATCGCCTGCCGGGCAAGATCTGGAGGGTCTCCTGGCCCATCTGGCTGGGTCTCCTCGGCTACGTGCCCGGTACCATGGGCCTCGGCGGCATCATCGGCGGGGGCGGGCAGTCGCTGTCGTTCCTGGCGTCGCTGGGAGGCATCTCCATCGACGGCACCGTCTGCACGGGGCTCATCGCCGTGACCTGCTCGCTCATCCTGAGCACCGGGTCCTACCGTTGGCTGCAGGGGGTGATGCTGCCGCTCGTGCTGGCGTTCACCGCGGCGACGCTCATCTGCTCCGTCGCCATGCAGTTCACCGAGTACCGCACGACGCTGGACGACATCGTGGGCGGGCTCACGCCCGATCCCGCCGTCTTCGTCGCCTTCGCCGCGCTCGCGCTCGCTGCCTACGGCTACACGGGCACGAACTCCGGTGACGTCACCGCCTACACGTACTGGTCCATCGAGAAGGGCTGGCCGAGCTACGTGGGCTCGGACCGCAGCGATCCGGACTGGGAGTCCCACGCCCGGGGATGGATGCGGGTCGTGCACACCGACGTCTGGCTCGCCCTGCTCATCGTGACCTGCGCGACGGTGCCGTTCTACGTGCTGGGCGCGGGCGTGCTGAACCAGATGGGGATCCAGCCCGAAGGCAACGCGGAGACCATCGGCGCCCTGTCGAACATCTTCACGCAGACGCTCGGCGAGTGGGCGGTGTGGATCTTCAGCTTCGGCGCGTTCTTCATCCTGTTCTCGACGGTCCTGTCGGGCGTCGGGGCCGCCGGGCGGGTGATCCCGGACTACTTCATCGAGATGCGGTTCATGGACCGCAACAACCTCTCGCTGCGCAAGGCCATCATCCGCTGGTACCTCGCGATCCTGCCGCTCGTGGCGTTCCTGATCTACCTCTTCATTCCGAACTTCGTCGTGCTCATCATGATCGGCGGGCTGACCTCGGCGCTCTTCCTGCCGATCCAGTGCGGAGCGACGATCTGGCTGCAGGCGCGGAACATGGACCCGCGCATTCGCCCCCGTGCGCTCACGCGCTACGGCCTGTGGGTCATCCTGACCTTCGAGATCGTCATGGCGGCGTTCGTGGTCTGGTTCGTTGTGCTCGGCCCCCTAACCGGCTGAGGTCGGGAGGTCGGGCAACAGTTCCGCCGCCCGCTGCATGTGCCCGGCCCCTTTCGCAGTCGGGGTAGAAGCGAGGGCACTGATTGCGGCGGTCGTTCACGAATCCTCAGTCACGGCTCGAACCGGATGCCCGCCATGACGCGGGCGCCGGGACTACGGTAGCCGAGGATGTCCTCGTAGTCCGTGTCGAACAGGTTCTCCGCCTGGATCCACGCGCGCAGCCGGGACGACATGCGCCACCCGAGCCCGGCATGCACGAGGATGTAGCGGTCCAAAGTCCTGCGCACCGCGGGGAAGGTCGCGAAGTCGTTGTCGAACTGGTCCCCGACGACGGCCGCTCCGAGGTTGAAGTCGAGGCTCCGCGACAGGGCTCCGGCGAGGTCGACGCGGCCCTGGTGGCGAGGCCGGCGTATCTCGCGGCGCCCCTCCTCGGCGGCGTCGAGCCAGGTGTACGAGGCGGAGACCCGGACCGGGCCGAGCGTGTCGCGGTAGCCGAGTTCGAGTCCCCGTCGGGTGCTCGTGCGGTCCAGGTTGCGGGCGGTGAATCCGCCCCGGGCGAAGTCGAACACGAAGCCGGCGATCTCGTTCTCGAGTTCGCCGCGGAAGGCGGCGAGGGTGAAACGGCGTGCCGCGTAGCCGATCTCGAACTCCAGGGACTCTTCCGGCTCGAGTTCGGGATTGCCGAAGAACGTGTCCGGCGTATAACCGTAACGCTCCGAGAACGTCGGGTTCTTGACGCCGGTGCCGACGCTCGCGAAGGCACGCCCGGGGCCGAGCGCGCGGGCGACGGCCGCGTGCCAGGCGAAGGCGTCGTCGAATGCGTCGTGCCGGTCGAAACGGGCCGACAGGGATCCGAACGTGCGGCTGCCCCGGTACTGGTACTCCGCCGCCGCGCCGCGGGCGGTGAGGCGCTGGCGCTGGTTCGGGTCGCCGAACGGCGTGGGCGCGCCGCGCTGCCGGAACCGGTGCGTCTCGCGTTCGACGGTCGCGTTCAGGAAGTGGGCGTCCGCGAGTGCGAAGTTGGTGCTCAACGTCGCCGTCACGCGTTCGCCGAGCGTGGACGCGGTCCGGACGCCGTCCGCGAACTGCACATCCGCCGCGCGGGCGGTGGTGACGGTGAGGGTGGGCCGCCAGCGCTCCGAGCCGGCGTAGGCGGCCTCGACCTTGCCGTAGCGGCGCAGGGAGTCCGCTGCGCGGTCGCCGTCCGCCGGCACGAACGCGGGCCACGGCGTCGGGTCGTACTCGAGAGCGGCGTCCACGGCCCGCCACACCGCGCCGAACGTCATCGGCCCGAGGTCGCGTGCGGCGTTCACGTGGACCGTCGTGTTGCGATAGGCGTCTTCTTCGTCCCCGCTGCGCGCGACGTTGGTGCCGCCGGTCTCGAAGCGGCTCGCGGTGATGCCGAAGTGTCCGTCCTCCCCGACCCGGGCGAATCGGGCACTGGCGTCCCGGGTCGCCTGCGTGCCTCCGCCCGCGTCCAACCGCAACGTGTCCGCCGCCGGCGTCGTGTCGATGTACACGAGGCCGGCCAGCGCATCCACGCCCCAGACCGCGCTGCGCGGGCCGTTGGCGATCTCCACGCGCGAGACGCCGGTGAGGTCCAGATGCGCGAAGTCGAACTCGGAGCCGTTGGCCGGGTTGTTCAGTTCGATGCCGTCGAGGACGGTCAGGACGTGGTTCGCCTCGGCGCCGCGCAGGCGCGCCTGGGTCGCCCCGCCGCGATTGCCGGCGCGGCTGAGGGCGAACCCCGGCAGCCCGCGGAGGGCATCGGCGGCGTGCTGCGCGTGGCGGGCGTCGATGTCGTCGTCGGTGAGGACGGTCGGAGGACGGTCGGCGGCCCCGAGACGGCTCGCCTTCACGACGATGGTCTCGAGTTCCGCGGCGGCCGCGAAGCAGGGCAGGGCGACAAGCCCGAGCAGAATGGGGATATTGCGCACGATTTGATCCTCAATCGGCCGTCGCACCCCGGACGGCATCCTGAACCAGGACTGGGCCGGTCTCCGGACTGACGAGGCGAGTCGCCCGCTTCCGCCTTCCCATCGTTGCCGACAGTGGCTTCCTGGAAGCGGGCGCCCGCGAGCCGGGGCTCGCGGGGCGCTCGATCACCGTTGCGGGGGCAGCGCCGGACTCTCACCGGCTTCCCTCGCCGGCCACGCCCGTACCGCGCGGCCGGCGAACACCCAATCCGATGGGGTCGAATTGTAAACGTTGTCCTTTTGGGTATGCTGCGCGGCTTTCAGGGGGCCGATGCGCGATCCGCGTGCGAGGTCGGCCCCGGACTCGTTCAGGAGGTTCAGATGAGTGTGGAAGGACGCGTCGCCATCGTCACGGGCGCCGGCGGCGGTCTCGGCCGCTGTCATGCCCTGCTGCTTGCCGAGCATGGCGCCAGTGTCGTCGTCAACGACCTCGGCGGCAACGTCGACGGCACCGGGAAGGGCGACATGGCGGACCAGGTCGTCGAGGAGATCCGCGACAACGGCGGCGAAGCCGTCGCCAACAAGGCGAGCGTCTCGGACCGGGACGGCGCCAAGAGCATCGTCGAGGACGCCGTCCGCGCCTACGGCACGGTCGATATCGTCGTCAACAACGCCGGGATCCTGCGCGACAAGTCGTTCAAGAAGATGACGCTCGACGAGTGGGACATTGTCATCAACGTGCACCTGAACGGCTCGGCGTACGTGACGTGGCACGCATGGCCCATCATGTACGACAAGAACTACGGGCGGGTGATCTTCACCTCGTCCGTGTCGGGCATCTTCGGGAGCTTCGGCCAGGCGAACTACGGCGCCGCGAAGATGGGCATGCTCGGGATCATGAACAACCTCGCCCGCGAAGGCGCTTCGCACAACGTGCATACGAACTGCCTGTCGCCGGGCGCCGCGACGCGGATGACGGCAAGCGTCCCGGGCAGCAGCATCGACGTGGACGACCCGGAGCCGGACAACCACCCGGCGCTGGTCAGCCCGGCGGTGCTGTACCTCGCGGGGGAGGACGCGCCGAACGGGCGCGTCATCCAGGCCATGCGCGGGCGTTTCTCGTCGAACATGGTGTATTCGAACCCCGGCGTCGACTTCGGGGAGAACGCCTCGTTCGAGGGGCTCGAAGCCCGCATCGACGAGGTGCTCGACATGTCCGCCGCCACCCCTGGGAGCAGCTTCCTCAGCGCGCTCTCCTGAAGGGGACGGGCCCATCCCGGTCGGCGTGACCCGACCGGTGATGGGGCGTCACCGCCGAGCCGTACGCCACCGAGTGCCCTCGGACGTGTCCTCCAGTTCGATGCCCCGGGCGGCCAGTTCGTCACGAATCGCGTCGGCACGCTTGAAGTCGCGCGCGGCGCGCGCCACGGTCCGTTCGGCAATCCGGGCCTCCACCTCGTCCGCGTTCACCGCCGTCCCGCGCTGGAAGTGCTCCGGGGCCGATACCGTCAACAGGCCGAGGAGCCACCCTCCCGCCAGCAGCCGGTCGCGTGCGGCCGCCGCTGCCGCTTCGTCCTGGGCGGCGTGGATCTCCCCGGCGATGGCATGCATGGCGGCCAGGGCCCGCGGCGTGTTGAGGTCGTCGCAGAGGGGCTCGAGCACCGACTCGGGGAACGCATCGAGGTCCGCGCCGCGCCAGGCGGCGGACGTGTCGCCGGCGTCGGGCGCCGCGAGCACGGCCTGGTAGAGGGAGTCCAGGCTGCCCCGCGCCTGCTCGAGCAGGCGATCGGACCAGTCGAGGCCCTGCCGATAGTGGCCGGACAGGAGGGCATAGCGCAGCGTCTCCCCGGGGTGCTCGCCGAGCAGCGCGCGGATCGTCACGATGTTGCCGACGCTCTTCGACATCTTCTCCGCGCCGAAGCGGAGCATGCCGTTGTGCATCCAGTAGCGGACGTACTCCTGACCGTCCTCGGCGCACGTGCCCTGGGCGAGTTCGTTCTCGTGGTGCGGGAACGTCAGGTCGTTGCCGCCGCCGTGGATGTCGATCGTCGGGCCGAGGTGCTTGCGGATCATCGCCGAGCACTCGATGTGCCAGCCGGGCCGTCCGCGGCCCCACGGGCTGTCCCAGCCGGGGAGTTCGGCCGTGGAGGGCTTCCAGAGCACGAAGTCCTTGGGATCGCGCTTGTACGGCGCCACCTCGACCCGGGCGCCCTCCAGGATGTCCTCGAGGGACTGCTTGGAGAGCGCGCCGTAGTGGGGGTCGGACGGTACGTGGAACAGCACGTGTCCGTCGGCCGCGTAGGCGTGCCCGCGGGCGATCAGCGCCTCGATCATCTCGACGATCTCGACGATGTGCTCCGTCGCGCGCGGCTCGACGTCCGGCGGCAGTGTGCCGAGCGCCTCGACGTCCTCGAGGTAGCGTGCCGTGAAGCGGTCCGCGAGCTCCTCGATCGGCTCTCCGTTCGCCAGCGCCGCGGCGTTGATCTTGTCCTCGACGTCGGTGATGTTGCGCACGTACGTGACCCTGTCGTAGAGGACGCGGAGCAGCCGTACGAACACGTCGAAGGCTACGGCGGGCAGGCCGTTGCCGATGTGGACGAGGTCGTAGACGGTGGGTCCGCAGACGTAGATGCTGACTTCCCCGGGCACGCGGGGCTCGAAACGGCGCTTGGCGCCGGCGTAAGTGTCGTGAATGTAGAGGTCCATGCTGTCCGGCCGGTTCGAATTCAGGGACGGCGGGCGTGCGCCCGCGGAATCAACGCGAGCCGGGACAGACGCAGAGGGTGGGCCTACGGAACATCGCGCGCATTATACGGACGTTGCGGGGCCGACGCCCCGGAAGTTCCGTGCCGTCAGGTCTCCCGGCCGCTCCCGTAGCGCCCTTCCAGGTAGCGGTAGACCGCGCGGAGCCCCATGGCCTCTCCTCCGACCGGATGGGCCGGGCGGGCGCGCCGGTTCCACGCCATGATGTCGAAGTGCACCCAGGGGATGTCACCGACGAAGTGGGAAAGGAACAGGGCGGCCGTGATCGCCCCGCCGAAGGGCGTCTCGGGCGCGTTGACGAGGTCCGCTACCTTGCTGTCCAGCAGGTTCCGGTACGGCGCGTGCAGCGGCATGCGCCAGACGGGGTCTTCCGCCTGGCGTCCCGCCGCCGCGATGCCGTCGGCCACCGCGTCGTCCGTCGCGAACATGGCGGGCAGTTCCGTACCGAGCGCGATACGCGCGGCGCCGGTCAGCGTCGCGAAGTCGACGATCAGCTCCGGGTCCTCCTCGCGCGCGAGGGCCAGGGCGTCGCATAGGATCAGGCGGCCCTCCGCGTCCGTGTTGTCGATCTCGATGGACGTGTCGTCATACGCCTGGAGCACGTCGCCCGGCCGGTAGGCGTTGCCGGCGACGGCGTTCTCGACGGCGGGCACCAGTACCCGCAGGGAGATCGGCACGCGCTGGGCCACGATGAGCCTGGCGAGCCCCAGCACGTGCGCCGCGCCGCCCATGTCCTTCTTCATCAACCGCATGCCAGCCGCGGTCTTGAGGTCGAGCCCGCCACTGTCGAAACACACGCCCTTGCCGACCAGCGTGACGCGCGGGTGTCCCGGATCGCCCCAGCGCAGGTCGATCAGGCGGGGGGCGGAGACGCTGGCCCGGCCGACGGCGTGAATGACGCGCAGGCGCCGTTCCAGCAACGCTTCGCCGGTGGTGATCTCGATGCCGGCTTCGCACGCATCCGCCAGCGCACGCGTTTCGCGTTCGAGGTCGTGCGGCAGCAGGTCGCCGGCGGGCGTGTTCACCAGATCGCGGCACCAGTTGACGGCGTCGAGTTCGTCCAGCACGGCCGCGTCGCCGGCCGGGACCAGCAACCGCGCCGGCTCGCGGTCGGCCTTGCGGTAACGCTCGAATCGGTAGGCGCCGAGCCCCCAACCGAGCAGGACGCGGCGGCGGCGCTCCGGGTCGAGGTCCGCCTCGAGCCGGTAGTCGCCCTCCGGGAGCCGGCGCGCGAGGTCGCCCAGCGTCGCGATGCCGGCGCCGTCTCCGGTCCCGACGACGACTGCCTCCGGCGCGCCCGAGGCGCCCGGGAGCCAGGCGGACTGTCCGGCGCGGCCCGCGAAACCGGTACGCTCGGTCCATGCCCGCGCGACATCCGTCAGGGAGGCACGCCACGCGTCGACGGCGGGTGGAGCGACGAGGTGGATCGGCGTCGCGGCCTGCCCGGAGTCCTGGACGAGCACGGCTCGTCTATCCCACGGTCCGCGCGGGGATGAGCCCCAGGTTGTTGCCCTCGAGGATGCGGTCGGCCCGGTAACTCGAACGCACGAGAGGTCCGGACGCGACTTCGAGGAACCCGCGTTCGAGGCCCCACTCGCGGTACTTGGCGAAGTCGTCGGGATGCACCCAGCGCTCGACCGGGAGGTGATGCGGCGTGGGGCGGAGATACTGGCCGAGGGTGAGCACGTCCACGTCGGCGGTGCGGAGATCGTCCATGGCGGCCCGCAGTTCGTCTTCCATCTCGCCGAGCCCCAGCATCAGGCTCGACTTGGTGAGGACGTCCGGTCGATGCCGCTTCGCGTGGCGCAGCACGGCGAGCGTCTGGCCGTACCCGGCACGGGGGTCGCGCACCGGGTGGGTCAGGCGCTCCACGGTTTCGAGGTTCTGGGCGAACACCTCGATGCCCGCGTCGACCACGGTCGCGACGGCGTCGGGGTCTCCGCCGAAGTCGGGGGTCAGGGCTTCCACCGCGGTGTGCGGGTTCATGCGCCGGATCGCCGCGATGCAGGCCGCATAGTGGGAAGCCCCGCCGTCGGGCAGGTCGTCCCGGTCGACGGACGTGAGGACGACGTACTTCAGGCCCATCAGCCGCACCGACTCTGCCGCGTGCCGTGGCTCGTCCGGGTCAAGCCAGCCGTTCGGGTTGCCGGTGTCGACCGCGCAGAACCGGCACGCCCGCGTGCAGACGGACCCCATGAGCATCAGGGTCGCCGTGCCATGCGTCCAGCACTCGCCGATGTTCGGGCAGTGAGACTCCTCGCACACCGTGCTCAGCCGGTGTTCCCGCACCGTGCGGCGCACAGAGTCGAAGCCCGGCCCCCCCGGCAGGCGCACGCGCAGCCACGGCGGCTTCGGGTCGCGCGCCGGCCGCGCCGTCCGCGCGGAGGAATCGGCCTTGATGCCGTCCTTGATCGCCCGGACGCCCTGGGCGTTGCGGAACTTGGCGCCGCTCTGGACCATGCGCCTATTCTACGTCGGCGCGACGCAGGTCCCCCGGCGTTGCGGCGACCAGGCCGGGCTCCGGCAGGAACTGCCGATACCACTGCCGCAACTGGAACACCGGGCCGTCGTCCCGGCACAGCCGCGGGTGCTGCTGGTAGATCTTGTTCTCCCAGATATCGATGTCGCGTTGCCACTGCGAGATCCAGTTGCCGACGACGTACCACACGAGCAGGCGCGGCAGCCGGCGGTCCGCGAACCAGCGGAAGTCCACCTGCTGTTCCAGGGGCCCGACGGGCAGGTGCGTCTGGTACATCTCGATGTCGCCGCGGCCGGGCATCGTGAAGCGGAACTTCACGACGCCCCCGGGTCCGAAGAACGCGATGCGGGCGTGGGCGCCCGCGCGTTCGACGCGGCGGCCCAGGATGCGCAGGACCGCGTTGTCGAAGAAGTACATCTTCCAGGGTACCGTGCGGTCCACACGCCAGTCCGCGTCGTGTTCGACCTCCACGCCGGGCACGGGGAGCCGGGTCCAGGGGATGCGCATCTGCCCGTGCAAGGGCTGGAAGTGCGCCCGGTCCACGGAGTTCTCGGCGAACTCGAGCAGGTGCATCCGTACGCGGCCCGCGTCGTGGGCGCCGCGGAACACGAACGTCCCCGCGTCGACCTCCGGGATGCGTGGCACGGGATAGGCCGGTTGCCCCGTTCCGTCCCTGCCGCCGCTGCCGCACGCGTGGTACACGAATAGCTGGCCGTGCACTTCCTGTACGGGAAACGGCTCCGTCAGGACGCCCTGCGGAATGTGCTTGCTGTAGGGGACATGCGCCGCCCGCCCGTCGCCGCTGAACCGCCAGCGGTGGAACGGGCACTCGATACAGTCGCCGCGGACCCGGCCGTGGGACAGGTTGGCGCCGAGGTGCGGGCAGAAGGCATGCATGACGTGGGGCGCGCCGTCCTCGCTCCGCCACAGCACCAGTTGGCGGCCGAGACACTCGATGTGGCGCAGACCGCCGGGACGGAGCGAGGCCGAGTCCGACAGCCGGTACCAGCCCGTGGGGTAGGGGTGCGGATAGCTCGAAAGGCGCTCCGCGTCCGCGGCCGGGGACGCGGCGGGCCGCTTACGCCGGCTTGCGCGCATGGACCAGGAAGCTCGGCGTGAAGATGCCGAGTTCGCCGCCCTCGACGAGGGCATCGGCGGCGATGTTCAGGAGTGCCGACGCGTCCGCGGTCCCGGCGGGCAGGATCCGGAAGCGCTCGAGAGTGCGGGTCAGCGCGGCGGTGACGCGCCGCGCGCGGGGCGAACGCGCGAGCGAGGACAGGGAGCGGTCACGCCCCTGGAGCGGCCCGTACCAAGGGGTTCGCGGATCGCACTCCCCGGCCTGGTCGGTGGCCGAAAGAACCTCGAAGCCCGCGGAGCGCACGGCGGCCAACTGGTCCTCCGTGGTCTGGAGGTCCGGGGTGGCATTGCCGGTTTCGATCCGGGCCCGGACGTCCCGATGTCCCGCGTCGGACGGGTCGAAACGCTCCGTCAGGCACCAGTCGACGACCGCGATCTCCCCGCTGGGACGCAGGATTCGGAACAGCTCCCGGAACGCCAGGTCGGTGTTCTTCGTATGGCAGATCGCCTCGAAGGAGTACGCGGCGTCGAATTGCCCGGCATCGAAGGGGGCGTCCGTGAAGTCCCCGAGCACGACGCCGCACGTCCTCTCGAGACCCGCCTTGCGCACGAGCCGTTCCGCGATGGCGACCTGGCGGCCGTTGATGTTCAGTCCGGTCACGGACGCGGCGCTGGCCCGCGCAACGGCGACGAGCGGACCGCCGACCCCGCACCCCACGTCCGCGACCCGCATGCCTGGCCGCAGGCCCAGAAGCCGCGCCACGCCCTCCTCGTGACGGCGGTGGGCGTCGCGCAGGCGCTCGCCGGGACGCCGGGGGGAGAAGTGAAAGGAGCTGCCCCACGCGAACTCGTAGAAGGGCGTCACGACGTCGTAGTAGCGGCTCACCCGCGCCGACTGGACGCCGGCGCCGTCCCCGGAGGAGCCTTCCTGCGTTTCCCGCGACTCGCGGAAGTCGTCAAGCGCGGCGGAGAGATCGCTACGATTGGCCATGCTGACCGTGTCCGAACTCTTGCGCCCGGAGTATACGCCGCCCGTGAACCGTCCCGCCGCCGGTCACTCCCCGGCGGAAGAGGCCTCCGCGAGGAGCCGCGCGCGCACGTTCATCAGCACCTTCCCGTAGGTGTTCAGCCCCCGCGTGTCGCGCCCGCATCCCCAGTAGTAGTCGTACTGGCTGGTCTCGATGATCTTCCGGTCCGCGGTATCGACCAGCGCGGCGCCGACCTCCGCGTGCGCGCGGCACTTCGTGTAGACGCCGCGGGTCATGTAGACCTCCCGAACGTCGTCCCAGTCCCGGCGCGCGCGCCGCCGGTGGCGCCGGGCGAGGCGCTGCGCGGTCTTCGGGTGGTCGGCCGCCCGGATGCGTTCGCGGAGTTCGCCGTCGTCGAACTTCATGCCCTCCACGTAGTGCGTGACGGACGGCCAGTCGGCGCCGTCCAGGCGAAAGCCGTGGCGCGAGAAGGTCGACAGGACCTGGTTGGCGTCTTCCATCGATACCAGCACGGCATCGGGGTCGACCGGTTCAAAGGCCACGGCCGCCGGCGGGTGCGGGGTTCAGACCGCGGCGTAGAACAGGAAGGCTCCCGCCACCAGGGCCCCGGCGCCGATGCCACGCAACGCGCCCGCGGACCACTCGCTGACGCGCTCGACGCGGGCCTGCAGCCATTCCCGGCTGACGACCAGCACGATGATGCCCGCGAGCACGGAGAACATCGCCAGGACCTGCACCGCCACGGAGAACTTCGTCTGGTAGGCCGCGAAGAAAAGGATGAACCCGATCAGCATGCGGCCGTAGGCCGCGGCGAAGCGTTTCCCTTCCGAGAACTGGAAGCCGCTGGCCATGGTCGCCATGCGGGCCGGCGCGGCGAGGGCGAAGACGCCCACCGCGGCGATCGCGAGGCCAAGGATCATTACGAAGTACAGCATGGGTCTATCTTACCTCCATGGCGGGGCGCGGTCAGAACGCGCGGTCGAGGAGCGGCGCGAAGCGGGGATCGCAGCCGCCGCCCCCCGGCAGCAGCGTGCGGTGGGTCCCCGGCAGCCGCAGTCGGCAGAAGGCCTCGGCGGTCAACGGGTTGCCGAAGCGCAGGAGCACGCTCGCCTGCAGGGCGATGGCGAGACGTTCGACCCAACCCCGCGCCACCCGCTCGATCCCGGCGTCCGGGCGGGTCAGGACGGCCTCGATGGCCTTCACCTCGCGTTCGAGGCCGGTATCGAGGGACGCCCCGGCCCGGAGTTCCGCGAGGACCGTCTCGACGGTTTCCGGTTCACGGGCGAACGCCCGCAGCACATCCAGGCACTGCACGTTGCCGCTGCCTTCCCAGATCGCGTTCACGGGCGCTTCGCGGTAGAGCCGGGCGAGCAGGCGGTCCTCCATGAAGCCGCTGCCGCCGATGCACTCCATCGCTTCCGCGGTGACCGTCGGCGTGCGCTTGCAGATCCAGTACTTGCCGATCGGCGTGAGGATCCGCACGGCGGCCTGTTCGTCCCCGTCGAGGGCGCGGGCGGCGCGCATCGCGAGCGCCAGGGCGGCCTCGCTCTCGACGACCAGATCGAGCAGCACGCCCTGCATGACGGGCTGCTCGACCAGCGCCCGTCCGAAAGCGCTCCGATGCCGGCAGTGGTGCAGCGCCTGGACGGCTGCCTGGCGCATCAGCCCGGCTGACCCGACCATGCAGTCGAAGCGGGTCAGGGCCACCATCCGGATGATGTTGGCGACCCCGCGGCCGGGCTCGCCGATCAGCCAGGCCGAGGCGTCGAAGAGTTCCATTTCCGCGGAGGCGTTCGAGACGTTGCCCATCTTGTTCTTGAGGCGCTGCAGCTCGAATGCGTTGCGCGTTCCGTCCGCGCGCCAGCGGGGCAGGAGGAAGCAGGACAGGCCCGCCGGCGTCTGCGCGAGGATCACGAACCCGTCGGACATCGGCGCCGAGACGAAGAACTTGTGGCCGGTCACCCGGTACTCCTCGCCCGGACCGCCGTTGCCGACGGGCTCGGCCGCCGTGCTGTTGGCGCGCACGTCGGAGCCGCCCTGCTTCTCCGTCATCGCCATGCCGAGGGTGAGCCCGTGCTTGTCCGCCATCGGCACGTCGCGCGGGTCGTAGACGCGTGCGGTGACGCCGGGCTCCCAGGCGCTGGCGAGCTCGGGCTGGACGCGCAGCGTGGGGATCGATGCGAAGGTCATCGTCGTGGGGCATCCGTGGCCCGACTCGACCTGGTGCTGGAGGTACTCCAGGGCGCCGCGCGCGACGTGCGCGCCGGGGCGTTCCTCGGTCCACGGCAGGGAGTGGATGCCGCGCTCGATGGCCATCTCCATGAGGCGGTGGTATGCGGGGTGGTAGCGGACGCGGTCCACCCGGCGCCCCTGGGGGTCGTGCGACTCGAACACCGGGCGGAACTCGTTGGCCTCGAACCCGAGCCGGATGACCTCCTCCGAACCGGCCAGCGCGCCGTACTCGGCGAGGTCGGGTTCGGCCCACGCGGCGTCGCCCAGGGCGACCCACTCGCGGAGGGCCGGGTCGCGCAGGTAGACGTTGTAGTCGACGAGGGAAGGCGGCTGATTGACGACCTCGTGCGACCGTGGCATGTCCGGCCTCCCGGTTCCCTGACGCGACCATTGTAGGGGACGCCCCCGCCGTGTCCCGCTTCGAGTTCAGGCAAGGCCCCGCGGGGGCGGGGACCCGCGATCTCCCCGACGAAGGACATTCCATGCGACGATGCGCGCGCTGTCCGGCCCGGAATCCAGTGTGACCTCCGCCAACCGGGCGGTGGCGTTCATCTTCGTCGCCGTCCTCCTCAACTCAGTCGGTTTCGGCATCGTCATGCCGGTCCTGCCCGAGCTGATCGTGGACGTCACCGGCGATCCCCTGCACGAGGCGGCGCGCCACAGCGGCTGGCTGGTCTTCGTCTACGCGTTGATGCAGTTCTTCTGCGCGCCGCTGGCCGGCAACCTGTCGGACCGTTTCGGACGGCGTCCCGTGCTGCTGGGGTCGCTGTTCGTGTTCGGTCTCGACCACCTCATCATGGGCTTCGCGCCGACCCTCGCCTGGCTCTACGTCGGCCGGCTCGTGGCGGGGATGTCGGCCACCAGCTTCGCCATCGCCAACGCGTGCGTCGCCGACCTCTTCCCGCCGGAGAAGCGCGCGCAGAACTTCGGCCTGATGGGCGCCGCGTTCGGGGCGGGATTCATCCTCGGCCCCGTAATCGGCGGCTTCCTCGGCGAGTTCGGGCCGCGCACGCCGTTCTTCGCCACCGCCGGCATCGCTTTCGCCACCGTCGCGTTCGGCTGGCTCGCGATTCCGGAAACCCTGGCGCGCGAGCATCGCCGGCCGTTCCGGGCGTCCCGCGCCAACCCGTTGGGGGCGTTCCGCCAGATGCGCCGGTTCCCGGTGGTGATCGGCATCATGGCCGCGTACTTCCTCTACATGACGGCGCAGAACTCGCTGCCCGTGACCTGGGCGTTCTTCAGCATCGAACGCTACGGATGGGGTCCGCGCGAGATCGGGTTCTCGCTCGGTTTCGTCGGCATGTGCATGCTCATCGTCCAGGGCTTCGTGATCCGACGCGCCATCCCCGCCTGGGGTGCGGAGCGCTGCGCCTCCACGGGTCTCGCCCTCGCGGCCGTCAGCCTGCTCGGGTATGCGCTGCTCTCGCCGGTGGGCTGGATGCTCTACGTCTGGATCGTGGTCGGAGCGGGCTCGGGACTCGTGATGCCGGCCCTCACCGGCGTCATGTCGAGACACGTGGGGGCCGACGCCCAGGGCGAACTGCAGGGCGCGATCGGCAGCGTGGCGAGCGCCACCTCGGTGGTGAGCCCCCCCGTGATGACGCAGCTCTTCGCCTGGTTCACGTCGCCGGCGGCGCCGGTCTACTTCCCCGGCGCGGCCTTCGCGCTCGCGGGCGTGCTGGTGTTCGCGGCCCTCGCCGTGGTGGTCCGGACGCTGGCGCGACACGCCACGGACCGCTGATTCCCGGCGCGGCTATACTGCGCCGCCCGCCGGGAGCGGCGGCGGATCGGCGCTGCAGACATGACCGTGACGTTGGACGCGATCGAGAGGGCCTGGGAGCGGATCGGCGAGCATGTCGTACGCACGCCGCTGCTGCGTTCTGAGACGCTGTCGGCCAACCTCGGGGCGGACCTGCATCTCAAGTTCGAGAACCTGCAGTTCACCGCGTCGTTCAAGGAGCGGGGTGCGCTGAACCGCCTGCTGCTCCTCGACGACGCCGAACGCGATGCCGGCGTCATCGCCATGTCCGCGGGCAACCATGCCCAGGCCCTGGCCTACCACGGGTCGCGCCTCGGTATTCCCGTGACCATCGTCATGCCGCGCCACACGCCGAACGCGAAGGTCGAGCAGACGAAGGTGTTCGGCGCCGAGGTGTTCCTGCACGGGGACCGGTTCGCCGAGACGCTCACCTACACGCACGGGCTCGCGGAGGAGCGTGGACTCGTCCTCGTGCACCCGTTCGAGGACGATGCCGTCATCGCGGGCCAGGGCACGCTGGGCCTGGAGATCCTGGACCAGGCGCCCGACGTGGAGACGCTGATCGTGCCGGTGGGTGGCGGGGGACTGCTCGCGGGCACGTCCGTCGCGGTGCGCGCGCAGAGTTCCGGTGTCCGTCTCGTCGGCGTGCAGGCGGATCGTTTCCGTGCGGCGGCGGACGCGTTCGAGGGGCGCGAAGCCAATCGCGGGCCGGCCGGGACGATCGCGGAAGGGATCGCGGTGGACGACCCCGGCCCGACCGCAATGGGCCTCCTGCGGCGCAACGTCGACCGGATGGTCACCGTGTCCGAGAGCGACATCGAGCGGGCGATCTTCATGCTCCTCGAGTTCGAGAAAACGGTCACGGAGGGTGCCGGGGCGGCGGCGCTCGCCGCGGTGATCGCCGATCCGTCCGTGGCGAAGGGAAAGACCGTACTCGTCCTCTCCGGCGGCAACATCGACATGATGATCCTGTCCTCGGTCCTGCAGCGGGGCCTGGTCCGCAGCAACCGCCTGGTGCGCATCGCCGTCGAGATCCCCGATCTTCCCGGCGCCCTCGGCGAGCTGACCCAGCGCCTCGGCGTGCTCGACAGCAACATCGTCGACATCGTCCACCAGCGCGCGTTCGGCGCGTCGTCCGTGCGCGCCACCGTGGTGGAGCTTGAGCTGCAGATGCGGGGCGAGGAACAGGTCGGAGCAGTCGTGGGCGCGCTGCGCGAAGCCGGCTACGAGGTACGCCTCGACCCCTGATGCCCGGTGCCGCGGTGCCCCGTGCCGCGGGCGTAGTACGATGGCAGCGCGAACGGAGGGATGGCTCGTGATTACAGGACTGGACCACATCGGCGTCGTCGCCCACAGCATCGACGAGGCCATGGAGACCCTCGAGGGCAAGCTGGGGTTCCCGCTCGACGGCAGCACGCCGTTGCCGGACGGCGCCTACTTTGCCCCGGAGGGCACCCATAACTACTTCTTCCGGGTCGGCATGGGCGAGACGCGCATCGAGGTGCTCATCCCGGTGGTTCCGGAGGCCGGCACCTTCAAGTACCTGCAGCGCTTCGGGCCCGGCCTGCATCACTGGGGCTACGGTTGCGACGACGTGGCCGCCGAGGCGGCGCGGCTGCGCGCCCAGGGCATGCGCCAGATCGACCTCGGCGGGCGCCC
Source organism: Pseudomonadales bacterium (assembly GCA_022827245.1). Classification (GTDB taxonomy): domain Bacteria; phylum Pseudomonadota; class Gammaproteobacteria; order Pseudomonadales; family Azotimanducaceae; genus VXNE01. Next base: position 9,996 of record JAJDTI010000043.1, on the reverse strand, counting down.
GGATGGCGGGAACGTCACGGCGGCCTTCTTCCACCCGAAGAGCGCCGGGGGGATCCTCACGGAACTGGTGCCGGCACGGCCGCGCGGCTGACCGCGCGCCGGGCGACCCTGTCGATCGACAGCGGCGGAAAGCCCTCGCCGAACGGCGCAGCCAATCGGCCAGCGCCACCAAAGCCGTTGCCGGGGCGCCGCCTTTGGCCCCAGCCGCCCGCCGTCCCATCGCCTTGCGCCGTAGACTCCACGCCCGTTCCGTTCTACGGCGCAAGCCCCTAGACTGCGTCCATTCGACCGGCAGGGAGCATCGGCATGTGCGACGAAAACACGGAGCGGGACATCGACGCCGCGCTGGGCAGTCCGTTGACCCGGCGTCGTTTCGCAGCAGTCACGGGCGCGGCGGCGGTAGCGGCGATCATGCCGCGAGCCAAGGGCGCATCCGCGGTCACGGGCCAGGACGTGACCGTCAGGACGCCGGACGGAGAAGCGGACTGCTACTTCACGCACCCGGCCACGGGTCAGCATGCCGGCGTGATCGTCTGGCCCGACATCCTCGGTCTGCGTCCCGCGCACCGCGCCATGGGCGACCGACTCGCCGGTTCCGGCTACGCCGTCCTGGTCGCGAACCCCTACTACCGCCAGGCGCGGGCGCCCGTCGTCCCCGAGGGCGCCAGCTTCGGGGACGCGGCAACCCGGGAGACCGTGATGCCCCTCTACCAGTCCCTGTCACCGGAGGGCAACGTCACCGACGCGAAGGCGTTCGTCGAGTACCTGGACGCGCAATCCGCTGTCGACACCGCGCGCAAGATCGGCACCACGGGCTACTGCATGGGCGGCCCGATGACGATGCGCACGGCCGCCGCGGTGCCGGACCGGATCGGCGCCGGCGCATCGTTCCACGGTGGCGGCCTGGCGACCGACGACGACAGCAGTCCTCATCTCCTCGTGCCGGATATGCGCGCAAGCTTCCTGTTCGCCATCGCCGAGAACGACGACGAACGCGACCCGGACGCCAAGGTCAAGCTGCGCGAAGCCTTCGACGCGGCGAACTTGCCCGCCGAGATCGAGGTGTATGCGGGTGCGCTGCACGGCTGGTGTCCGCCCGATTCCGCCGTCTACCACGAAGAGCAGGCCGAACGCGCCTGGGCGCGGTTGCTGGTTCTGTTCGAAAGCGCACTAGCCTAGGAGCGCGCCCGTTTGGCGCCGCCAGCGCGCCGCGGTGCGCTGGCGGTGGACGCCGGGGCTACGAACCCGTCGCTGTTCCGGTTTCCTGGAACTGCAGTTCGTGCAGCGTGAAGTAGAGTCCGCGGGCGGCCAGCAGTTCATCGTGGGTACCCACCTCCTTCACCTGGCCGTCGTCGAGGACGACCACGCGGTCGGCTTCCTGGATCGTCTGCAGGCGGTGCGCGATGAGGATCGACGTGCGTCCGGCCGTGAGCTTTCGTAGCGCGTCCTGGATGAGGAGTTCGGTCTCCGTGTCGATGCTCGCGGTCGCCTCGTCGAGGATCAGGATTTCGGGGTCGGCGGCGAGTACGCGGGCGAACGCGAGGAGTTGGCGCTGGCCCTGGGACAGGTTCTGGCCGCGCTCGGACAGCGGCGTGTCGTAGTTCTTCGGCAGGGCCGCGATGAAGTCGTGGGCGTTCACGGTCCGCGCCGCCTGGACGATGCGGTCGCGGTCGATGGCGGCGTCGCCGAGGGCGATGTTGTCGTGGATCGTCCCGCTGAAGATGTGGAAGTCCTGCGGCACCACGCCGACGCGCCGCCGCAGGTCGCGGGAGCGGATGCGGTTGAGGTCGATGCCGTCGAGGAAGATCTGCCCGTCGTCGAAGTCGTAGAAGCGCCCGAGCAGCTTGATGAGTGTGCTCTTGCCGGAACCGGTCGGTCCGACGATGGCGAGCTTCTCGCCGGGGGCGATGGTGAGGGAGACGTTCCGCAGCACCGGCACGTCGGCGTCGTAGCGGAAGCAGAGGTCGCGGAACGTCACCTCGCCACGCAGCCGCGCGGGCAGGTCGGCGGGCGCGTCCGGCTCGTGGATGGTCTCGTCCCAGTCGAGGGCCTGGAAGATGCGCTCGCCGCTCGCCATGGCGCGGAACAGCACGTTGAGCTGTTCGCCGAGCACGACGATCGGGTGGAACAGCATGGCGATGAACTGGGTGAAGAGCACGACGCCGCCCAGCGTCATGCGTTCCTGGATCACGTCGCCGCCGCCGAACCAGAGGACCGCGCCGATGGCGATGGACGCCATGCTGTCGGTGAACGCCCCGTAGGCCGTCTCGAGGCGCATCGACTTCGTCTCGGCGGCGAGGTTGCGCTCGTTGATCTCGGTATAGCGCCGGTGGTTGTAACGCTCCCGGCGCGAAAGCTGCACGACCTGCAGCCCCGAGAGGTTCTCCTGCAGGTTCTGGTTGAGCGCCGAGACGGACAGCCGGACCAGGCGGAAGAGCACGCGCGTGGCGCGGCGGAAGTAGAACGTGACGACGGCGATCAGGGGCAGGGCGAGCAGCAGGATGCCGGTCAGCTCGGCGCTGATCGAGAGCATGATGACCAGGGCGACGAGGAACGGCGCGAACTCGCCGATCAGCGCGCCGAGGCCGCGCAGCAGTTCGTAGAGCGCCTCGATGTCGTTGGTCACGCGGGTCATCACGCGCCCCACCGCGACGCGGTCGTAGAACGAGGAGGGCCGCGTCTCGAGGTGCCGGAACAGGTCGAGACGCAGGTCTCGCAGCCCCTTGATCACGGACGTGATGAGCGTCATGCGATGCGCATGCACGGTCACGGCCCAGGCGAGCTGCAACACGACGTAAAGGCAGCACGCCGCGAGCAGCGGGGGCAGGCCGAGCCCGTCGGAGAGGGCGACGGTGAGCTCGACCAGGCCCATGTCCGGCGTATCCGTGTCGGTCTGGCCCCCGATCACGTAGTCGATGCCGACCAGCGAGACCACCATGGGCAGCAGGATCTGCAGGGTGGAGGCGACGAGCACGAGCGCCCCGCTCACGGCGAAGGTGGCTCGGTAGGGCTTCATCCAGTGCAAGAGGCGGCGCAGCAGCGAGAGGTTCATCACCGCGCCGGTCAGCTCGGCGTCGAACATCGCGTAGTCGCGCCGCCGCCGCGACGTCATGCGGGCGCTCTCGGCCATTACGCCGGCGCTCCCGCCGCGGCCGCGTAGTCCGACGCATCGGCCCCTTCGCGCTGGATCCGCTCGAGTTCCGCGTAGAAGCCGCCGGTGGCCAGCAGCTCGTCGTGCGTGCCGACCTCGGCGATGGCGCCGTCCTCGAGGATCACGATGCGGTCCGAATGCCGCGCCGTCGAGACGCGGTGCGAGACGAGTATCGTGGTCTTGCCGCGCCGCAGCCGCCGCAGCTCGGACAGGATGTGCTCCTCGGTCTCCGTGTCCACGGAGGAGAAGCAGTCGTCGAGTATCAGGACGGGCGCATGGCGGATAAGCCCGCGGGCCAGCGTCGCGCGCTGCTTCTGCCCGCCGGACAGCGTCACGCCGCGCTCGCCGACCACCGTCTCCATGCCCTCGGGCATGTCCTCGACGGTCTCGCGGAAGTCGGCAGCCTCCGCCGCCTGCCATACGAGATCGAGGGCGCGTGCGGGATCGTCGTAGGAGAGGTTCTCGCGCACGGGCTCACCGAACAGGAACGGGTCCTGCGGGACCATGGCGACCTGCGCCCGCAGCTGCGCGAGCGGATAGTCGCGCACGTCCGTGCCGTCGATGAACACCGTTCCGGCAGGCGTGTCCAGGATGCGCACGAGCTGCTTCAAGAGCGTCGTCTTGCCCGCGCCGACGCGGCCCATCACCGTGATCGACTCGCCTCTCGGGATGTCGAGGTTCACGTCGGCGAGCGCCTTGCGCGGAGCGCCTTCGTAGGCGAAATGGAGATGCCGGACGGAGATGTCGCCGACGATGTGCGCGGGGGCGGCGGTGTCCGGCGCGTCCTCGATCTCGGCGGCCCGGTCGAAGACGTCGAACAGCCGGTCGCTCGCGACCGCGGCGCGCTGGAACAGGTTCACGACGAACCCGGCCACCCGAAACGGCTGCACCACCATGTTCACGTACAGGAAGAACGCGGTGAACTCGCCGACGGTCAGGCGTTCCGTGAGCACCAGGTGGCCGCCGTACCCGAGGATTCCGACGGAGCAGAGCGCCGCGAGCGTCGGCATGATCGCGCTCATCCGGGAATTCAGCCGCGCCTGGTGCCGGAACGCGCCGGCGTAGCGCTGGTTGGTGCCGGCGAAACGCGCGATCTCGTTGTCCTCCTGCGCCATCGCCTGGATGGTCCGGATGCCCGCAAGGTTCTCCTGCACGTGTCCGCCCAGTTCGGACAGCCGCTCCTGCACCGCCCGGGAAGCGAGGCCCATGCGGCGGGAGGCCTTCCACGCGTAGAGGAAGATGAACGGCAGCGGGGGAAAGATGAGCAGCGTCAACTGCCAGGAGAGCGACAGCATGAACGTGAAGCCCACGACGCTCGCGAAGATGAGGATCACGGAGAGGATGGTGCCGTGGGAAATCAGCCGCTGGATCAGGCCGATGTCGGCCACGGCGCGTGTCATCATGTCGCCGATCGTGTAGCGGCCGAAGAACCTCGGGCCCATGAGCTGCAGGTGCGCGTAGAGCCGCTGCCGCAGGTCGAACGCGACGAGCAGCCCCGCGCGCCGCACCGCCATGCGCGCGAACGAGACCGTGACGAAACGCGCGCACACCGCCGCGACGATGCCGAGCGCCGGCGCGAGGACATCCGGGTTGCCCTCCTTCAGCCGATCGATGCCGATCATCAGCATCAGCGGGATGAGGGCCTCGAACACCCGGGCGAGGGCGAACGCGGCGATGCCGCCCGTAAGGCGGCCCCGGTAGCGCGCGACGAACACGCGCAGCCGGAGAAGAGCCTTCAGCAGGGGAGCGCGAGGGGCGCGCCCCACGCCGGAAAATGCGATCAACAGAAGGCGGCGTTGTTCGGAACGCGCGGGAAGGGAATGGCGTCGCGGATGTTGTCCATGCCGGTGACGTAGAGGACGAGGCGCTCGAGGCCGAGGCCGAACCCGGCGTGCGGCACCGTCCCGTAGCGGCGCAGGTCGCGGTACCACCAGAGTTCTTCCGCCACGGCGGGAGCCATGCGGGCCTCGAGGGCGTCGAGCCGCTCCTCGCGCTGGCTGCCGCCGATGATCTCGCCGACGCCAGGCACGAGCACGTCCATCGCCGCCACCGTGCGCCCGTCGTCGTTGCCGCGCATGTAGAAGGCCTTGATGTCCTTCGGATAGTTGACGACGACGACGGGACCGCCCACGTGCCGCTCCGTGAGGTAGCGCTCGTGCTCGGACTGCAGGTCCAGGCCCCAGCGCACCGGGAACTCGAACGACTCCCCGGAGCGCTCGAGGAGGGCCACGGCCTCCGTGTAGTCGAGGCGCTCGAAGGGCGTCTCGATGACGTGCTCGAGGCGCTCGATGACCCTGCTGTCGATGCGCTCGGCGAAGAAGGCCATGTCGTCGCCGCGCCGCGAGAGCGTTTCGGCGAGCACGTACTTCAGGAAGTCCTCCGCGAGCGCGGCGTTGTCGTCGAGGTCCGCGAACGCGATCTCGGGCTCGACCATCCAGAACTCGGCGAGGTGGCGGCTCGTGTTCGAGTTCTCGGCGCGGAACGTCGGGCCGAACGTGTACACGTTGCTGAGCGCCAGGCAGTAGGCCTCGAGGTTCAATTGCCCGGAGACCGTGAGGAACGTCTCGCGTCCGAAGAAGTCCTCCGCGTCGTCCGCGGGTGCGTCGGCCGGACGGTTGACGGCGTCGAGGGTGCTGACGCGGAACAGTTCGCCGGCCCCCTCGCAGTCATTGGCCGTGATGATGGGCGTGTTCACCCAGACGAAGCCGTGTTCGTCGAAATACCGGTGGATGGCCTGGGTGATCGTGTTGCGCACGCGGGCGATGGCGCCGAACGTGTTCGTGCGGGGCCGCAGGTGCGCGACCGTGCGCAGGTATTCGAACGAGTGCCGCTTCTTGGCGATCGGGTAGGACTCCGGGTCGGACACCCAGCCGCTGACGGCGACGCTGCTGGCCTGGATCTCCCGGTCCTGGCCCCGGCCCCGGGACTCGGCCACCGTTCCGGTCACGCGGACGGCGCAGCCGGCGCCGAGGCGCGTGATATCTTCGTAGTTGTCGAGGGCTTCGTCGGCGATGACCTGCACGCCGTCGAAGCAGGAGCCGTCATGGACATCGATGAACGAGAACCCGCCCCGGGAAGTGCGGCGGGAACGGACCCAGCCCGCCACGGCGACGGAGCTGCCAACGGCGATCTCGTGGTTCAGAACGGCCTGGATCGGAAGGTGCTTCAAACGCGGCGGGAGCGTGGCGGGCAAGCGGACGATGATAGCGGATCGGGGAGCGCTCCCGGTAGCTTGACGGCGGTTTCGGGGCGCGCCCGGTGGGGTCCGTCGTGACGCGGTGGCATGCCGTCGCGATCGGCGCGGTCGTGATACTGGCCGTCGCGGCGCTGCTCGTGTGGCAGGCACAGGCTCCGGCCCCGCCGGCGATCGTTGAAGAGGCGCCGTCCCCGACGGCGGAGCCGCCACGGGTGGAGGTCACGCCCACAACACCGACGACCCCGCCGACCGACGAGACGGCAGCCCCGGAAGCCTGCGTGCAGCCGCCGCCACCACCACCGCTGCCTGCGCTTGGCGAGAGCGACGCCGTGGTGGCGGAAGGGGTGACCGGCTGCGTAGGCGGACTCGCGCCGGCGTGGCTCGCCCAGGAAGACCTCCTGCGGCGCGCGGCGGCGGTCGTCGCGGCCGCCGCGGCGGGCCGGGTCCCGCGCGGGCAACTCGACTTCATGGCCGTGAACGGTCCGTTCCGGACGGTGGAGCGCGACGGCGTCGCCTACGTGGATCCAGCCTCGTACCGCCGTTACGTGCGCTTCGTCGACATCGTCACCTGCCTGTCGCCGGAACGCACGGTGGCGCTGGTCACGCGCTTCGAACCGCTCCTGGCGGAGGCGCTCGCGGCCCTCGGGGAGACGGGGCCGGACGTCCGGGCCGGGGTGGACGCCCTGCTCGAGCGGGTCCTCGCGGTGCCGACGCCGCCGGGCTTCGTCCCCCTGACGCGGCCGAACGTGCTCTACGAATACGCCGACCCGTCGCTGGAGGCGCTCGACGACTTCCAGAAGCAGTTGCTCCGCATGGGGCCTGCGAACCTGGCGCGGCTGCAGGACCACGCGCGCGCCGTGCGGGCCGAACTCGCCCGGCCGACGCCGCCGCCGGCGGAGTCCTGTCCGGACGATTGACCCGGCACGGGGCGCCGGCGGCCCCGCCGCGCGGTCAGGCGCCCTCGATCCGCACCGTCTCCCGGTAGCGCGACAGGTCGAGGTCCTTGCGGAACGGGGCGTGCTCGGCGAACCACTCGATGTCGTGTTCCACGTGGCGGCGCTCTTCGTTGACGAACCGCCGCACGGCGTCGCGGAACCCCGTGTCGCGAACCCAGTGCGCCGAGTACGTCGCACGGGGCACATAGCCGCGCGCGATCTTGTGCGGCCCCTGTGCCCCGGCCTCGACGCGCTTGAGCCCGCGTTCGATGGCGAAGTCGATCGCCTGGTAGTAGCAGACCTCGAAATGCAGGAACCGGTGGTCCTCGATGCAGCCCCAGTTGCGGCCGAAGAGGGCGTCGGAGCCGATGAAATTGAGCGCGCCCGCGATGTAGCGCCCATCCCGCCGCGCCAGGATGAGCAGGGTCTCGTCCGGCATGGTCTCGTTCAGGAGACTGAAGAACCGGCGGTTCAGGTAGGGCGTGCCCCACTTGCGGTGCCCAGTGTCGACGTAGAAGTCGTAGAACGCGTCCCAGTGGCCTTCCGTGAGGTCGCCGCCGGTCACGCACTCGATCTCGATCCCGTTGGCGCGGGCTTCCCGCCGCTCCCGGCGGATGTTCTTGCGCTTCTTCGAGGACAGCGCGGCGAGGAACGCGTCGAAGGACGCGTAGCCCGCGTTCTCCCAGTGGAACTGGGTGTCCATGCGCTGCAGCATGCCGAGCTTCCCCGCGCGCTCCCACTGCGCCTCGGGCAGGAACGTGAAGTGCAGCGAGCTGACGTCGATCTGGTGCGCCGCCTGCACGGCGGCCATCAGTAGCTGGTCCTCGATCTCGGTCCGGTCCGGGGTGTCCGGCGCCAGCAGGCGGCGTCCGGTCGCCGGGGTGAACGGCACGCTCGACTGCAGTTTCGGGTAGTACTCGCCGCCGGCCCGGTACCAGGCATTGGCCCACCCCGCGTCGAATACGTACTCGCCGCGCGAGTGGGACTTCAGGTACATCGGCACGACACCAAGCACCCGACCGAGCGCGCCTTGCCCCGCGAGGGGGCCGTCGCCGTCGCCCTCCCGGGCCGCGGTCGGTTCCTCCTCGCAGAGGGCGAGGTGGAACGGTTGCCAGCCGGTCTGCGCGGAGACGCTGCCGCTCGCCTCCAGGGCGCGCAGGAAACGGTGATCGAGGAACGGGTTGTAGGCGGCGCCATTGGCCGATTCGGGGTTCGCGCACCGGTTCCACGCATCGGCCGGGATGTCGGCGATGTCGTGCACGATCCGGGCCGTTCGTTCGGCCAACGCGGGCGCTCCGGGCGGGTGGAGCGGGCATTCTAACCGCAGCGTCCGGGGCCTCGCCGCGTGTGCCCGGGCTCGGCCGCGCACCGTACTTTGCACACGCCCCGGCCCGGATGTCCAGAGCCGTCGGCGCAACGGAAAGTTGCGTTGGCGTCCGCGTACAGGCGGGTAAAATAGTCGGATGGACAAGAAGGCGCTCCTGTCCGAGTTGCGCATCGACAGGAGCGACGAAGACTCCTCGGGGAGCGGTCGACCCATCAAGTGGTTCGTGGCGATCGCCATCGTGGCCGGCATCGGCTTCGTGGGTCTCTACATCGACTTCCCCACCGAGGCGGCGACCACGCCCGTGCGCACGGTCGTCGCGCGGACCATGGCGGCGGCGCCCGCGGGCGACAGCGTGCTCGACGCGACCGGCTACGTGGTCGCCCGGCGCCAGGCGACCGTCAGCGCCAAGGTCACCGGCAAGGTCCTCGAGGTCCTGGTGGAGGAGGGGATGACGGTGGCGGCCGAGCAGTTGCTCGCGCAACTCGACGACAGCATCCCGAGGGCGCAGCTCGAACTGGCCGAGTCGCAGCACGCCGCGGCGCGCGCCTCCCTCGACGAAATGCGGGTCCAGCTCCGCCAGGCCGAGCTCGACCTGCGGCGCACGAGCGGCCTTGCGGAACGCAATCTCGCGAGCCAGGCGGACCTCGACCGGGACACGCTCTCCGTGGAGGCCCTGAACGCCCGCCTGTCCCGAGCGCAACAGGAACTCAACGTCGCGGAACGCAGCATCGACGTCCAGCGCCAGATGGTCGCGGACATGCAGATCCGCGCGCCGTTTGCCGGCGTCGTGATCGCGAAGGATGCCCAGCCCGGCGAGATGATCTCGCCGATCTCCGCCGGTGGCGGCTTCACGCGCACGGGCATCTGCACCATCGTCGACATGGACTCGCTCGAGGTGGAGGTCGACGTGAACGAGGCGTACATCAACCGCGTGTACTCGGGCCAGCCGGCGACGATCTCGCTGAATGCCTACCCGGACGATCCCATGCCGGCGGAGGTCATCGCGACGATTCCGGCGGCGGACCGCACCAAGGCGACCGTGCGCGTGCGCATCGCCTTCGTGGAGCGGGACGAGCGCGTGCTGCCGGACATGGGAGTGAAGGTGGCGTTCCTGACGGAAGACGTTGCCCCGCCGCCCGTTGCCGGCCCGGTGGGCGTGCTCGTGCCCGGCGCGGCCGTGGCGGACAGCGCGGGGGACGCGCACGTGTGGGTGGTCGACGATGCGCGGGTCTTCCGCCGCCCCGTCGAGGTCGGCTCGACGCGCGGGTCCGGGGTGGTGATCGTCGCGGGCCTGACCGGGGGCGAGCGGGTGCTCGCGTCGCTGGCCGACGTGCCCGCGGAAGTGCTGGCGGAGGGCGGACACGTCAGCGTGTTGCAGTGACGGCGG
>JAJDTI010000013.1 GCA_022827245.1 Pseudomonadales bacterium | reverse complement strand
CGGACGGCCGAGCCGGCGGGAGGGCCGGCCGCTGAGGGTCGGCTCCGAGATCGTCGTCCGCTCGATCGACGCCGGCGGCTCGACCATCCGTGCTCTGCGCGTGACGGCGAAGCTGCGGCTGCAGGGCTCGGCGCTGGACGCGGCGCTGGCGAGTCCGGCCGTGAGCTCGGCCCTCGCCGACGTGTCGTATCGCACCGGCGCCGGCCACACGACGGGGCTGTCGGTCGTCTACCGCGAGGTCGAGCCCCTGACCACGGTCGTCCGCGAGTCGGCCGCGAGCGCCGGGCAGGAGTTCGAGGTCGCGTGGCGCGGCGGCGACGGCCTCCTCGACCAGATGCCGGACCCCGAGCCCATCGACGGCAGTCCGACGCGCGCCGCCGTCGACTGGCACGAGCTGGCGAAGCACGCTCCCGACGTCGAGCACGACGAGCGCTCGATGCCGGCCCTCGCCGACCGGAAGGTGCTGCGCCGTCGCGGCCGCGTGACGGTCAGGCGCGGGTTCCTGCGCCCGCCGATGTCGGTCGAGGCCGTCGCGCGCATGGTCGAGCTTCGCGCGCAGGGGCTCGGCTTCAAGCGTATCGCGCGGGCGATCGGCTGCGCGCCCATCACCGTGTCCCGTTATCTGCGCAGCTTCGAGGAGGAGGGTCGGTGACCGTCCTCCGAGACGTGGCGCTGCACGTCCTGCCGCCGGCCCGGCCGAGTCGTGCAGCATCCCCCGTACAGTGACACGCCCCGGCATGGTGCCGAGGCGTGTGTTCCCAGGTCGGCTCGTCCAAACGCTTGTGGAGGGCGGGATGACGGGCCGACCTTCCGATGCGGGCGCGATGAGGCCCGAACGGCCGAAGTCTACCCCGCTCGCCGAACCCGCGTCAACGGATACCCATGTTCAGGTGCACGGGAAGAGCGCCACGCCCCATCTCACAGCCAACGGACCACACGGCGCAGGATGCACGCCCCGCCGCCCACCGTGCGTCATAATCGCCCGAGATGACCGGATCCGATGGTGACATACCGAGTGATACTCGACACCGAGACGCGCCCCAAGCAGCCCGCAACCCCCCTCGACCACCTGCCCTCGATGGTGGTCGACGCCCGTGATGTGGACACCGCCGCGCGCCTCGCCCTCGCCCACCACATCGACAACCGTCCGGACCCGCCGCCGGCGGGCACGTCCTTCGGCCTCATCGTCATCACGCCCATGCCTGACCTCCCGGACGACCCCCACCACGACCTCGACAACGACGCCGTGCTGTACCACGTCGACGTCGCCTACTGGCCGACCGACGACACCCTCCACTGAAAATCCCGCCGGCCACCGGCACGACCGCGACTGAGCGCCCCGCCGTCACTCCGTCGCGCCGCCGGTGGGGGTGTCCGCCAGGATCGGGTCGTTTGCGGGAGGGGGCGAGATCCTACGTTAAACCCGCCCGGCGGCGCGGTCGTTGGGTTCAGGAGCCCAGGACCTTCCGGTCCTGCTCCCGCAACTGGCTTCTGCGGGCCGACGTACCCGGTAGAGCGTCACCGGCCTGATGCCGAGTTCGCGGTACAGCTCGGACACCGACGTGTCGCGGTGCGCCATCGCGGACTGGGCCAGCCTCACCTGGGTTTTTCGTCAGCGCGAACTTCCTGCCGCCCTTCCGCCCGCGAGCCCGCGCGGCCTCGAGCCCGGCCACGGTGCGTTCACTGATCAGCTCCCGCTCGAACTCGGCCAGCGCCGCGAAGATGCTCAACACGAGACGGCCGGCCGCGGTCGTGGTGTCGACCTGCACGCCCTGGCCGGCGAGTACCCGCAGGACCCGCACTGGCGCAGGTCGCTGACCTTGGAAATCTCTCAGGGCATGGTGGACTCCGTTGCTGCCCCCGATGCCGACCTGGGACCAGCAGGAAACGGTCCGGAGCGGGACCAGGCCGAGCGTGAAACTGCCGATCTGAGCGATTTCGTCGCCGTCGCGCGGGTTCCGGGGCGACTTCGAGCCCGCCTCGCGGGCCGTGCTACGCTGCTGGTCCGATGACAATCCGAGGCGAGAGGCGGCAGGGCGAAGTTCTGGTCACCGTCGACGGCACGCCGCTCGACTGGGGCGCCTCGTTGGCGGTCCGGAATCACTCGCCGACGGGTCCGGCGTGGGGCTACAGCGGCTCGGGTCCGGCGCAGTCTGGCCCTGACGATCCTGCTGGCGGTCACCGACGCGGTGACGGCCGAGCGGTTCTACCAGAAGTTCAAGCGTGACGTGCTGTCGCTGATCGAGGCGGACCGCTGGACGCTGGATGCCGGCGACGTGCGGCGCTGGCTCGAGCTCGCGGCCAAGACGGACGACGTCGTGCGTGTGGCGGTGAACGAGGCGTGACCAGCGGACGACCGGCGACGTGGCTGCGAGGAAAGTCCGCCGAAACCCCTGGCCCGCGGCGTTCGCTGGCCGAGCACCGCCGACGCCATCGCAGCGGCCCACCGGCATCCCACAACCGTGGGATTATGGGGCCTCGCGGCCAGTTGTCGGTGGTCGCCCGAACCCCGCGACCGTCTGCACCCCGGCCATGTTCCGCGAGGGCCCGCTTGCAGGAGAAACGACTCAATGCGCGTAATTGAAGTTCGCGAAGACAACCCTTGGCCCAAGTGGACCGAAGCAACGCAGGTAGTCGAAGGGATGCACAAACCGGTGTTCGTGCGCCCTGTCCTGGCAAGACGTGACGACGGCGAGATCGCGTGGCCATCGGTGCAAATCCGGATCGGTGGGTTGGGCGGCTACCAGGGGGCGAAGTTCAACGGCCACACTCTTGCCGAGGCGAAAGAAAAAGCCGATCGCCTCAGGGCCGACGCCGAAAGTTCAGGGTACTCCGGAACGGTGCCGTTTAAGGTTCAACTCCGCAGGACGGCGGTCAACACCAAACTGACGCCGACTGAGGCGCTGCGGGTGGCGCAGGCGATAGACGAAGCCAGACGGCTCCTGGCCAACCTCTCCGCGACGCACACGGAGCCCGGAGAGTTATCCGGTCCCCACCGCCCGACTCTGCTGGAGGCGCTCGCGGGGCTCAGGTGCTTCGAGGGGAAAAAGGAGAACGTTACCGTCGAAGTGCTCGGGCACATCCTGTCGACGTCCGAGGCAGCTCGCGCCGCGCTCTCCGACCTTGTGGTCGCGGGAGGCGCGCCGATCGGTCGGATTGACCGGGTGGAAACCCAGGTCACAGGCCAGATGGGCACCAGGCCGGACCTCGCGGGCTACGATGAGAGCGGTCGGGAGCACGTCCTGATCGAGGCGAAGTTCACGGCCAGGCTCTCGGACAAACAGCCGGGCATGTACTTGAAACGGTTAATGCGACGGAAGAGGCAGCCCTCGGTCGTGCTGTTCGTCGCGCCGGGTGAACGGCGAGAGAGGCTCTGGAGAGAGTTCTACTCTCGGTGTCGGAAGCTCCGGCCCGCGGCACCGGAAGGGAACGGGGTGCGGAGCGCCACCGTCGCCGACAGCGCGTGCTGGCTGATGTTGACCAGTTGGAAAGCTCTGCTCGATCGCATGCAAGCTGGAGCGTCGGCCGATTCGGTGGTGGAAACCCATCTCCGGGAGTTGCGTTGGCTGGTAGATTGGCAGCCGCCGCCGCCCTCACGCTGATGCGCTCGGCTCCGTTGGTTGGGCGGTCAGGGACCGCCGCCCGCCGGCGGTCAGCTCGGTCACGTCCTCGACCACCGCCATGCCACCCTCGGGGTCGAGCGCGACGGTGGGGTGACTCCAGGCCAGCGAGGCCTTGCCGGGCGAGAGCCGCTGATCGCGCAGCGCCCCTTCCATTGCCCGACGCAGTCTCTTGCCGTGCCCGGACCGACTGTCGTCCGCCGCCTCACCGCGGCCCGTCAGCGACGTCGAATCGGCGGACCGTTCGAGCACGACAACCGCGCCGCCGACGTCGGCGGCGGACGCCGCCCCGCGGGGCAGCCCTTGAAATCCGCTCACCGACGTGCAACGCCCGCCCCCTGCGGGCCACGTCGTGAGACCGCCGGCGCGGGAGGCCGTCCAGCAGCCGGGCGGCAAGCCGTACGTCTCGCTCGGCCCCCCGGATGGGGCAAGGGCTCGCGGGGTCGCCTCCTCGCCGCTGTGCCGGGTAGCGGGTCCCGCTCACCGACCTGCGCACCGACCCAAGGATTCTGCGGGTTCCGCGCCCCGGACGAACGCGGACAGCGCCCGTCCGACCCGGACTTCCGCCGCGGCCTCGCCGATCGCCTCCAGCGCCCGGTGCGTCGCCAGGGTCGCCCGCTCGACGTCGGCCGCCGCGTCCGGGGTCAGCTCGGGTCGCGGCGTCGCGTCGACGGTCGCCGCGGCCAGCATCCGGCCCGCCGCGTCGAGGTGCTCCAGCGCCGCGGTCCAGTGGTCGGCCGGCTCGGGGGCCCCGCCGTCGAAAAGTGCGCCGACCCCGACGCCGAACCCGGCGGCGATCGCGGTCAGGGTGCGGGTGCTGGTCGGGTCACCCCGCAGGACCGCGCTGACCGTATTCAGCTTCAACGAGGACCGGGACGCCAACTCGCCCAGCGTCCAGCCTCGACGCTCAAGGTGCGCGCGGATCCCGGCCGCCCATGGCTCCTCGTTCGCCGCATCCTCCGGCACCCCCGCGCCGCCGTCGGCCGTCGGGGCTTCGGCGCCGTCCGTCGAGGCGTTCTCGACCGGCAGCAGCCGCACATTCGTCGCCTGGTCGCCCCGGTCCGTCGTGATGACATCGCCGATCTCCACCGCCCGACCGTCCAGCGCCGACCATTCCCCACGGGTCGCCAGCCCGCCGTGCTCGTCGGTTATCTCGGAACCGAGGACGAAGAGGTCGTCCTCGCGCCCCTCGACCGCGATGAACCCGTAGCCCCGCGCCGCCGCCGGTCCGCGAATCGCCAGCATGCCTCTCAACATCATCCGTCCCTCCGGTTCCGCCGTCCGCCCCGCTTTCGGTCCGCGCCGCGATCATATGCAGCGTCTCGCCCATCGCGCTCCAACAGTGGGCCACCGTCGGGAGCGCCTCTGGTTTGCCGACGACGTCGACCGGCCCGGGCAGCGCGCCTGTGGCCACGCGTGGGCGGGTGGAGCGTCCGGCTCGAGGTTGGGGCCGGCGTCGGCGGTTCCGCGCCGGCTGAAGGCATCCGCATCGACGCCGGCGGCGGGGCGCGGCCGAGGGCAGCCTCGCCGGCCAGAGCGCCGACGTCGGGGGCCGGAGCGTCCGGCGGTTCCGCAACGAGCTGCCGGCGGACCTCCGGACCGCCCGGCGCCGTGGCCAAGGCTGGCGTGCCCGACCGGGGCTGTCGCGCCGGTCCGCCCCCGCCCCTGAGCCCCTGCTGGCTCGCTCCCCTCCTCGGCCTGGATCTCGCCTTCCTGACTTCCGTCTTGTTCCGGCGCATGGTGCCCAGCACCCCCGTCGGCGATGTTCAGCCCAGCAGAGGGAGGCGCTGACCTCCGCTCCGCCGCATCCCAGCCATGAAGAGCAACCCCGCGACCACCGTGTCGCGCCCGCCGCGCTCGATCGTCGTCGTGGCCGGCAGGATGGTTCGCGTGTCACGGCAGGTCCTCTCGACTGCGCCTGTTCCGCTTCGTCGCGGAGCCGCTCGACGAGCTCACGCGCCGCGCCGCCCGAGAAGGACCGGAATCCATACAGACGGCGCAGCTCGGCAAGATGCTCGTGCCGGGTCTCGGACCGCACCGCGTCTCCGTCGAGGTCGAGCTGGCGGCCGATGAAACCCACGACGGCCGGCGGCACGAACTCGCCCGGAGCCAGCAGGCGGCCGGGGTGGCGGAGCACGCACAGCTGCAGCGCGAAGCCCAGCTTGTTGTGGGGGGCGCCCCTCGACCTGCCCTCAATCGCGGTCGAGGCTCCCGACGTGGACACCGCGGCGCGCCTCGCCGTCGCCGACCACATCGACAACCGCCCGGATCCGCCGCCGCCGCCGGGCACGTCATTCGGCCTGATCGTCATCACGCCCAAGCCCAACCTCCCGGACGACCCCCACCACGACCTCGACAACGACGCCGAGCTGCACCACGTCGACGTCGCCTACTGGCCGACCGACGAGACCCCCCACTGAACCCTCACAGGCATCGCGTGTACACTGAACCGAACGGCAGCCGTGACGCTATGACCACGGAAACACCAAGGCAAAACCCCGACCCGCGGCCACGGACAACGTACGAGGACATGCTCGACGGTAAAAACTGGAGCTTGAAGCGGATGACGCAACGATGGTGGGATTGGCGCTGGTTCGACGACCTGGGGCGTGATCTGCGGCACGCCATCCGCGGCTTGAGGCGAAGTCCCGGCTTCGCGGTCACCGTAACGCTCATTTTCGCGTTGGGCATCGGCGCGAACACCGCCATGTTCAGCATCGTCTACGGCGTTCTCCTGCGCCCGTTGCCGTACCCTGACGCCAGCGCCATCGTGCGCATCGGCAGCGCATCGCTCACCCCGGCAAGCTCTTCGGACATGCGCCTGTCCAACCGCTCAGTGGCACTGCTCCAGGAGAACGCGCAGTCGTTCGAGCAGGTCGCAACTCACCAGGGCACATCTGCCGATTGGGACGGCACAATTCTGTCCGGCACCCGCGCGTCACCATCACTGTTTCCCCTGTTGCGCGGCGTTCCTCATCTGGGACGACTGTTCCTGGACGAGGAAGCGCAGCTCGGTGCGGCTCACGTCGTACTGCTGAGCCACACCGCCTGGACGAACCGCTTCGGCGCCGATCGATCTGTCGTCGAAACCACAATGAACCTCGACGGCGAACCGCATCTCGTGGTCGGCGTACTGGCCGAAGGGTTCGACTTTCCCTCCCCGAATACTGAGTTCTGGGTGCCGTATGTCCTCCGGCCACCAAACGAGCCGGGCCTCCAGGTCGCTGCGAGAACGCTCGGCCGCCTCCGACCCGGTGTCTCCGCCGAGCAGGCAGCGGCCGAGGCCGACAGCATCCTGCAACGCAACGGCAACCCGCCCCACGTATTGATCGCCGATGCCCAGCCCGGAGTCCGCGTGGTGCCGCTCCTGGACGTGATGGTCGGCGAGTACCGCCCCGCCCTCGCGATACTGACCGCCGTGGCAATCCTCGTACTGCTGATCGCGTGTCTGAACGCCGCCGGCTTGATCCTGGCGCGCGGAGTCGCCCGCCAGCGGCTGCTAGCCATCAGCGCAGCGCTGGGAGCGAGCCGCGGCCGGCTCGTACGGCAGCTCTTGACCGAGAGCACGGCGCTGGCCCTAGCCGGCGGTGCGGCAGGCTTGGCCGTCGCGACCGTGATCCTCCGCACCGTACCCACCCTCGCGCCGGTCGATGTCGCCCGCCTCGACGACGTCGGAATCGATGGCACAGCGTTCGTGTTCACGACTGGCCTCTCGCTGGCCGTCGGCCTGCTGTGCGGAATCGGCCCGGCGCTGCGGCGCTCCCACGTCCACCTCGTGCGCGACCTCAAAGAGGGCAATGCTCAGTCCGCCAGCGGCGCCGGGCTCCTCCGCACTCACGGCGTGCGCACGGCCATGTCCGTGATGCAAATCGCCGTGGCAGCCATGCTGCTGATCGGCGCAGGGCTGTTCCTGCGCAGCTTCGTGCAACTTCTCACGTTCGACCGCGGCTTCAACCCGACCAACGTCGTCACGGCGGAGGTAACGAACCCCATGGGCGTCCCGCCACACGAGGTGGCGTCGCGATTACCCCAAGTGATGGCGTCGCATCAGCAGCTCCAGGAACGCCTGTTCGACGAGCTGTTGACGCGGCTTCAGCCCCTTCCAGCCGTCGCAGCCGTCGGCCTGTCGCGCCATGTACCCTTCGGACGCAACAGCCCAAGCACTGCTCAGCTTCGCCCCGCCGGCACTCCCGTACCAAGCGATCCGAACGAAATGGTACGCACAGAACTTCAGGTCGTGAGCCCCGGCTACCTCAACACTCTACGTTTTCGCCTGCATGCCGGGCGCACGTTCACGCCCCAGGACGGGCAAGATAGCCCCCGTGTTCTCGTCGCCAACGAGACGTTGGCCCGCGAACTCTTCGGGAACCGACCGGCAGTTGGCCAGCGGGTGATCGTGGGCATGAGCGAGCCCTGGGAGATCGTCGGCATCGTGGCCGACATCGTATACGGCGGCCTCGATCTCACCGGCGAAAGGCAAGCGGCGGCGTATTTCCCAGTCGCCCAGGCCACCCAGAGGTTCTTCGGCTTTAACTCGGCCGTGCGGGTCTCCGTACGAACCACGACCGACCCGCTGTCCGTTGTCCCGTTCCTCCGCGAGGCCATCACCGCGGCAAACCCGCAGGCGACGATCGGCACGATGGCGACGATGGACCAGCGTCTTCTCAACGCCGTCGCTTGGCCGCGGCTCTATGCCTTCTTCGTCGGTTCACTCTCCGGGCTGGCCCTGGTCCTTGCGGCCGTCGGCGTCTACGGCTTGCTCAACCATACCGTGGCTCAGCGCGAGCGCGAGATCGGCATCCGCATGGCGCTAGGCGCCCAGAGCTCCCAGATCCTCGCGCTAGTGGTCGGCCAAGGCGTGGCGCTCGTGGGCACCGGCGCCCTCATCGGCATGGGAGTTGTGGCAGCATCCCGCCCCCTGCTTGCCGGCTTCCTCTACGGCACGGCTGTCACTGATCGCCTGACGTTCCTGCTAGCGCTGCTGGTATTCGTCGTCGTGGCACTCGTGGCCTGTTGGTTGCCGGCGCAACGGGCAGCTCGTGTCAACCCAGTGAAGATGCTCCGCCTCGAGTGAGAGGCCGGATGCCTGGTTCCGAACGACCAGGAGACTCACGCTTCCCCAACCGCCAACGCACGCTGCGCCGGATGTGTGCAGGGATGGCCGAGCCACCCGTGGCGCAAAGGTATGACCGAATGTTGTAGATCGGTGACAGGTCGGAGGGAAAGGAAAATGCCACCCAATGCGGAAGGTGTCCGATCAAGCACCGCCGCAAGATAACCTCGAGGCGACTGACCGCGCCATCCCGAGCCTCAATCAGGTGGCCCGAGAGGACGCCCGGCGGATGCTGTTGGCAACCTGGAAGCGCGATGTCGTTGCCTCCATCGACCACTCGACTGCTACCGACTGGAGCGACAGTTACCGGGCGACGGTCACTTCCCCCAGTCGAGCGCCCGCTCCTGCGCTTCCGCAATCTGTTCGGGCGTCATCCGCCTCGCAACAACGTCGTCGCGCATTTCGCGAGCCCCGGTGACGCCGAGGCCAGACGCACCCAAGGTCAGCCACGTGTACGCGGAGATATCATCCTGATCCACGCCCCTGCCTTGCATGTACATCATCCCCAGAAGTGTCTGTCCGCTGGCGTCCCCCTGCTCGGCCGCGAGCCGCGCCCAACGAGCCGCCTCCACATCGTCCTGTGCTACGCCGCGCCCGCCGTAGTACGCAAAACCCAGGACGGACTGCCCGATAGCGCCTCCCTGGTCCGCCGCAAGCCGCGCCCAGCGCACTGCCTCCCCGAAGTCTGGGGCTACTCCGCGCCCGGTGTTGTACGCTGACGCCAGCACACCTTGCCCGACAGCGTCCCCCTGGTCCGCCGCGAGCCGCGCCCAGCGCACTGCCTCCCCGTCGTCTTGAACTACGCCGCGCCCGCCGTAGTACGCTGCACCGAGACGACCCTGCGCGGCGGCGTCTCCCTGCTCCGCGAGAACCAGATCCGACTCCACAACCGCTTCTTGGGTGGGCGCCTGCGGGCCTTCCCGTTCGGCTAGAACCAGATCCGGCTCTTCCGTCACTTCCCCGGTGCAGGCCGGAATTCCAGCGAGCAGACAACCGGCAACAGCCAAACGCAGCAGCCGCCACCTCAGGGTCAACATCATGGCACCAAATTTCCGTCCGCGATTATTCGGATCAAGGAAACGGGTTTGTCCCACGGGCTGTCGCGACTCCCGATTGGATCCGCTCACGGCCCTTCGCACCGCAAAACCGCTCGTGCTTGGCCATGGGACTAGTAAGGCTCCACCGGGGAGTCCGCCCACCCCCCACGACGGATAGGGGGTGGGCGGAGTTGCCCGAGAATCCCGCCGGCGGTCTTCAGCAGCTGAACGACTCGGAAATCTCCTCGCAGCCAGCGGGCGTGCAAACCGTATGGACGACCAAAGAGCACTCCGCGTACACCTGATGAACTCCGGCTGAAAGTACGAGAGCAAACGCCACGACAGATGCCCTCAAACATCGCTTCAGCATTCCACATCCTCCTCGTTAAGCTGGGTCATGAGCAGCGACAACGATCCACCCAATGCCCAGTCCGAAAGGCGGCACTATACGCTCCCTCTGGAGGTCTGTCAAGCGCGGCGCAGACGCCACGAGTCGGCGTACGACGCGTGTGCCGCCCAAGGCGGAAACCCGCCTGGACCCGCCCTCAGCCCGACAGCCGCTTGAGCCGATCCGGTGACCGGTCACCGACGCCTCGCCGAGCTTCGCTGCGCCTCGACGCCCATCCCGTGATAAGTTCTTGTCCGGAAGTGAGGAGGAAACAGCCATGAAGACCATCATCGGTTCGGCTCTCGTTCTCTGTTCGTCTGTGTGGATGGCATCGCCCGCGGCCGGTCAGACCCCGGTGGGAGCGCTGGCGATCAACGAGAGCCAGGGAGACCAGTACGGCTGGACAGTGGGCTACGAGACGGCGGCCGCGGCGGACCAGGGAGCGCTGTCGGGTCCTGTGGTCGACGCAGGACTGGATCTGAACCGAGCGACTCGCCGTCTGGTTCACGAGGGTCCGCAGGTCGCCGGGTTCGACCCGGTGGCGAGTCAGCCGACGTTCCGGGAGCGTGAGCCCGGAGCGGCCCCGGCGGCATCCCCGTCAGCCTCGCTCGCGGCCTCGGTGACGCAGGAGCCTCGCCCGGCCAGCGCGGAGCAGAACGAGTCGCCACGCCGTGCTGGTGACGTTTTCCTTGACTGCGAGGTATGCCCTGAGATGGTGGTGCTGGCTGGTGGCGATCTGGCGATGGGGCGCTTCGAGGTGACAGTTGGCGAGTATCGAGCCTTCGCGTCGGCGACGAGGAGCGGTACTGACGGCGGATGTGTCACTTATGGCGGCGATGGAGACTCGTGGCGGAATCCGGGCTTTTCGCAGACGGATCGTCATCCTGTGATGTGCGTGAGCTGGGACGATGTGCAAGAGTACTTGTCGTGGCTGAGCCGAACGACGGGAGCGACGTATCGGTTGCCGACGGAGTTGGAGTGGGAGCGCGCGGCGGCCGGCTCGCCAACCGGCTGCGGCGGCATCGAGAGGACGACAGCGTTTTTTGCTGGCAGCGGTGAGGGCACGTGCGAGGTTGGCACCAACGGCATCAACGCGGCGGGCCTGTATGACATGGTCGGGAATGCGTGGGAGTGGATGTCGGACTGTTGGGAAGGAGACTGCGGCCGTCGTGTGGTTCGCGGCGGCTCCTGGTACAACCCTTCCGCGCATCTCCTGCCTAGCGCGCGCGGCAGGACCTCCCGCAACACCCGGGTCGCCGACCAGGGTTTTCGCGTTCTGAGGACGTTGGATTAACCCGAAATGCCGCAGTGCATGCGGTGCTTGCGCCGCGCCCGATGCACCGCTCGACTTCGCGCCGACGGCGCTGCAGCCGCTTATCCGCCATCACGGCATGACGGACCGCCGCCGCTGGGAGAGCGCATTGTTCCCCAAGGTGCGCGACGAGATCCAGGCCGGCAACCTCGCCATCGACGCCGCGAATCGACCCCGATCACGGACCAACACCCTGTCCGGCGTGCGTTCAACCACCTCCGGGCCGTTCAGCAGCTCATCCGGAACGAAGAGGAGGACCGGCGCTTCCAGGAAGAGCAGGAGCGTGCGGCGCGCGAGCGCGAGCGCGCCGCGGACAGGCCGCCGCCCGAGCGGGGGCGGACGAGAGACGAGGGACATGGTCGAGATCGATGAACCCCCGCTTCAAGTGCCGCCTCCTTCCGCACGCCTCGCGCCGGCCATTCAGGGTTGAGCGGCGGAACGCCTGTGCGCGTCCCGCCGGTGGGGTGGCCGTTTTCAGTTGCCGGTGATCTCGGTCTCGAGGATGACGGCGGCCTCCTTGCCGCCGAACCGCGTCGAGAACACCGTCATGCCGGCGAACCTGTACTCCGGCGGGGCCTCGTTGAGCTCGCGCTGCATGGTTCCGGTGCGGCTCG
>JAJDTI010000081.1 GCA_022827245.1 Pseudomonadales bacterium | reverse complement strand
GAGCCCTGGAACCGTCCGGGCGTCCTGCGCGCGTTGCCCGGGTGGTGGTGGGAGAGCCTCGGCGCGAACCGGAAGACCGCGCCCAAGCTCCTGCGCACGTCGCAGTTGCTGCGACTGGTCCCCTGGGGGCTGCGGTTCCTGCGGGCGGCGAACGCCGAGACGTTTCTCCGCAACACGACCCTCAACCGCGAACTCGCCCAGTACAGCCGGGAGTGCATGGCGCAACTGCGGGAGGACGAGCGCATCGACTACGCGGGGCGCTCGTGCGGGTCGCTGTTCGTCTTCCGCGACCGGGCGGCGCTCGACGGGTACCTGCCCGTCCTCGAACATCTGGGCGAGGCCGGAGCGGTCTGGGAACGTCTCGACCGGGACATGCTGCTGCAGCACGAGCCGAGCCTCGCGCCAATCGCCGACCGGCTGGAAGGCGCGATCCGGTTCCCGCGCGAAGCATCGGGAGACTCCTGGCGCTTCACGAGCGGCCTGGCCGCCAGCGCAGCGGAACTCGGCGTCGCTTTTCGGTACGACACGCCCGTGCTCGGCATCGAGAACGGCGGCTCCGGCCTCTCCGTGCGGACGCCGGAGGAAACGCTGCAGGCGGACGCGGTGGTCATCGCCGCCGCCACCTACTCCACGCGCCTGGCCCGGCCGCTGGGCATTCGCCTGCCCGTCGCCCCGGCCAAGGGTTATGCGCTGACCATTCCGCTAGGAGACTGGCCGACGCGGCCGCGGCACGTCATTGCGGACATGGGCGTGCACGCCGCCGTCAACGTCCTCGGCGACGCCCTGCGCGTCGCCGGCACCGTGGACTTCGCCGGCGCCGACACGCGCCTGCATCCGGACCGCGTCGCCTACATGGTGGGGCTGGTCGAGGCCGTCCTGCCCGAGTTCGCCCGGTCGCTCGACCCGGCCACCGTCCAGCCGTTCACCGGCCTGCGGCCGCTATCCGCCGACGGCCTGCCGCTGATCGGGCCTACCGGCGTTCCGGGCGTCTATGTGAACACCGGGCACGGTGGGCTGGGATGGACCCAAGCCGCCGGTTCCGGCGCGATGCTCGCCGACCTGTTGCTGGGACAGACGCCCGAGATCGACCCGGAGGCTTTCCGCCCGCAGCGCCGTTGACCGCGGTTACAGCCCCGGCCCCGGCCGCATCGGCGTCCCGTCGGTGAACCGCGAGAACCGGAACCGCGACAGGTCGTGGCCGGGCGACTCGCCGAGCACGAGGTTGGCCATCACCTTGCCGGCGCCCGGGCCGATGCCGAAGCCGTGGCCGCTGAAGCCGGTCGCGACGAAGAGTCCGCGACGGCCCTCGACCTCGTCCATCACCGGGACGACATCGGGGGTCACGTCGATCATGCCGGCCCACGCCTCGACGAGGCGCAACCGGTCGAGCGCCGGCAGCCGTCTTGCCACGGCGTCCCGGATGCGCAGCAGCGCCGGCGTCGATGGGCGGGGGTTGAGCACGCGCGCGCGCTCGAACGGACTCTCCTGATCGTCGGTCCAGCGCTGCGGGGTCATGCGACCGGGCAGGTCGTCGTCAAACCGCAGGCGGATACCGCGTGCGCTGCCGGCCAGGGTCCGTGCGTACCGGGGGAGGTAGCGAAACGAGTCGAGCCCGACGAAGTGCTCGTTGCTGCCCGGGAACGCCACGGTGTAGCCGCCGTCGGCGCGCCGCCGGAACCCGAGACCGGGCGCCGACGCGCCGCCGTCGAAGATGTCCGGCCCCGGCTCCGTGCGCGCCACCGTCGCGCGCACCGTCAGTTGCGGGAGGTCCAGGCCGAGATGCCGCAGCAACAGGGAACTCCACGCGCCGCCTGCACAGACCGCGGCGTTCGCGCGCACCCTGCCCCGCTCCGTAACCACCCCGGAGACCGCGCCGCCCTGGAACTCGACACCGCGCACGGCGCAGTCCTCGACGACGCGGCCGCCGGTGCGCTGGACCGCCCGCGCCAGGGCGGGCACCGCGACAAACGGCTCGGCCCGCGCGTCGCTCGGCGTGTACAGGGCGCCGGCGTAGCGCCCGGGCGGACCCTGGATCAGGGCGTCCACCTCCGGGCCGGTGAGCAGCCGCGTGTCGAGTTGATGCTGTTCGGCCACGTCGAGCCACTGCGCGTGCCGGGCAAGCTGCTCTTCGGTGTCCGCCAGGTACGCGATGCCGCGCCGCGCGAAGCCGACGTCTTCGCCAATCTCTTCGTGCAGCCCCGCCCAGATCTCCTGGCTCTCCATCACGATGGGCAACTCGTCCGGATCCCGCCCCTGCTTGCGGATCCAGCCCCAGTTGCGGCTCGACTGCTCGCCGGCCACGCGCCCCTTCTCGAGCAACAGCACGTCGACGCCGCGCCGCGCGAGGAACCAGGCGGTCGAGACTCCGATCACGCCCGCGCCCACGACGACGACGTCGGCGCTCCCGGGTAACTCGTCCCCGAAGGTGACCGGACTCCGGTCGCTCAGAATCACGCCGCGCCCCCTATCCCAGCAGGCCGAAGAGAAAGATCAGCAGCACCGCCGGCGTCGCCACGTACCGGAGCAGCCACCGCCAGGCGAGAAACAGCCGCGGCGACGCCAGCGCGAGTTCCGTTCGAGCCGTGTCGGCGCCGACGCGCCAGCCGACGAACACGGCAATCAGCAATCCCCCGAGCGGCAGCAACACTTCGAACGGCAGGAAGTCGTAGACCGTCATCAGGTCGATGCCGAACAGGCTCCCCTCCGCCCACAGGTTGTGTGCGAGCACCGCCGGAAGGCTGACCAGGGCCACGACGGTCGTCGCGGCGATCGTGCAGGGCACGCGGCCACGGCCCGTCCTGCGCTCGACCCACGCGGTGATGGGTTCCAGCACGCCAACCATCGAGGTCACCGCCGCCACCGCCAGGAGCACGAAGAAGACCACGCTGACCAGCTGCCCGCCCGGCATCTGCGCGAAAGCGACCGGGAGCGTGAGGAAGATGAGGCCCTCGCCGCTCGCGGGATCGAGCCCGAAACGGAACACCATCGGAAAGACGACCAGGCCGGCCACCAGCGCCACGAGGGTGTCCATGGCTACGATGGTGCCCGCGCTCCTGGCGATCGACACGCTCCGGGGCAGGTACGCCGCGTAGGCCATCATGCCCGCCATGGCGACCCCGATGGAGAAGAAAGCCTGGCCGACCGCGGCCAGCACGGTGGAGCCCGTCACCATCCCGAAGTCCGGCGCGAAGAGGTACTCGAGGGCCTCCGGCATGCCTCCCGCGAAAACGTTGTAGAGCACGAGTCCGCCGAGCAGGGCGAAGAGCAGGGGCATGAGCACGTTGACCACCCGTTCTATGCCCGAGCGCACGCCGCCCGCGATGACCGCCGCGCTGCAGGCCAGCGCGACCCACGCCCAGCCCGCCAGCGCGAGAGGATCGTCCAGCAACGACTCGAGCCGCTCCGCCGCCACTCCCGCGTCCACGCCCGCGAACCCGCCGAGGACGGCCTCCAGCAGGAAATGGAACACCCATCCCGCGATCACGCAGTAGAAGGTGGTGATCAGGAACGCCGCGGCCAGGTTCATGCCCCCGACGACGCCCCAGCGCGGGCTCCGACCCTCCCCCGCCGCGACGGCGGCCATGGCCCCGGCCGGATCCGAGCGCCCGCGGCGCCCGACCAGGATCTCCGCCACCAGGATCGGCAGCGCGATCGCCACGACGCAGACGAGGTACACGACCACGAACGCCCCGCCCCCGTTCTCGCCAGTCACGTAGGGAAAGCGCCAGATGTTGCCGAGGCCCACCGCGAAGCCCACCGCCGCCATCAGGAAACCGAAACGGGTGGACCATCGGATGGAAGTGCCGGCTGGCATCGGGTTCCTCCCTTTCGCGGAGTGACTCGCCGAGTGACGTACCGGCGGCGCCCGCTGGCGCCGCCCCGATCCCAATGTTAGCGTTGCGGCATGGCCGCTCTCAAAGACGCAGTCGCATTCCTTGAGCAGGGAGAGTGGGAGGCCGCCCACGCCATCGTGCAGAAGGACGGTTCCGCCCTCGGGAGCTGGGCGCACGGCATCGTGCACGTCATGGAGGGGGACCTCAGGAACGCCGGCTACTGGTACCGGCGCGCCGGCAGGGAGCTCCCGGACGGCGTGGACACGGACGCCGAGGTCGCCGCGCTCAAGGCCGAGGTTGGCTAACGCCAGGATAGCCGTCACCCGGGGGCGAGCCGCCACGCCATGAGAAGGTTCGCCATCCGTCTGCTCGCCCTGTTCCGGCGGGTCTCCCTCGCCCTGCGCCGGATGGGCGGCACGACCGAAGACGACCTGGCCGCCCGGCGGGTGGTCAGCGGACAATCCTGGGACGAGTTCTGCGACACGCTGAAGGCCGCCGGAGCGTCGCTCAACTTCCCCGGCGCGCCACGCGACGCCTTCAACCAGGCCGAGGGCTACCGCTACCTGACGCGCCTCACCCGCGCCGGCCTCATGGCCTTCGTCGAACACGCCGACCCGCGCGCCCCCGTCCTGCACCGCGTCGCGCACGAAACAGTCAAGCTCGGCGCCGACAACCCGGACAACTACTACCAGACCGCGGCGGTTTCCGGCGCGTACGAGTACCGGATCACGGGGCGCCGCAATACCGTCACCTACCTCGGTTTCGGGACGCAGGCCGGCCACTACGGCCAGGGAGGCGGCCTGCCGCCGACCGGCTACATCGAGGCCGGCGAACTCGAGATGGATGCCGACGGCGGCTTCGAACTGGTGCTGTCCGCGGAGCCCAGGGAAGGCAACTGGCTGCCGATGACCCCGGAGACCGGGACGCTCATCGTGCGGCAGACCTTCCTGGACCGCGAAACCGAGATTCCGGCCGAACTGCACATCGAACGCATCGCTCCCCCCGGAGAGGAGGGGCGTCCCACCCCGCTGACCCCGGCCCAGATCGACGCCGGGCTTACGTCCGTCAGCACGCTGGTCGCGGGAGCGTCGCTGCTCTTCGCGAAATGGGCGCGCGACTTCCAGAAGCACAGCAACGCCCTGCCCCGTTTCGACCAGGACACGTCGAACGCGGCGGGCGGCGATCCGAACATCGCCTACTACCACAGTCACTGGGCGCTCGGCCCGGACGAGGCCCTCGTCATCGAGGCGACGCCGCCGCAGTGCGAGTACTGGAACTTCCAGCTCAACAACTACTGGATGGAATCGCTCGACTACCGCCACCACCGCATACACACGAACAAGCACCTGGCGCGCCACGAACCGGACGGCTCCGTCCGCCTGGTCGTGGCGCACGCGGATCCCGGGTTACCCAACTGGATCGAGACCGCGGGTCATGCGTCGGGCACCATGTGTTTCCGCTGGGTGCGGGCCGACGCGCACCCGGTCCCCCGGACGCGTGTCCTCAAACTCCACGAACTCGACGGGCTGCGGGGCTGACTTGAGGACGCCGACGGACTACGAACGGCCGTACCGGCCGGCGCCGGTCCGGCTCCTGAACGCCCTCGGCCGGGGCGTCGACCGGCTTCGCGCCAACCCCGGGCTCGACGTAGAGGCGATGCTTGTCCGCGCCCGAAGGCGGACCGGCCTGTCGGACTACGGCGACGCGTGGTTCGTGGAACCCCTGCGCGTCCTCGTGGACTCCATCAACGGCGAGGCGTGTCTCACGCCGGTGGGCAGGTGGATCCAGCGCCAACGCATCGAGGCGGCTCTGGCGACGCGGCTGCGCCTGGAAGACCTGCTCCGGCGCCACCCCGAAATCCGCGACATCGACCTCGGCGACGTCATCGTCATCGCGGGGCTGCAGCGGACCGGCACGACTGCGCTGCACCGCCTGATCGCCTCGCATCCGGAAATACGCGCGGTGAGCGCCTGGGAGGGCATGAACCCCCTTCCCCTGCCGGGCGACGCGCCCGGACGACCGCGCGCCCGGCTGCGGCGCGCCAGGCTGGCGGAGCGCGGCATCGCCTACCTCGCGCCCGCCTTCTTCGCCGTGCATCCCGCGGAGCACGACGCGCCGGAGGAGGACGTGCTCCTGCTCGACCTGTGCTTCATGAGCCAGTCGGCGGAAGCCACCATGCACGTCCCGAGCTATGCCCGGTGGCTCGCGAACCAGGACCACACCCGCTGCTACGAGTATTTCCGCACCGTGCTCCGGGCGCTGGCGTGGCAGCATCCCGTGAAGCACTGGGTGCTCAAGACGCCCCACCACCTGGAGTACCTCGAGGTCCTGCTCGCGGTCTTTCCGGAGGCGACCGTCGTGCAGACGCACCGCGACCCGCTGCACTCGGTGGTCTCATTCTGCAGCATGGTCGCCCACGGCAGGGGCGTGTTCAGCGACCGGGTCGACCCCCACGAGGTCGCCGCGCACTGGGTCCGCAAGGCATGGCGCATGGTGGAGCGGGCCGCCGACGTGCGCGCGGTCGCCGATCCCGCCCGCTTCGTCGACGTCTCCTACAAAGACTTCCTGGAGGATCCCATCGCGCAACTGCGGAGGATCTACGGTCGCGCCGGCATCCCGTTCGGCGACGACGCCCTGCGGGCGGCCGAAGAGACGGTCCGGCGCAACGTGCAGCACCGCTACGGGCGCCATGTCTACGATCCGGCGAGCTTCGGTCTGACCGCGGAGTCCATCGACCGGTGTTTCGAACCCTACCGTGACCGCCACGCCATCCCGTGGGAGCGGGCCTGGCCGCCATGAGACGCATCGTCGGGTCGATCGCCAAGGCGCTGCGCGACAAGGAGTCGGTCGAGGCCACGGTGCCTCCCCTGTCTCCAGAGGCCCGCATCGACGGCAAGCGCTGCCTGGTGACCGGCGCCAACACCGGCCTCGGCAAGGCCGTCGCCATCGACCTCGCGCGGCGCGGGGGCCACGTCCTGATGGCCTGCCGGGGCGGCCATCCCGAGGCCGGGGAGGCGGTGCGCGACGCGTCCCGCTCCGACCGGGTCGAGATGCAGCGGGTGGACCTTGCGGACCTGCGCTCCGTGCACGACCTCTGCGACACGCTGCGCGACCGGCGGGCGCGCCTGGACATCGCCGTTCTGAACGCCGGCCTGATGCCCGCCCGCGCGCGCCGGTCGCACGAAGGCTTCGAAGTGATGTTCGCCGTGCACTTCCTCGCGAACCGGGTGCTCATCGACCGGTGGCTCGGAGACGGCGTGATCCGCCCGGCCACCCCGGGCCGCGCGCCGCCCCGGGTCGTCTTCGTCGCCTCGGAAGCGCACCGGTCCTCCGAGCCCATCGACTTCGAGCGTTTCGGAGCCTTCCACGACTACGGCATCCGGGACGGCCTCCGGTACTACGGTCTGTCGAAGCTGCATCTCTGCACGTATGCGACCGAACTCTCCCGGCGGCTGAACCCCGACGCGGAGACCCGGGTCGCCGTGCATGCCCTCTGCCCGGGGCCGGTCGCCTCCGACATCGCGCGCGAGGCGCCCGGCCCGCTCAAGCCGCTGCTGACGCCGATCATGAAGCTCTTCCCCAGCCCGGAGCGGGCCGCGCAACCGGTGAGCTACCTGTGCTGCGCCCCGGAACCGGGTACGCGCAGCGGCATGTACCTGCACATCATGCGCGAGAAACGTCCGTCCGACCTCGCCACGGACCCCGCGAACGGCACGCGGCTCTGGGACGCCAGCGAGGTCCTGGTGCGCAGGTACGCACCGCCGCGGCCGGACTGAGCGGGCATGGCGGACGGTCAGCTCGGCGACATGGCCCGCAACGGGCTGCTCCACACGTTCCGCCTGTTTTCGCCAAAGCCCAGCGCCCGCCGCGTCGACCTGTCCGGTCGGCGCATGGTGGTGACGGGCGCCTCTCCCGGCTCGCTCGGCTACGAAACCGCCAGGACCCTCGCCACCTGGGGCGCCGCCGTCGTCGTCACGGCGCTCGACGACCCGGCGGGGCTCGAAGAGACCCTCCGCCGCCGTCTCCGCGCGGACGCAGCCGACGGCGACCGGGTCACGGCCCGGCGCCTGGACCTCCGCGACCCCGGCAGCGTCGCAGATTTCGCGCGCTGGTACGCCGACGAGCACGCCGAGCTCCACGTCCTCGTGAACAACGCCGGCATTCTTTTGGACCCCCTCGCGCGCTGGCGGGAGCCGCAGCTGTCGCCGGACGGGCTCGAGATCCACTGGCGCACCAACTACCTGGGGACGTTCCAGCTCACCGCCGCGCTGCTCCCCGTGCTCCTCGAGAGCGGTCGCCGGGGCGGGGGTGCGCGCGTCGTCAACGTCGCTTCGCACCAGCACTCCCGAGGGCGCAACGCGCGGCTCTTCGCGCCCTCGGAGCGCTACCACTCCTGGGACGCCTACGGCCAGTCCAAGCTCGCTCTCGTTCACCTGGCTGCAGAGCTGCAGCGCCGGTACGGCGGGGACGGCTTCCTGCGCGCCGTCGCCCTTCATCCGGGATCGGTGTACACCAACATGGTCGCCCGGGGGATCGCCGCCAGTCCCCGCATCGCGCCCGTGCGAACGCTCGCCGCCCCGCTCGCGGCGCTCTTCCTGCTGAACCCCGTGCAGGGCGCGCAGACGGCCATCCACTGCGCTACCGCCGCGGAGGTCCGCGGCGGAGCCTACTACGAGCGATGCGCCCCAGCGCAGCCCTCACCGGACGCCCTGGACGAGACCGCCGCGGCGCGGCTCTGGGAGCGGTCCCGGGAATGGCTCGACGGTCTTTCCCCCAAGCTTGCGCCGTAGGAGTTTCGCCTTTGGCGAAACTCCCAACGCGACCGCCAGGTCGCGCTAGCGGGGCGCGCTTGCCAGGTCCGCCGCGCCCCACCTACACTCGCCCGCCCCTCACCGCCGGTGCGCGTCCATGGCCGAACCCGGAATGAAGCGACCGCGGCCCACGGCCGGCCTGCGCCACGTTGCCTTGCACACCTGCAACTTCGACGCCACCCTGGCGTTCTACAGGGACATCATGGGCATGGCGATCGAGTGGCAGCCGGACCCGGACAACTGCTACCTGACGTCCGGCACCGACAACCTCGCGCTGCACCGGGCGACCGGCAGTCCCGACGCCGCGGGCCAGCGTCTCGACCACATCGGTTTCGTCGTCGACCGGACGGACGACGTCGACGACTGGCACGCATTCCTGTCCGGGCGCGGCGTACCGATCGTGCACGCCCCGAAGACCCACCGCGACGGCGCGCGGAGCTGCTACTGCACGGACCCCGAGGGCACGACGGTCCAGATCATCTACCACCCGCCGTTGAGCCGGGAGTAGCGGCCAACTCGGAGCACGCCCGTCTCAGTACACCCGGGGCACGATCCGCCAGGGCACGGCCGCGCGGTACTCCTCCCAGAGGGCTCCGTACTTCTCAGCGCAACGCCGGTCGTCGTCCCGCTCCCGGAAGCCGAGGAGCACCACGTAGTACAGGACGTAGAGCCACGGGCCGACGAGTTCCGGGCGGCCGAGCGACAGGGCGAGGCCCGTCGCCATCAGGATCTCGCCCAGGTAGTTGACGTGCCGCGCCAGGCCCCAGAAGCCGCTGCACAGCAACCGGCGTTCGCCGTCCGACACTACGCGCGGCTCGAGCCCGAGGAACGCCCCCGCCGGGTCCCGCTTGAACGCGAACTTCTGCATGTTGGCGCCCCGGGCCAGGGTCCATCCGGCGAGGAACACTGCGGCGGAGACCCCCAGGAGCCAGGCCGGCGACCCGGGGTTCGGCAGGTCGGCCACCGCCCAGAGGCCCACCGCGTAGAAGTACGGGTACCAGTTCAGGCAGCCCCACCCCAGCTTGAAGCCGAGGCGCTCCGCGAAGAGATCGTAGGTGTACAGGTGGACCCGCTCGAGGAAGAGGTAGTCCAGGACGAACCAGGTGAAGAGCACGACGTACAGGACCACGCCCGGCGAAGGGTCGTCCGGGAAAGCCAGGAAGTGGTGCGACGCGAACGAAAGCAGGTTGAGTTCCAGCATCGTGGCCCCGTAGGCGTACAGGAACATCTTCACGTCGACCCGCTCGCCAAACAGGCGCGGGTTGGGGCGCCGGCCCAGGTAGAAGTCGGCAAGCAGCCCGCGTCCGGTCGCTGGCGCCGTCAGGACGAAACACGCCGAGACCGCGAGCCCGAGCGCGCACGCCCCGAGCGCCCCCGGCCACCGGTGGTCCCAGAGCCAGTCCCAGGGCATGAGGCCGCTCCAGCCCGCCGCCAGCCAGCCGCCCATGGTCACGGCCAGCACCAGCGGACCGTTCAGCCGGTACCGCAGCGGCGTGCCCGTGGCGGGGTCCCGGACGTACCCGGGCACGCGTCGGGCCGGCAGCAGCGCATGCAACGCCAGCACCGCCCCGCAGATCCACCACGGCGCCAGGAAGCCCGCCACGAAGTCGTTCACGGGGGCGGTCCGTCGCCCAGATGCCGCGTGTTCGCCGCCATCAGGCGGATCGCCGTCCGGCGGGGCAGCACACGGCGCAGCACCTGGGCCATGAAGCGATTCAGGGCGCCCGGCACCACCCCGGGTCCTCGTCCCAGGGCCTCCAGCGTACGGTTCGCGACAACGTCGGGCGCGAGCATTCCGGGCGCGTCCCGGTCCGTCGACCGCCGGTAGCCCGGGGTCGGAACCGCGCCCGCCGAACACGCGACGACATCGACACCGTCGCCCCGCAACTCGTGCCAAAGCCCCTCGGCCAGGATGGCGTTGAAGGCCTTGGCGGCGGCGTACGTCGCCACGCGCGGCGTGCCCTGCAGCCCCGACAGGGAAGACATCAGCACCACCCCGCCGCGCCCGCGCGCGCACAGCGTCGGCAGAAACGCGCGCAGGAACCGGACCGGCGCCAGGACGTTCACCCGCACGGACCGCTCCAGGGCGTCCCCCTCGACGTCCACGAACCGGCCGACCGGGACCATCGCGGCGTTGTAGACGAGCAGCCCGAGGTCCACATCCGCGGTCGCCTCGCGGAGCGCTTCCGGCCAGGCACCGTCCCCCAGATCGAGGGCGACGCAGCGCACCTCCACGCCGTGCTCGCTGCGCAAACCGTCGGCGAGCCGCAGCAGCAACGGCATCCGGCGGGCGACGAGGACCAGGTGTACGCCGCGTCGCGCGAGGCCTGCGGCGAAGGACGCTCCGAGCCCCTCGGACGCGCCCGCGACGACGGCCCAGGGCCCGTAGCGCTCCGCGAAGTCCGTCATCGGGGCTTCAGATCCGGTAGGTCGACTCCGTCATGATCCGCGAGACGACGGTCATGGCCTGCTTGACGCCATCGGGAAACGTTCGGCCGCCCGCTCGCAACGCATTGACGCCGTGACGCGCCTCGTCCGCGCGCATCTCCTCGACGATCGCCCGGCTGCGCGCGTCGCCCTCGGGCAGGTCGGCGAGGTGCCGGTCGAGATGGCTGACCACCTGGTCCTCCGTGGCCTCGACGAAACCGAGGCTCACCCGGTCGCCCATCGCGCCCGCCGCGGCGCCGACCAGGAAGGAGGCGGCGTAGAACAGCGGGTCGAGTACGCTCGGGCGCGCATCGAGTTCGTCGAGCCGCTGCCGGCACCAGGCGAGGTGGTCCACTTCCTCCGCGGCCGCCTGCTCGAGGGCGTCGCGGACCTCGTCGCGCCGGGCCGTCATCGCCTGACCCTCATAGAGCGCCTGGGCGCAGACCTCTCCGGTGTGATTGACGCGCATCAGGCCGGCCGCATGCGCGCGCTCCGCCTCCGTCAGGTCGCCCTCCGGGGCGTCCGGGGCGGGGCTCGCGGGGGTGCCCACGCCCGCCAGCGTCCGCAGGCCGCGGTCGAACACGCCGATGAGGTCGTCGACGTTCAATGCAGCGCTCGAAACAGGCCCTCGAGGCGAGCCAAACGCTCCCGCACGGCGCCCATGTCGACGATGACCTTGAAGATCATGCCGAACAGGACCGCATTGAGCGTCGCTATGCACGTCACTATGGCGATCAGTTCAGGGCTCATCTGCAGTCCCTCTCCTCCCGCCCGTCGGGCGGCGATCACCGCCCGCCCGTCGCGACGGCAGCGGCGGCATGTTAGCACCGCGAGTTCGGTCACCGACCGGCTCGCGACGCTCCCCCGCGGCCTCGACCGGCCCCGTTCCGACCGGTACCGCCGAGAATCCCAGCCGCGTCAGCGACACCAACGCGTACGCGCGTTGTCCCGCGCGACCGCCCGTGATCGCGACCGGCCGGTCTTCCCTCAGCAGCCGCGCTGCGGTCTCGACTTCGCCGACCGGCACGCGGTCCAGGTCGAGGACCTGCGCGTTGGGCGGCGGTCGTTCCGGGAGCGGATACTCCTCTATCAGCCCGCGCACGGCATCGCCCGGCAGCACCAGCAGCACCGCGTCCTCGACGATCGCGTACTCGCGCCGGCGCGCCGCGAAGTCATCTCCGGCGAAAGCGAGTTCTTCGCCGAAGTAGTCGCCGGGCCGGAACACCCGGCCGTCGCGCGCGACCCGGCCCGACTGCACGAGATAGACGGCGTCCGCGCCGACGAGGCTGTCGCCGGCAGACAGCCCGAGCCGGTCGGCGCTGCGCAGCAGCCGCTGCCAGGTGAGCGCCGGCATCGCCCGCACGAGCGGCGACGCGAGGAGCCGGTCGAGCCAACCCTCCACCGCCGTCACCTGCGGTTCGGGGACCGCCGCCGGCTGCTGCGCGAACCGGAGCGGGGCGAGATCCACCGACAGCACCCGGGTCGCCGCCCGCGTCTCGAGGGCGATGTCGTCGCCCGGCCGATAGATCTCCTGCTCGACGGACAGCCGCCGGCCCTTCGCGTCCACCGCGTCGACGGCCCCCTCCACCAGGTAGAGATGCCGTTCCAGCCGCGTGCCGCGCCGCAGCAGCCAGCGGTTCGCGGGGAGTTCGATCAGGCGCGCGTGCCGCGCCGCGAGGTCGAGAGTCGGGGCGTCGAGGCCGGCGAAGGCCGGGAACTGTCTGAGAACGTTCGCAAGCATGTTGCGATCGTCTCAAATGCGAAGGCCGCCGGCTGTCAGCCTTTCTCCCGCGCTATTGCGCGATATCCGATATCCGTTCTGTAGTACGCATCCGCCCAACGCACGTGAGCCACCCGCTCGTACGCCCGGGCCTGCGCCTCGGTCACCGACGCGCCGAGCGCCGTGACGCACAGCACCCGGCCGCCGTTCGTGACCGTGCGGTCGTCCACCAGGGCCGTGCCCGCGTGGAACACCTTGGTGTCCGCCACGTCTTCCTCCAGTCCTTCGATCGCGCGGCCCCGGGCATAGTCGAGCGGATACCCGCCGGCCGCCATGACCACGCCCACGGCGGCGCGCGGGTCCCACGCGAGTTCGACCCCGTCGAGCCCCTCCGACAGGGCGCGCCGGCACAGGTCCACCAGGTCGCCGCGCATCCGCATCAGCACCGGCTGGGCCTCCGGGTCGCCGAACCGGCAGTTGAACTCGATGACCTTCGGCGCCCCGTCCGGCATGATCATCAGGCCCGCGTAGAGGAAGCCCTGGTAGGGCGCCCCGTCCGCCGCCATGCCCCGGACCGTGGGACGCACGACCTCTTCCAGGATGCGCTCGTGCACCTCGGGCGTGACCACCGGGGCCGGTGAGTAGGCGCCCATGCCGCCGGTGTTGGGGCCGAGGTCGCCGTCGTCGCGCGCCTTGTGGTCCTGGGAGGAAGCGAACGGCACGACCTCGGTGCCGTCCGTCATGCAGATGAAGCTCGCCTCCTCGCCCTCGAGGAACTCCTCGACCACGATCTCGCGCCCAGCGGCCCCGAAACGCGCGCCCGACAGCATCGCCTCCGCGGCATCCACCGCTTCCTCGACGTCCCGGGCAACCGTCACCCCCTTGCCGGCGGCGAGCCCGTCCGCCTTGACCACGACCGGGGCGCCCGTCGTCTCGATGTAAGCGCGCGCCGCGGACGGGTCCGTGAACGACGCGTACCCCGCCGTCGGGATGCCGTGGCGGGCAAGGAACTCCTTCGCGAACACCTTGGAGCCCTCGAGCCGGGCCGCGGCGCGCGTGGGCCCGAAGCAGGCCAGGCCCTCGGCGTCGAAGCGGTCCCGCAGGCCCTCCACCAGCGGGGCTTCGGGCCCGGCGACGGTCAGGGCGACATCGTTGGCCCGCACCCAGTCCACCAGCGCATCGAAGGCGTCCACCGGGATGTCCACGTTCTCGACCTTCGGCTCCCGCGCCGTACCGGCGTTGCCCGGCGCGACGAAGACGCGCTCCACCCGCGCCGATCGCGCGGCCGCCCATGCGAGCGCGTGTTCGCGCCCGCCTCCTCCCACGATCAGGACGTTCATCGGCCCCCTTCTCCCCTGTCAACCCGGAAGCAGTCGATGGGTCCGGCACCCGTTCGCTAGTGCCGGAAGTGGCGCACCCCCGTGAACACCATCGCGATGCCGTGTTCGTCCGCGGCATCGATCGACTCGGCGTCCCGCATCGACCCGCCCGGCTGGATGACGGCCCGGATCCCGGCCTCGGCCGCCGCATCTACCCCGTCGCGGAACGGGAAGAACGCATCCGACGCCATCACGGCGCCGTCCACCGGGAGTCCCGCGTCCACCGCCTTCATCGACGCGATGCGCGCGCTGACCACGCGGCTCATCTGTCCCGCACCGACGCCCACCGTCCGGCCGTCCCGGGCGTAGACGATGGCGTTCGACTTCACGAACCAGGCGACCCTCCACGCGAACAGCAGGTCGGCCATCTCCTCGTTCGTAGGGTGCCGCGCCGTGACCGTCCGCAGCGCCCCCTCGTCGAGACACAGCACGTCCTCGTCCTGGACCAGCAGGCCGCCCGCCACGCGCCGGAACTCCCGGCCCGGCAGCCCCGGAACCGGGTCCCCCACGGTCAGCAGCCGGAGGTTCTTCTTGCGGCGCGCTGCGTCCCGGGCTTCGTCCGTGACCTCGGGGGCCACCACCACTTCCGCGAACTGGTTCCCGACGACGGCGTCGAGCGTCCCCGCGTCCACCGCCCCGTTGAACGCCACGATGCCCCCGAACGCCGACGTCGGGTCCGTGGCGAACGCCCGCTCGTACGCCGCGGAGAGGTCTGCCGCCACGGCGACGCCGCACGGATTGGCGTGCTTCACGATCACGCAGGCGGGCGCGTCGAAGGCCTGGACGCAACGCAGCGCCGCGTCGGTGTCGGCGATGTTGTTGTAGGACAGCTCCTTGCCCTGCCACTGCACGAGGTTGCCGACGGTTCCCGGTTCGGGCCGTCGTCCCACGTAGAAGGCGGCGTCCTGGTGCGGATTCTCTCCGTAGCGCAACCCCGAGCGCTTGACGAACCCGAGCGTCAGCCGGTCCGGGAAGGCCTCCTCGGCGAACCAGCCGGCGATGGTCGCCTCGTAGTCCGCCGTGTGGGCGAACGCGCGGGCGGCGAACGCGCGGCGCTCGGCCGGTGTCGTGCCGCCGCGGTCGAGCGTCTCGAGGACGCGGGGATAGTCTTCCGGGTCGACGACGGCCAGCACGTCGGCGTGGTTCTTTGCCGCCGCCCGCAGCAGGGTCGGACCGCCGATGTCGATGTTCTCGACGGCCTCCGCCGTGGTGACGTCGTCGCGCGCGATCGTCTCCTCGAACGGATACAGGTTGACCACGACGAGGTCTATCGGGGCGATGCCGTGGCGGGCCATGGTCTCCGCGTCGGCGGCGCGCCGACCCAGGATGCCGCCATGGATCGTCGGATGGAGCGTCTTGACCCGACCGTCCATGATCTCCGGGAAGCCCGTATGCTCCGAGACTTCCCGCACCGCCACGCCGCCGGCCGACAGCCTGGCGGCGGTACCGCCCGTCGAGAGCAGCTCGATACCGAGCCCTTCAAGGCCCCGGGCGAACTCCACGACGCCGGTCTTGTCCGACACCGCGAGCAGGGCTCGGCGGACGGGCGTACGCTCGGCCATCGTTCAGAGCAACCCGTAGCGGATGAGCTTCTTGCGCAACGTGCCCCGGCTCATGCCGAGCACCTCCGCCGCGCGCGTCTGGTTGCCTCCGTGTCTTTCCATGACCGTCTGCAGCAACGGCTCCTCGACCTGCTCGAGCACGAAGTCGTACAGCCCCGTAACCGGGGCCCCGGGAAGCGGGGCCCCGGGTAACGGGGCGTAACCGAGATCGTCGAAGTAGCGCTCGACCGCGCCCCTGACCAGGTCCTTCAGGGACTGGCCGTGCATCTCGCTTCCAGACTCCCTTCCAGAACGATGTGGTGCCGCGACTCTCTCCAAACGATGCGACCTGCCGCTCCTCGAGTGCGTGCGAGTGCCTGCGCGGCCGGTGATGCGGATGGGCGACCGCCCCCCGCGCGGACGCCCTGACCATAGTAGCAGCGCCCCGAAGTCCGGGCCAATCGGCTCCGGTCTCAGTATGGAACCAGGACGACGTTGACGGCTTCGACCGGCGGCCGGCGGATCTCCACTACCGCAAGCACGCGCGTCGTGGCGGGCATGGATGCCTCGGGACGATACCGACCCCCGAGATACTGCGCCGGCGCGAAGCGTCGCGCCGCCACGACCTCCCCGGCCGCGTTCGACAGGCGCAGCTCGAGTCCAGGGAACCGCTGGGAGAACGACGCCTCGTTCCGCAGGGCGGCCTCGACGACGACCCCGCCCACGACGCGCGGATGCGCCCGCACCGCGATGTCCCGCACGACGAAGTCCCGCGCGGGGCGCGACATCGGCAATGCGCAGGGGAGCAGCGCGCAGGCCGCGCGGTAGACCGGGCGCAGGACCGGATCGCGGCTCCAGTTGTCGAATTGATGGACAAGGACCTGCACGCACAGGCCGGCGACCGCAAGCGCAACGCCCGCCCCCCAGGCGACGCTGCCGCGGAAATGGCCGAGACCCCGCATCGTTCAGACTCCGACAGGCCTCGACGGTCGACGCCCGCCGAGCAGTGCCCAGCCGTCCATGGCGCGGGCCGCGTCGAAGCACACGTCCGGGTATGCCGCCGCAACCTCCGGGACCTGCCCCGCCAGCAGTCCGCA
This sequence comes from Pseudomonadales bacterium, assembly GCA_022827245.1. Classification (GTDB taxonomy): domain Bacteria; phylum Pseudomonadota; class Gammaproteobacteria; order Pseudomonadales; family Azotimanducaceae; genus VXNE01. Next base: position 60,076 of record JAJDTI010000081.1, on the reverse strand, counting down.
AAGCGCCAGACGCCCGCCAGGGGCCACGCTCGCCCGGAGTCGGGGAGCCTCGTCCGCGAGCGTACCGGCAACGATGTTCGCGACGACGAGGTCGAACGGCCCGTCCGGCTCGAACGCCTCGCTACGCGCCAGGTCCACCGAGACGCCGTTGCGCGCGGCGTTCCGGCTCGCGACGGCCAGCGCCTCCGGGTCGCGGTCGACGGCCGTCGCCGATCGGGCTCCGAGCAGCCTGGCCGCGATCGCGAGGATGCCGGAACCGCACCCGAAATCGAGGACGGAGCGACCGGCCACCGGCAACGAAGCCAGCCACGCGAGACACAGCCGTGTCGTCGGATGGCCGCCCGTGCCGAACGCCCCGCCAGGATCGATGCGCAGCACCGTGCCCGCGAGTCCTTCGGCCGCGTGTGACGGGGCGACCGTAAGGTTGCCGAACCGCCTCGGTTCGACATGCCGGCGCCACCTCCGGGACCAGTCCGCCTCCGCCAGGAAGTCCACACGCAAGGGGTGCCCCGCGAAGCGCCGACGGACCGCTCCGAGGTCGGCCTCCAGGGGGAACAGACCTACCGCCCGGGCCTCCGGCCAGGCGGCGAGATCCGGCGCGGCGTCGTGCGCTGGCTCGAGGATCGCCGCGTCCCCGCCGTCCAGCCACGTCACCGCGACCGCGCCAAGCGCCTCGAGGGCTTCACCGGCGGCTTCGGCGCCGCCGCCCGGCACCCCGACGGAAAGCCGGATCCACGGCATCGGCTTACGCGATTCGAAACAGCGGCGTTCCCGACTCCATGGCGCGCCCGTTCTCGAGCAGGACCTCCGCGACCGTGCCGGTCAGCTCCGCCTCGATGCGGTTCATCATCTTCATGCTCTCGATGATGCAGAGCACGTCTCCGGCGGCGACCGTGTCCCCCTCACGCACAAACGGCGCTTCTCCCGGAGCCGGCGAGCGGTAGAACGTCCCCGAGATGGGCGCCCGGACGACCTGCCCCCCGGCGGTTTCCGGCTTTGGAGACGCACCGTCGGCAACGGCCTCCGGCGGCGCGGCCGGGACCGCCGCGACCGACGCCGCGCCCGGCACGGCCCGGGCGACGCGGATCGACTCGTCCCCGTCGCGCACTTCGAGTTCGGCGATGCCGGACTCCTGTACGAGTTCGATCAGCTTCTTGATCTTCCTGAGGTCCAAGGCTCCGTCTCCTTTAGTCCTGCGATTCCTCAAGCGCCGCCATCGCGGCCAGCAGCGCGTACTCGTATCCCGCCGCGCCGAGACCGCAGATCACGCCCTGCGCCGCATCCGAGAGGTAGGAGTGCCGGCGGAACTCCTCCCGCGCGTGCACGTTGGAGAGGTGCACCTCGATGAAGGGCAGGGCCACGGCGAGGAACGCGTCCCGGAGCGCGACGCTCGTATGCGTGAACGCACCCGGGTTGACGACGATGTATGCCGTGCCGTCCCGGCCCGCGCGCTGCACCGCTTCGACGAGTTCATGCTCCGCGTTGCTCTGGAAGGTCGCGACTTCGTGACCCCGCCCGCTGGCGAGCGCGGCGAGCCGCGCGTGGATGTCGTCCAGCGTGACCGCGCCGTAGAGGTCGGGCTCGCGCGTCCCGAGCAGGTTCAGGTTCGGCCCGTTCAGGACCAGGATACGTGCCACCGCGCCCTCGCTTGCGGTCCGACCGGCAACGTCCGGACGAGGCCGGGCAGTATGCCACGCCTTTCGCACGTTAACGACAGAAACACCGGTTTACCGCGCTTTTGGAGGCCATTTACAGGGAGAAAGATACTCATCCCGCCGTCTCGATGGCGTCGATCACGATGCCCGGCGTCAGGATCTGCGGGAGGACGACCGGATCGCCCCTTGGCGGGAAGTAGACGTACAGCGGGACGCCGCTGCGCCCGAAACGGGCCAGCACCGCGGTGATCGCCGGGTCCGCGTTCGTCCAGTCGCCCTTCACGTAGGCGATGTCATGCCGGTCGAAGTAGCCCCGGACGCGTTCCGTGCCGAGGGTCGACTGCTCGTTCGTCAGGCAGGTGATGCACCAGGACGCCGTGAAGTTAAGGAACACGGGGCGGCCGGCGGCCTGGTGCGCCTCGACCACCTGCATGTCGAACCCCTGTGCCGGTGCACCCGCCGCCCGGTCCGCGGAAGGCACGGTCCAGACCGAAAGCGCGGCCAGCCCCGCGACGCCTAGCCACACCGGGCGCAGCCTTGCCGGGCGGCGCATGCCGAGCCACGCCAGGAAACCCACCGCGACGAAAGCGGCGAGCACCCACGCGGCGCCTCCCGGCCCGGCCTGCTGGGTCAGCACCCAGACGAGCCACACGACGGTCGCGAACATCGGGAAGGCCATGACCTGCTTGAGCGTCGCCATCCACGCCCCGGGCCGTGGCAGGCGCCGCGCGATGGGCGGAACCGCGGCGACGACGGCGTAGGGCGCCGCCATGCCGACGCCCAGCGCCGCCATCACGGCGAGCAGCACCGGGGCCGGCTGGGCGAGACCGTAGCCCACCGCGGCCCCCATGAACGGCACCGTGCACGGCGTTGCCACCACCACCGCCAGCATCCCCGTCGCGAAGGGACCGGCGCGGTCGAAGCCGCCGACGCCGAAACCGGGCGTCTCCAGGACGCCCAGCAGGTTCAGCCCGAGCACGAAGAAGAGCACGGCCATGGCGGTCACGAAGCCGGGCGACTGCAACTGGAACCCCCATCCGACGGCCTCGCCCGCGCTCTTGAGCGCGACGAGGACGAGGCCGAGCCCGACGAAGGTCGCCACCACTCCGGCGGAGAAGCCCGCCGCATCCCGCATGCGCCCCTCGGGCGCGCCGAGCAGCGACAGCGCCTTGATGGACAGCACGGGGAAGACGCACGGCATCAGGTTCAGGATGAGGCCGCCGAGCAGCGCGGACGCCAGGATCGCAACCAGCTCCGCGAAGGGAACACCGCTACTCCCGCCACTTCCCCCGCCGCCGCCGCCCATGCCGCCCACGCCCGCCGCGGCGAAACGCAGCCACTTGCGCTCGGGCGGATAGCAGAGGCCGTAGTCGGCGCAGCCCTGGTAGTCGATCCCGACCTCGAACGGATCGCCCCCGGCTTCGAGGACCGGCACCCGGACCGTGGCCGCGCCGTAAAACACCTCGACATCGCCGAAAAACTCGTCGGTCTTGGGCAGGCCCGACGGCAGCTCCGGCGCGCCGAGCGTGGTGCCGTCGCGCGTTTCGAAACCGAATCGGTGCCGATAGAGGTAGTAGCCGTCGGGCATGCGCCAGTCCGCCACCAGGACGCCGTCGTCCGTGACGCGTGCCGTCAGGACGAAGGCCTCGTCCACCGGCAGGAAGTCGGGCTCCTCGAGCGGGTTGGCCCCCCTCTCGAGAACGTTCTGGGCGCTTCCCGGCACGGACCACGCCAGCGCCAGGGCAACGACGCACGCCTGCGGCAGCCGGCCCCAACGGGCCAGCCAGGGCGTCAAGGCCATCCAGCGGCTGCGGGTCCGGGACGCGTCGCAAAGGGCCGGTCGCATGGTCGGTTGATGGTCATGGAGCGTCCCTATATCGTGCAACATCGGGCGCGACGCTGCACGGCGTGGCGCATGTCGCGGGCGCGCAGGACGGGGACTTGTCCTTGGGCCGCATCGAACGCTCCAAAACCTCCATCGCCGTCGTCCTGCTGGCCCTCGCCGCCTGCCAGGTGGAGGAGCGCGTAACCCAGCCGGCGCCCCCTCCGCCCCCGGAGCCAGTCGCCCCGGCCCCGCCGACGGAGCGCGTGGACGCCCTGCTCGACCGGGCGGAGGCCGCATTCCGGGACGAGCGGCTGCTGCATCCCGCCGCGGACAGCGCGCTCACGCACTACCTGGCCGTCCTCGAACTCGTGACGGATCAGCCTGACGCCCTCGAAGGCATCGAGCGCATCGTCGAGAGCTTCCTCCAGCGCGCGCAGAACGCGATCCGGCAACAGCGCTGGGCGGCGGCGCGTTCCATGCTCGACCGGGCGCGCCTCGTCGATGGCGACCATCCCTCGCTGCCTTCCCTGTACACGCAGTTGCAGCGGCTGCGCGACGCCGAGCGGATCCACCTGGATCTCACCTCCGCCGCGGTGCGCGACCGGACCGCCGACGCCGCCGATGCCCTGGCCCGTCTCGGCGTCCGCGCCCGGCAAGACAACGCGCGCGTGCTCATCCGGGCCGGCAGCGACGTCCAGGGCCGCTGGATTTACGCGCAGCTCAACCGCGCTCCGGGCAACCGCCGCATCCGGGCAGAGATGGAAGTCGGCTGGCCTCCGCGGGTCGTCGTCGTGCTGTTCGCGCACCCGGACCCCTCCGGCGAGGGCGGCTAGCCGCGTGCTCGCCGGGAGCGCACTGGTATTGGCGGCCGCCCTCGCCGTGGCGAACGGCCACGTCCGCGACACGCTGCCCGGCCAGACCGTCACCGCCGCGTACTGCGACATCTCCAACACCACCTCGGAGGACGCCGTCCTCACCGGGGTCAGCACCCCGATCGCATCGTCGGTGGAGGTCCACGAAACACGCAACGAAGCGGGCATGGTGCGCATGCGCCGGCTCGAGCGCATCGTCGTGCCCGCCGGGTCCACCGTCCGCCTCCGGCCGGGCGGCATGCACCTGATGCTGTTCGACGCGGAGACCGCGGGTATCCACGAGGCGGCGTTCGTGTTCGAATTCGCGGCAGGTCAAACCACCCGCGGCGTATTCGCGGTACGCCCGCCCTGACGGACGGATCCGGGAGTCTCTACCCAATGAAATGGACCTTGCGACGCGGCGAGGACAGCGGCACGACCGGACTCGCCCTGCGCGTGGGCGGCGCGCTGGTGGGCGTCTACCTGCTCGGCGTGCTCTTCTTCTGGTGGTGGTGGGACAGCGAGCCCGATTCCTTCGACGTGACGCGGGAGGTGCAGGCCGTCACCGGTTCGCACACGGCGGCCGCGATGGTCCGCATGGGGCGGATCCTTCTCGACAAGCGCGGGGGCTACCTGTCGAACGACCTCTTCCCGCCCAGCGTCTGGATGGACAACGTGCCGAACTGGGAGTTCGGGGTCGTGGTGCAGATGCGCGACATGAGCCGCGTCCTGCGCGCGGACCTGAGCCGGTCCCAGAGCCAGTCCACGGAGGACCCGGACCTGTCCCTCGCGGAGGCGAAGTTCTTCTTCAACAACGCGAGCTGGATCTTCCCCCGGACGGAAGACGAATACGGTGACGGCGTCGACTACCTGGAGCGCTACCTGGCCCGCCTGTCCGACCCGGAGCAGCCCGATGCGCAGTTCTACGCCCGCGCGGACAACCTGCGGACCTGGCTGATCGCCGTCGAGACCCGTCTCGGCAGCCTCTCGCAGCGGCTCTCCGCCAGCGTCGGCAAGCGGCAGCTCGACATGGCCCTGTCCGGCGATCCCGCGGCAAGCCAGTCGACGCCCGGCGTCGGCGACAGCCAGCTCAAGACGAGCTGGTTCGAGATCGACGACGTGTTCTACGAGGCGCGCGGGCAGGCGTGGGCCCTGCTGCACCTGCTCGAGGCCGTCGAGCGGGACTTCGGTGCGGTCCTCGACGACAAGAACGCCCGCGTCAGCCTGCGGCAGATCATCCGCGAGCTCGAGGGCACCCAGGAGACCATCTGGAGCCCGATGATCCTGAACGGCACCGGGTTCGGTTTCGTGGCGAACCACTCGCTGGTGATGGCCTCGTACATCTCGCGCGCCAACGCGGCGATCATCGACCTGCGCGCGCTGCTGGCGCAGGGGTGAAGGGGCGGTCGCCGCTCTCGCATCCGGTCCTGGTCGACTCCGTGCCCCGCTTCGCCGCCAACGTCTCCACGATGTTCCCGGAGCTCCCCGTCCAGGAGCGGTTTCGCGCCGCCCGTGACGCGGGGTTTCCGGCGGTCGAGTTCCTGTTCCCCTACGCGTGGCCGGCGGGCGAGGTGCGGCGCTGGCTGGACGACGCGGGAATCGCGATGGTGCTCCTCAACACGCCCCTCGGGGACGCCGCGGCGGGCGAGCGCGGACGCGGGGCGCTGCCGGACCGGACCGGGGACTTCCGCGAGGACTTCGCCCAGGCCCTTGGGTACGCCCGGGAACTCGGGGCGCCGATGATCCACGTGATGGCCGGCGTGGTCGCCGCGGACGAACGCGAGCGCGCCGAGGCCACGTTCGTCGAGAACGTGCGCTTCGCGGCGGACCGCGCCGCGCCGCACGGCATCCGCATCCTGCTCGAGCCGCTGAACGACGAGGACACGCCCGGCTACCTGCTCATGACGACGGACCACGCGCGGCGCTGCATCGAAGCGGCGGGCCGTCCCAACGTCCGCCTGCAGTTCGACTTCTACCATCGGCAGATCATGGAGGGGAACCTCGCGCGCGGGCTCACCGACCACCTCGACCTCATCGGGCACATCCAGTTCTCGAGCGTCCCCGGCCGTCACGAGCCCCAGCACGGCGAAGTGAACCTGCCGTTCCTGTTCGACCTCTGCGACCGGCTCGGCTACGACGGCTGGATCGGCTGCGAGTACCGGCCGAAGACCACCACCCTCGACGGGCTCGGCTGGGGCGCCCCGTTCGGCATCGGACGGCCCGCCTGACCTTTCGGCCGACCGTCCGGTATCATTGCCGCCCCATCGCGGATCGTGGCGCGCCTCGCGCCCTCGGCTCCGCGTCAGGCGTGCCCGGTCAGGGGTGCCCGCAAGCCATTGTCCCGGGCGCCCAGGCGCCCCAACGGACCTCGGAGAGGTCCCATCAGCACGTTTCGGGGTAATCGATGTTGGAGCTCACAGTCATTCCGCCGGCACTCGGCCTCGTCGGCCTCGCCGCCGCGTTCGTGGTGTACGCCCTCGTCAAGCGGTACGAGGAAGGCGACGAGAAGGTCCGCGGCATCGCGGACCAGATCCACCTCGGCGCCATGGTTTTCATGCGCCGCGAGTACCTGATGCTCGCGCTCTTCGGCGCGATACTGATCGTCATCCTGTTCTTTTCACCGGGGCTCGGCGCCTCGACGGCGGTGGCGTTCATCATCGGGGCCCTGTCCTCGGCGGGCGCCGGCTGGATCGGGATGTACACGGCCACCAAGGCCAACGTGCGCACCACCACGGCCGCCCACGTCCAGGGGGCGCCGGCGGCCCTGTCGGTGGCGTTCTTCGGCGGGTCCATCATGGGCCTCGCGGTCGCCTCGCTCGGCCTGCTCGGCCTCGGCATCGTCTACTACTACTTCGGCGGCGACCCCCACACCGCCCATCACATCCACGGCTTCGGCATGGGCGCTTCCAGCGTCGCGCTCTTCTCCCGCGTGGGCGGCGGCATCTACACCAAGAGCGCCGACGTCGGGGCGGACCTGGTCGGCAAGATCGAACAGGGCATTCCGGAAGACGACCCACGCAACCCGGGCGTGATCGCGGACAACGTCGGCGACAACGTCGGCGACATCGCCGGCATGGGCTCCGACATCTTCGAGTCCTACTGCGGCTCCATGATCGCGTCGATCGCCATCGCCGCCACCCTCGGCGCCGTGGCCCTCGGCAACCTGGTGCCCGACGCGGCGACGGAGGACGGCCGCGCGGCGCTCATGTCGCTGCCGCTGCTGCTCGCCTCGACAGGCCTCGTCTGCTCGATCATCGGCATCGGCATCGTCCGCAGCCGGTCCGCCTCGAACCCGGCGCTGGCGCTGCGCATCGGCATGATCGTGACGCCGATCCTGTTCATCGTGGCGGCGTGGTTCCTCATCGGCAACGCCGGCATCTCCCACGCGATCTGGTGGTCCGTGCTGGCCGGCGCCGTGGGAGGCGTCGTCATCGGGCTCGTCACCGAGTACTACACGTCTTCGAAGCCCATCGTGCGCATCGCAGAGTCCGGCGAGACGGGGCCGGCCACCGTCATGATCACCGGCCTCGCGGTCGGCATGCAGTCCGTGGTCATCCCGCTGCTCGCCATCTGCGCCATCATCTTCGTCTCGACGCAGCTCGCCGGCCTCTACGGGGTCGGAATCGCCGCCGTCGGCCTGCTCGCCACGGTCGGCATGACGATGGCCGTGGACGCCTATGGCCCGGTCGCCGACAACGCCGGCGGCATCGCCGAGATGGCGGGGCTCGGCGAGGACACCCGCGCCATCACCGATTCCCTGGACGAACTCGGCAACACGACGGCCGCGATGGGCAAGGGCTTCGCCATCGGCGCCGCGGCCCTCGCCGCGCTCGCCATCATCGCCGCGTTCGTCGAGACGGTGGCCTACAACCGCGGCGGGGACTTCTCGCTGCACCTCGGCAACCCCGAGGTGCTGATCGGCCTGTTCATCGGCGGCATCACGCCGTTCCTCATCGCCTCGATCACCATGACCTCGGTCGGTGACGCGGCGATGGAGATGATCCAGGAGATCCGCCGTCAGTTCCGCGAGATCCCGGGCCTCCTCGAGGGCACGGCCGAGCCCGACAACGCCAAGTGCGTCGACATCGCCACTTCCGCCGCGCTCAAGCGCATGCTCCTGCCCGGCGCCATCGCCGTGGCGCTGCCGCCCATCGTGGGTTTCGGGATCGGCGCCCAGGCCCTCGGCGGAGCCCTGGGCGGCGCGCTGCTCGGCTGCGTGCTCATGGCGCTCACCATGGCCAACGCCGGCGGCGCCTGGGACAACGCCAAGAAGTACGTCGAGAAGGGCAACCTGGGCGGCAAGGGATCGGACGTCCACGCCGCGACCGTCGTGGGGGACACCGTCGGCGACCCCTTCAAGGACACCTCCGGCCCGAGCATGAACATCCTCATCAACGTCATGGCCATCGTCAGCCTGGTGATCGCGCCGCTGCTGTAAGGGCGAGCGCCAACCCACACCTGGAGAATCCCAGTGAAGCCGGTTGCCAGTGCATCGAGGCTACGATTACCGGCACTCGCGTTGTTCGTTGCGGCAGTTGCTGGACCCCCGCCATGGGCGCAAGACAATCCCGACGCGACCCTCCAGACTGCCAAGCAACGCATAGCCCCGTTGGACGAAGTCCGGGCGGCGCTCGAGATCCAACGCGCCGACGCAGAAGGTGCGCATGCGACTCGTATGAACGCTGAGCGGGGTGACGCCGATGCGCAGCTTCGACTGGGGCGTCATCACTTCGCCGGGAAAGGAGTACCCCAAGACGATTCGGAGGGCGTGCGGTGGGTCCGCCGGGCCGCCGAGCAGGGCCACGCGGAAGCGCAGAACGTCCTCGCAACCGCATACTCTCTCGGACGCGGCGTTCCCGCAGACCAGAGGGAGGCTGCCCGGTGGCGTCGCCTCGCCGCCGAGCAAGGCTACGTCCTAGCGCAGACTCTTCTGGGAAACGCATACTCCGAAGGGAAGGGTGTTCTGAAGGACATCGCCGAAGCTATGCGTTGGTATCGTCTGGCAGCAGAAGAAGGCAACGACTACGCCCAGTTCTCGCTTGCAATGACGTATCTGCACGAGGAGGTCGTAACGGATCGTGTACTAGCGCACATGTGGTTCAATGTCGCCAGCGCCAATGGAGGTTGGTCGATGCCAGCAATCTGGGAGTTGATTGAAGCACCCATGACGCGCGAGGAGATCCTTCGGGCAACCAAACTGGCGCGCGCGTGCATGGACTCCGACTACCAATCCTGCGGACCGTGATCTTCCCTTCACGACAGCCGTTGTCTGAAGGACTCGCCGCTTTGTACTCGATCCGGCGTGAGCATACCAGCGCTGCTTTGGCTGCCGAGTTGGCCGCGGTCGGCGCGAAGCTGTGGCGCTGCCCGAGCACTTCCTGACTGCAGTATCCTGCGGCTTAATATGAACGTCTTAGCTCCGCCGCTGCTGGGGCGAGGAAGAAAGCGGTCATGACGACCTATTTCTCGGATCGCGAACTCGGGCCGAAGCCGACCGTGGAGACAGCCATCAACGGAGTCGTATGGCAGGCCATCCTGTCGCTGGTCGAAACCAGGGTCAATGACGGCTCCTTGGCGTATGGCTTCCCGTCACATTGTCCAGACGGGAATGCAATCGAAGGCACGGACCGACACGCTTTGTGGAACGTCGTTCGAGCAGAGATCGGAGAGCTGGCCATGGCGGACGCCGAGGCATGGGACGCGTTCTCCTACGTTATGCGATCAACCGGAAATCTACCGAGCACGCCTGCGATACTGGACCTCATCGAATTCGTGGCACGACATGTCGCACAGCCAAGCCAAGGTCGTTGGCACGAGTTTTTCAGGCATCACCATCTGGATCTTGACAGAAAAGAAGGGTTGCGGAAGTTCGTCGAAGACGTCAATCGCGTCTTCTCCCGAAGTGGCCTCGCGTATCAGCTGACAGCTACGGGCGTCGCGGAGAGAACAGTGCCCGTGCCGATGGCTGATCAACTCAACCGGACGGAGTTCTGTACAGGAAACCAAGAACTTGACGAGCTTCTCGACACCGCCATCAAACGGTTTCTGCTACCAGAGCCGGAAGCAAGACAAGACGCGTTAGAGAAGCTCTGGGATGCCTTTGAGCGCCTCAAGTCGATCGAAGCTCCAGGGGACAAGAAAGCAGGAGCCAGCATCCTGATCGATAAAGCAATCGCCGTTGACGCCAAGGTTCTACACTCAGCGATCACGGAAGAGTTTAAGGCGATGACGACACTCGGCAACGAGCTGCGAATCAGGCATTCGGAGGTCGGCCAAGAGCCCGTGGGAGACAACGGAGAAAAGGACTATCTGTTCATACGGCTTCTCTCGCTAATCCGGCTAATGTTGAAGGCAACGGGAAGGCTTTCGGAAGCGCGAAACGTCGAGGCTGACGCGGAAGACGAAGATCCTCCATTCTGACCCTTCGCTGACAGTGGCGTTCGACCTGTGAAGCGTCGAATGCGAGGCTTAAGGTACGCGTCAATACTGATGGCGATGCTCTCTAGGCACGGCTTGGCGGATGTGGTGCCCCAATAGAAGTCGATTCGGTTGCAGAGGACGCCAACCTCGTAGCCTCACTTCTTCCAACCGACAAATCACCCTGAGCAGGGAGCGTTTTCCACGGGCCGTCCACGGGCGCGGTTCCCCAAGACACCAGCGCGCCGGGGGGCGGGCGGTGGAAAACGCGGCGCCCCGGGTTCGCCGCGGCGGCCTCGCCGCGTCAAGGCGGCGGCGCGCCCGCAAGTCAGAACGAGTAACTGACGACGAACCAGGCCTTGTTCGTGTCGGTGGCCAGTTCGCGCGCGTGGTAGCGCGCGTACTTGAACTGCAGGCTGAACGGACCCATCGGCCAGACGGCGGACACGCCGGCCTCGCGGCCGTAGTTCATGTCGCCCTTGGCGGCGACGAATTCGTGGATGGCGGCGGTCAGCGCGACCGAGCCCACGTTGCCCGAGAACGTCAGGTAGGTGTCCTTGACGCCGGCCGGTGGCGTGGACAGGAACTTGTCCGTCCAGCCCTGGAACTTGTGCAGCGTCGCGACCGGCATCCGGACGGGCGCGGTCCCGCCGTCGCTGCCGAGCACTTCGTGGCCCGCCGCGATCGTCACCCGCTCGATGGGCCACTTCGCCTCGAGGAAGTAATACGGCGCGTCATAGGTGAGGGGGTTGTCTCCCCACTCCCGCTGTAGCGCGACGCGCGCCGACAGGGTCGCGGGGCCGTAGGCCCCCACGTAGTTGAGGCCGTAGCTCGCGTTGGAGTTGGCCGGGCCGTTGTCGTTCTCGAGGTCGAGCAGGTAGGCGAATGCCGCCAGCGAGTGCCCTTCCGCGGGATCGTAGGTCGCGCGCAGGAAGTGCGCGTTGCTGTCCCACTCGGCGGGCTGCAGACCGTCCTCCGGCCCGAAGATGCGCCGCACCCGGGCGACGTAGCTGTAGTCGATGCCCACGCCGTCGCCCGCGACCTGCATCCGCACGCCGTCGAAGGTCTGTTCGTTCTGGCGCCAGGCCACGCCCCCCACGAACCGCTGCTCGCCGTGCAGGATGCGTTGCCGGCCCGCCGTCACCGTGGTACCGCCCTGACGGAACCGCACGAAAGCCTGGTTCAGGTCGGTACCGGTCGGGTCCGCCACGACCGGAAACTCCGTCCGGCCATTTTCCAGCGAGTGATAGTCGTCGGATCCCACCGTGAACACGTGGTCGGCCTCGAGCCCCACGGAGAAGCCCTCCGCGGCATCCATGATCCAGGACACCCGCGCCTTCGCGGTCGACGCCAGCGCGTCCTCCTCGATGCCGTCCTGGTCCACGGTCTCGAGGCGATAGCGCAGGTCGAACTTCGGCCGGGTGTCGCGGGCCTCCTCCGCGAAGTCCGCCGACGCGGCCGGCGCCAGGAGGAGCGCGGCGGCGCACGTCGCCACCGCCATGCGCGTCCCGAAAATCACCCGATCGACCACTGCGCTCTCCTCCGGCCGGTCCAGCTCCGACAGGCGGCAAGGTTACCAGACGGCCGCCGGCCGGCCCCCTGTCCGCACGCACCCGAAATCCCCGACAGCAAGGGGCGCCCGGCGTGCCCTAACATACCGCTCCTGCGAAACCTGGCGGAGGATATCGATGGTCTGGCAGCCGGAAATCGAGGAACTCGAGCGGCGCAAGCGATTCGCGGCGCAAATGGGCGGCGAAGCCGGCATCCGGGAGCAGCGACGGCGCGGCAAGCTGACGGTGCGCGAACGGGTCGACCTGCTGGCCGACGCGGGATCCTTCCAGGAGATCGGCGAGCTTGCCGGCGCCGCGACCTACGACGGCAACGATCTCGTCGACGTGCGTCCGTCGAACATGGTCATCGGACTCGCCAGGCTCGACGGGCGCCCCTCCGTGCTGACCGCGGGCGACTTCACTGTCCGCGGCGGCGCGTCGGACGCCTCGATCGGCAACAAGGGTGGACACGCGCAGAACATGGCGCTCGACTGGCGGTTGCCGTTCGTCCGGCTGCTCGACGCGACGGGCGGGAGCGTGAAGACCTTCGAGCAGATCGGCCGGACCTACATCCCGACGAACCCGGTCACGCCCGGCGTCGAGAACCTGCTCTGCCAGGTCCCGGTGGTCGCGGCCGTACTCGGGTCCGTCGCCGGGCTGCCCGCGGTCGATGCCTGCCTCGCCCACTTCAACGTGATGGTGAAGGGCATCAGCCAACTGTTTCCGGGCGGCCCGCCGGTGGTCAAGGCCGCCCTCGGGATCGACATCAGCAAGGAGGACCTCGGCGACGAACGGAGCCAGGTGTTCGGGAGCGGTGTCGTCGACAACCTCGCGGACACGGAGGCCGAGGCCTTCGACATGATCAAGCGCTTCCTCGGTTACCTGCCGAGCAACGTCTGGCAGATGGCGCCGCGCGCCGAAACCGACGACGACCCGAACCGGCGCGACGACGCGCTCCTGTCGATCGTCCCCCGGGAGAAGCGGCGCATGTACAACCCGCGGAAGATCCTCGACGCGGTCCTGGACCGGGACTCCTTCTTCGAGATCACGCCGCACTACGGGCGCTCCCGCATCCTCGGCCTCGCCCGGATGAACGGCTATCCCGTCGGCGTGATGATCAACAATCCCAAGCGCCTCGGCGGGTCCATGGACGTCGCGGCGGGGGTCAAGACGATCCGTTTCCTCCAGCTCTGCGACACCTTCCACCTGCCGATGGTGTACTTCGCCGACGAACCCGGCTTCATGGTCGGACCGGAGCAGCAGAGCCAGGGCATCGTGCGCGCCGGCGCCAAGATGCTCTGCGCCACGCTGCGCACGCGCATGCCCTGGATCTCGATCGTCACGCGGCAGCTCTACGGCGTCGCGGGGCAGTGCCACGACCGTCCGAGCGGCATGTTCAAGCGCGTCGCCTGGCCCTCCGGGCACTGGGGTTCCATGCACATCGCCGGCGGCGTGTCGGCGGCATACCGGCGCGTCATCGCCGAGTCCGACGACCCGGAGGCGAAACGGCTGGAGATCGAGGATCGCCTCGAGGCGCTCGCGTCGCCCTTCCGGACGGCGGAAGCGTTCAACATCGAGGAGATCATCGATCCCCGCGACACGCGGCCGATGGTGTGCGAGTTCGTGGAGATGGCGCAGGCGGTGCTCGAGACGCAGCTCGGGCCGAGCCCGACGCCCTACATGCCCTGACGGCGCGGCCGCCCCCGGGCGCCTACGCCTCGAAGGGCGGCAGCTTCTTCGGGGCCAGTTCGTTGCGGAGCGTCACGTAGTCGGGCAGGCCGTCCCGGTAGGCCGGATAGTCCTCTCCGGCGATCAGCGGCCGCAGGTAGCGCCGTCCCGCCGCGGTGATGCCGTAACCCGACTTCGAGATGTAGGCCTTCGGCAGCTTCCGCTCGACGTTCGCCACGCTGCGGAGCGACGCCTCGCCGATGCGCCAGCGGTACGGCTCGTCGCTTTCCCGCACGATGGTCGGCATCACGGCGTTGCGGCCCGTCAGCGCCAGCTCCACCGCGGCGCGTCCGACGGCGAACGCCTGCTCCACGTCGGTGGCGGAGGCGATGTGGCGGGCGGAGCGCTGCAGGTAGTCCGCGACGGCCCAGTGGTACTTGTACCCCAGGGCCTCCCGCACCATGCGCGCGAGCGTCGGCGCCACGCCCCCGAGCTGGGCGTGCCCGAACGCGTCCCGGGCGCCGGACTCGGCCAGGAACGTGCCGTCGGGGTAGCGGGTCCCCTCGGACGCGACGATGACGCAGTAGCCGACCCCGTCGACGGTGTCCCGGACCCGGGCGAAGAACGACGTCTCGTCGAATGGGACTTCCGGGAAGAGGATGACGTGGGGCGGGTCCCCCGGCTTCTCCTGGGCCAGCCCGCCGGCCGCCGCGATCCACCCCGCGTGCCGCCCCATGACCTCGAGGATGAACACCTTCGTCGAGGTCTCGCACATGGAAGCCACGTCCAGCGCCGCTTCGCGCACCGACACGGCGACGTACTTCGCCACCGACCCGAAGCCGGGACAGGTGTCCGTCCGGGGCAGGTCGTTGTCCACGGTCTTCGGGATGCCGATGCATACGACCGGGTATCCGAGCCGCGCCCCGAGCTGGGACACCTTGTGGGCGGTGTCCTGGGAGTCGCCGCCGCCGTTGTAGAAGAAGTAGCCGATGTCGTGGGCCCGGAACACGTCGATGAGGCGCGTGTACTCCCGCGCGTTCTCGTCGATCGACGCGAGCTTGTAGCGGCATGAGCCGAACGCGCCGCTCGGCGTCGACCGCAGCCCCGCGATGGCGCCGGCCGATTCGACGCTGGTGTCGATGAGTTCCTCGCGCAACGCGCCGAGGATGCCGTTGCGCCCGGCGAAGACCTTGCCGATCCGGTCCCCGTGCCGGCGCGCGGTCTCGATCACGCCGCACGCCGTGGCGTTGATGACCGCGGTCACGCCCCCCGACTGCGCGTAGAAGGCGTTCCGGCGCGGCTCCTTGGCCGGCGCCTTCCTCGGCTGCTTGCGTTGCTCGCTGCGCGCCATCGATACCGTCCTTCACCGTCGCGTAACCAGGACCGCGATTGTAGAACGAGCCGGCGGCCCGCCTGCCCCTCCCGGGGAACACGGAGGCGCCCGTTCGGTGGCTGTCCTTGTGCGACAATGCCCCGCATGGCCTCCGTCCTGAAGCTCTTCTGGAACCTGTGCCTGCTGCGCATCGGCCCGGAATCCGTACCCGCGCGGACCTGGTTCGTGGCCGGCGCGGTCATCGCCGACATCGCGCTGTCGACCTTCGTCAACACGACCGTCGGCGACGTCGGCACCGGATGGGCGCTCGGCTGGGCCGTGATACCGCTGGCGACGGTGGGCGCGGTCACCTGGCTCGCGCTGTTCCTCCGGGGCATGGCAGGGCGGTTCCCGGCCACGCTGGCGGCATTGGCCGGCACCGACTTCCTGCTGACGATCCTCCCCGCGCTCCTGACGCCGGTGGCGGGAATCCAGGCGTTCGTGATGGTGCCGCTGCAGATCTGGCTGATCGTCGTGTGGGGATTCATCTTCCAGCACTCGTTCAACACGTCCCTGGCGTTCGGCATCCTCATCGCCTTCGGCATCTCCCTCGTCAGCACCATCGTCGCAGGCGCCGCGATCGGCTTTCCGGGACTCGAGCAGGCCGGAACGGGTAGTTGACGGAAAGCCTCTACTTCCTCGGCATCGGCGGCACGCTGATGGGGGGTCTGGCGCAGTTGGCGAAGGCCCGGGGTTTCCGCGTGAGTGGTTCCGACAACGCCATCTATCCGCCCATGAGCGACCAGCTCGCGGCCGCGAAGATCCAGGTCTTCGAGGGATTCGACCCCGAACAGCTCGACCCGCCGCCCGACCGGGTCGTGGTCGGCAACGCGCGGCTGCCCCGGGGACACCCCGCCGTCGAGCACATCCTGAACGAGAACCTGCCCTACACCTCCGGCGCGCAATGGCTCGGCGAAGCGGTACTGGCCGGCCGCTGGGTAATCGCCGTCGCGGGGACGCACGGCAAGACCACGACCGCGAGCATGGTGGCCTGGATCCTCGAGCAGGCGGGGCTCGAGCCGGGGTTCATGATCGGCGGCGTGCCGAGCAACTTCGACGTCTCGGCGCGGCTCGGCCGCGCGCCATTCTTCGTGGTCGAGGCGGACGAGTACGACACTTCGTACTTCGACCGCCGCTCGAAGTTCGTCCACTACCGGCCGCGCACGCTGGCGATCAACAACCTCGAGTACGACCACGCGGACATCTTCCCCGACCTCGAGGCCATCAAGACGCAGTTCCACCACCTGATCCGGACCGTGCCGGGCAACGGCCTCGTCATCGCCCCCGTCCAGGACCCGGCCGTGGAGGACGTGCTGCACCGGGGTTGCTGGACGCCGGTATCCCGGGTCGGCCCGCCGGAGGACATGCCGCCGGGGTTCGCCCGGGACGCCGGTGACGTCTGGCACGCGAGACGCGGCAAGCGGGACGGCGGCGCTTTCGACGTGGCGCGGAACGGCGAGACCGTGGGGCGGGTCGAGTGGTCGCTCCTCGGAGCCCACAACGTGTCCAACGCACTCACCGCCGTCGCGGCCGCCCGTCATGCCGGCGTTCCGCCCGAGACGGCGGTGGATGCGCTGTCATCGTTCGCCGGTGTGCGCCGCCGCCTGGAACTGTTCGCCCAGAAGGGCCGCGTGCGGGTGTACGACGACTTCGCCCACCACCCGACGGAGATCCGCTCCACGCTGCAGGCGCTGCGTCACCGCGTCGGTACGCAGCGCATCGTCGCGGTCGTGGAACCGCGCACGCACACGATGTCGCTCGGCGCGCTGCGCAAGGACCTCGCTCACTGCTGTGCGCCTGCGGACGAGGTGATCTGGTACCGCGCGCGGACCATCCGCTGGGATCTCAACGAACTGGTCCGCAAGAGCGTGGTCCCCGCCACGCTCCTCGACGACATCGACGCCATCGTCGACCGCGTGACGCGTCCCACGCGCCGCGCCACTCACGTCGTGGTGATGTCGAACGGCGACTTCGGCGGGATACGCCAGAAGCTCGAGCACGCGCTCGGCGACGCTTGACGCCGGCCCGGCGCCGCCGGACTCAGATTTCGAAGCCGATCGGTTCGATGCCGCAGACCGAGTAGGTCACCGGCGGGCGCCGGGTCCAAAGCGGCTCGACGGTGATGGTCCGCCAGTCCTCGATCACAGCCTCGAGCGAGGCGACCACGTCCGGTTGCGCGGCCGCCAGATCGTCCTGCTCCCGCGGGTCGGCAGACAGATCGTAGAGAAAGCCGCCAGGCCGGTCCTGGTGCGGCTTGATGAGCTTCATCGCATCCCGGCGCACCGTCACCGTCGGATAGTTGCGCCACACGAACCGGTCATGCCCCCAGCGCCCCGGACGGCCGTCGAGCAGCGGGGCGAGGTCGAAGCCGTCCAGCTCCGTGTCCTCCGGCAACGGCGTCTCCGCGGCGGCGAGGACGGTGGGCAGGATGTCGAGCGCCGACACGGGTTCCGCGATACGCGTGCCGGCCCCAACTTTGCCGGGCCAGCGCAACAGGTAGGGCACGCGGATACCGCCTTCATAGTAGGTGAGCTTGCCCCCCGACAGCGGATCGCAGGAGCACAGGCCCTGGAAGTAGGCCGCGCACCCGTTGTCGGACAGGAAGATCACCAGCGTGTCGTCCGCGATGCCGTGCGTGTCCAGGGCGTCGAGGATGCGGCCCACCGCGTCGTCGAGGGCGGCGATCATTCCGAAGTAGATGCGCTGCAGTTCGTTCTCGACGTCCGGGAACCGGTCGTAGTAGCGCTGCGTCACCTGGAAGGGCGAGTGGGGGGCGTTGAAGGGCACGTACAGGAAGAACGGCTCGTCCCGATGCCGTTCGACGAAGTCCACCGCCTCGTCGCCGAACACGTCCGTGATGTAGCGGGCCTCCCGGACCACCGTCGCCTCAGGCCCGCGCAGGATACGGTTGCCGTTCCGCCGCCCGGGGTGCGACGGCGGTTCGGTGCCGCGCACGACGAGGTCCGTGCGCGGGTCGCCCGGATGGCGTTCGCGCCGGGCGGCCTCGCTCGGCAGCGAAACGGCGCCCCGGGATGCCACGTTGAGGAAACTCGTCCCGCCCGCCAGGTGACCGTAGAACTCGTCGAAGCCCCGGTTCGTCGGGTAGTGCTCGTCCTTGAACCCGAGGTGCCATTTTCCGACCAGCCCGGTCGCGTAGCCCGCGTTTCCAAGGTAGTCGGCGAGCGTCCGCTCGCCGGCGATCAGTCCCACGTCGGGCACGTCATCCGCCTCTCGCGCGTTGTACTCGAACCCGTACCGCTGCTGGTAGCGCCCGGTCAGGAGGGCGGCCCGCGACGGCGAGCACACCGGAGTCGTCACGTAGCCCTGCGTGAAGACGGCGCCCTCGCGGCCGATGCGGTCGATGTTCGGGGTCGCCATGCGGCTGCCGTAAGCGGACACGTCCCCGTAGCCGAGGTCGTCGGCCAGGATCAGGACGACGTTGGGACGCCGATCCGGCTCCGGTGCACCCAGCGCGTCCAGCGCGCCCAGGCAACCCAACGCCGCGAGCACGGCGAGACAGCAACTGGCGGTTTGGCGCATCACGAGCATCTCCGGAGCTTCTTCGGGGACACGCTATCACGGAAATCACGGAGCCCTGCCGTATCATCCGCCGACGCTTTGCGCGTGATGGGAGGCAGGCATGCGATTCATCCTCTTCGTGTTCGTCCCTTTCGTTTTCGCGGGGGCCGCCGGGACGGCCGGCGCACAGGACTGGGTTCCCTCGAAGCACGGCGCCGACGATACGCTGGGCGCCATCAACTTCCTGTCGCCGGAGAAGGTCGTCCAGGCCGCGCAACTCGTGCAGACCGGGCAGGCCTATCCCCTCGGCGTAGTCACCGGCTGGGAGTCGCCGGCTTACCCGCCGCGGCACTATGCGATCACCATCATCCAGCCCGGGCAGGACACCGGCCCCACCATGGGATCGAACCGCGCCACGGGCAACGACGACCTCCTTTATACGTGGATGGGCATCGGCAGCCAGATCGACGGGCTCGGGCACCTCGGCGCCGACCACGTCTACTACAACGGCCACCGGGCGAAGGACTTCGTCACGCCGCGGGGACTCACGGCGCTGTCGATCGACAGGCTGCCGCCCATCGTGACCCGCGGCGTCCTGCTCGACATGGCTGCGCACTACGGGGAGCACCCGCTGCCGCCCGGCACGGCGTTCAACTCCGCGGAGATCCGGGCTCGGGCCGACGCGCAGGGCGTCACCATCGGCCGCGGCGACGTGGTGCTGTTCCACACCGGCTGGCTGAACCACTCCGGCGTCGACAACGCGACCTTCATGGGCGGCGAGCCGGGGCTCGGCGTCGACGGCGCGCAGTACCTGGCGGGCCTGGACGTCGTCGCCGTCGGGTCGGACACCTGGGGCCTGGAGGCCATCCCGCACGAGGATCCGGAACTGGCGTTCCCGGTGCACGTGGAACTGCTCGCGAAGAACGGCGTCTACATCCTGGAGAACATGGACACGCGCGCCCTCGCGGCGGACCAGGCCTGGGAGTTCCTGTTCGTGCTGGGCCAGCCGCGTTTCGAGGGGGCCGTGCAGGCGGTCATCAACCCGGTCGCCATCCGCTGATGGACCTCGTCCCCGGCGACCTCGACGCGGTGGTCGAGGTCGCGCGCCATGCCGGCTGGCTGGACGCCGAAGACGAGGTCCTCTCCGCGGCGCCCGCCGGCGCCGGCAACATGAACCGCACCCTGCGCGTGGCGACCCGCCGGCGGTCGATCGTCCTCAAGCAGTCCGTGCCGTTCGTCGCGAAGTATCCCGAGATCCCGGCGCCCCACGCGCGCGACCGGGTAGAGGCCGCCTTCTACCGCGAAGTAGCCGCCTGCCCGGGACTCGCCGGCGCGATGCCGGCCTGCCTCGGACACGTCGCGGAGCACCACCTGCTCGCCTTCGAGGATCTCGGCACGGCCGCGGACTTCACGTCGGCCTACCGCGACGGGGACCTTGCGGGGCTGGATGCCCTGGCGGACTGGCTCGCCAGGCTCCACGCACGCACCTGCGCCGACCCGGTGTTCGAGAACGCCGACATGCGGGCCCTGAACCATGCCCACATCTTCGAGATTCCCTTCGTGGCGGACAACGGGCTCGATCTCGAAGGGATCACGCCGGGGCTCCGCGTCCTCCAGCGGCTCGTGAGCGCCGACGACGCCGTGATGAACCGCGCCCGCGAGCTGGGCGCCCTCTATCTCGGCGCCCGAACCGGCGCGCTCCTGCACGGCGATTTCTACCCGGGAAGCTGGCTGCGCCACGCGGACGGGCCGAAGGTCATCGATCCGGAGTTCGCGTTCGTGGGGCCGCCCGAGTTCGATGTCGGCGTGCTGCTGGCCCACCTGGTCCTGACCGGCCATGCCCCGCAGGTCCCCGACCCCTATGCCCCGCCCCCTGGATTCGACGGCGCCGCGGCAAACGGATTCGCCGGCATCGAGATCCTCCGGCGCCTGCTCGGCGTCGCCCAACTGCCCCTCGACGCGGACATCCGCGCCAAGGGCCGCTGGATCGACCAGGCGGTCCACCTGGTCACCGGATGACGCTGCCCCTGATCATCGACACGGACGTCGCCCTCGGGGTGGAACACGAGGGGCGACCGCGCGACGTCGACGACGCCTACGCCATCGTGGCGGCGCTCAACACGCCCGGGATCGACGTCATCGGCATCACGACGGTGTTCGGCAACGCACCGCTCGCGCTGGCCGACCCGGTAGCCCGCGAGATCGTCGCCCTGAAAGGCCGTGCCGTGCCCGTCGCGGCCGGCGCCGCCGAACCGCTGTCCGGCAACCTCGGCGAAACCAACGATGCGGTGGAGTTCATGGCGGACGTCCTGGCCCGTCAACCCGTTCACATCGCGGCCATCGGCCCGCTGACCAACCTCGGCCTCCTGGCCCGGCGCTATCCCGAACACCTCGCCGACGCGTTGTCCGTCGTCATCGTCGGCGGCCGCAGCGTCGGCAACCGCTTCTTCCTGCACGGGAAGGGGCCGGTCAACGACTTCAACGTGGAGCAGGACCCCGGCGCCGCCCGCGCGCTCCTCGAACACGGGGTACCGGTCACGATGGCCGGGTTCGAGTTGACGAGCCAGGTGTCCCTCGGAGCCGCGGACCTCGAGCGCCTCCGTCCGTCGGCGATCCGGGAGCACTTCCTCCCGCGCACCCGGCCCTGGCTCGAGTACTGGCAACGCACGTTCCCCGGCGAGACCGGCTTCCATCCCTGGGACTCGGCGGCGATCGACTGGCTCCTGCATCCCGAGCGCTACGTCGGCGAGACCCGGGGCTGGCGCTTCGTCGATTCACCGGACAGCGCCGACACGCGTTGGCTCGAAACCGGGCCGGACCTCCCCGACCGCACCAAGACCTTCCTGACAGGATTCACGGACGACGGGGCGAGCGCCTTCCTCGACGACATCGTCGACGGCGTGCACTGACCCGGGCGACTTTCCCACGGCGCCATCCGGGCGACCGCGGGTTCCTTGCGATCGCACGGCCGAAACGTCCACGCTCGCCGGGCGATGCCCAACTTCCTCTGGCGCCTCATGCCGGGCGTCTGCGTCCTGTGCCGGAGCCGGACCGGCCGGCCCCTCGATCTCTGCGCGGCCTGCGAGTCCGACCTCCCGCGCAACGTCGACCCCTGCCCGCGCTGCGCGGGGCCGACGCCCGTTCCCGGCGGGACGTGCCCCGCCTGCCAGCTCGCCCCGCCGCCCTACGCAGCGGCCGTCGCCCCGTTCCTGTACCGGCCGCCCCTCACGCGGCTGATCCACGGGCTGAAACGCGGCAACGGACTCCTCGAGGCGCGCGTGCTGGCGCACCTGTCCCTCGACGCGTTCCGCGCGGCGCCGCCGCCGGACGTCCTGGTCCCGGTACCCCTCACCTGGCGGCGGCGGGTGGCCAGAGGCTACAACCAGGCCGCGCTCCTGGCGGCACGCCTCGCGCGCCCGAGCGGTCTGCCGGTCGACTACCGCAGCGTCACCCGGGTCCGCCACACCCCTCCGCAGCAATCCCTCGACGCGGCGTCCCGGCGCCGCGGCCTCCGGGACGCCTTCCGCTGCGGAGAGGGCCTGGCGGGCGCCGATGTCGCCATCGTCGACGACGTGCTCACCACCGGGGCGACCGCCGCCGAGATCGCGCGGACGCTGCTGGCCGCCGGGGTCCGCACCGTGCGCATCTGGGCGGTCGCGCGCACGCCGCCCGCGTGACTGCGCGCGTCGCGTGTGAAAGCATGCGGCGCTTCGTCAATCACGACCCGAGCAACCACGGAGCAACCATGGCCGCCTTCCTCGTCGCCCACCTCCAGATCAAGAACCCGGACGGCTTTCGCGCGTACCAGCGCGGGATCCTCCGGACCATCAAGCCCTACGGCGGCTGGATCCTCGCGGCCGGACCCGCCGAGCGCGCGGACGGCGACGAGCCGCCGAACCAGAACGTGATCATCCGCTTCTCCACCATGGAGGACCTCCAGGCCTGGTGGGCGAGCGACGCCTACGCCGAGATCGTCCCGATCCGCGTCGAGCACGCACCGGGCGCCAACGCGATGTTCCTGCCCGGCCTCGAACCCGGCCCCGACGTGTCTGGCCTCGAGCGCTACCCGAAACAGCACGCGGAGGTGCTCGGGAAACGCATGGCGTACGTGGAGGCCGGCAGCGGCGACCCGATCGTCCTGCTGCACGGCAACCCGACATCGTCGTACCTGTGGCGTAACGTCATCCCCCACCTCGAGGGTCTCGGCCGCTGCATCGCGCCCGACCTGATCGGGATGGGCGACTCGGACAAGCTTGACGACTCCGGACCCGACCGCTACCGCTTCGTGGAGCACCGGGAGTACCTCGACGCGCTGCTCGAGGCCCTCGGCGTGACGGAGAACGTGACGCTGGTGGTCCACGACTGGGGCTCCGCGCTCGGTTTCGACTGGGCGCGCCGTCATGCCGACGCGGTGCGCGGCATCGCCTACATGGAAGGCATCGTGCGGCCGATCCCGAACTGGGACGACTGGCCGGAGGCAGCGGCCGGCATCTTCCAGGGTTTCCGCTCCGACGCCGGGGAGGACCTGGTGCTCGAACGCAACCTGTTCGTCGAACGCGTCCTGCCCGGGTCCGTCATGCGCAAGCTCGGCGACGCCGAGTTGAACGCCTACCGGCGCCCCTACCTGACGCCGGGCGAGAGCCGCCGGCCGACGCTGACGTGGCCCCGGCAGATCCCCATCGCCGGCGAACCTGAAGACGTGTGCGAGATCGCGGCAGCCTATGCGGAGTGGCTCGCGGCCAGCGACGTGCCGAAGCTGTTCGTGAACGCGGAGCCCGGCGCGATCCTGACGGGCGGCCAGCGGGAGTTCTGCCGTACGTGGCCCAACCAGACGGAAATCACGGTGCGGGGCCTGCACTTCGTCCAGGAAGACTCCCCGGACGAGATCGGCAGCGGGATCGCCGAGTGGCTCGGCAACCTCGGATAGCGAAGCGGGAACAAGCGGAGGGGAACATGAGACAGACGATGACGACACTCCTCGCGGCGCTAGCGACCGCTGGGGTCTGTGCCGGAGAAACCGCGGAAGGCCCCGAGCGCAACGCCTATTTCGGCGACACCCACATCCACACCGTGTACTCGATGGATGCCTTCATGGCCGGCGCCGTGCGGACCACGCCCGACCACGCCTACGACTACGCGAAGGGCGGGGCGATCCCCCACCCGGACGGCACGATGCTCCGGATCTCCGGGCCGCCGCTCGACTTCCTCATGGTGAGCGACCACGCGGCGTATCTCGGCGCGAACGAGGCGCTGCTCGACCCGACGAGCCCGACCTACGGCCATCCCGAAGCCGACCGGCTCTCGTCGGCGTCCAACGCGCTGGCCGACGTCATCGCTGCCCTGTTCGCCCTCGGCGACGAGAACCACGAGCTCGTGGGCCCCGCGGTCATCGCGCACGCCTGGGCGAAGAGCATCGCAGCGGCCGAGCGTCACAACGACCCGGGCACGTTCACCACCTTCATCGGGTACGAGTACACCCCGACGCCGGGCAACCGCCACCTGCACCGGAACGTGGTCTTCCGCGGCGACGCACCGGAACTGCCCTTCGGCTCGCGGGATTCCGGCGACCCGGAGGACCTGTGGACCTGGCTCGACGCGCTCCGGGAACAGGGCATCGAGGCCCTCGCCATCCCGCACAACATGAACCAGAGCGACGGCCTCGCCTTCATGGAGACCACCTGGAAGGGCATCCCCATCGACGCCGCGTGGGCAGAGAAGCGCATGCGCAACGAACCCATCGCCGAGATCTCCCAGCAGAAGGGCACCTCGGAGACGCACCCGTCCCTCTCCCCGAACGACGAGTGGGCCGACTTCCAGATCGTGCAGTACTACCTGAACCGACGCGAGAACACGGACCCGATCTCGGTGTTCAAGGGCGGTTACTGGCGCGACGCCCTGCTGACGGGCCTCGAGATGCAGGCCAGCGACGGCTTCAACCCCTACCAGCTAGGGGCCATCGGCGCTTCCGATTCCCACGTCTCCGCGGGGCCGTACGAGGAGGACAACCACTTCAGCGGCAACCCCAACACGCCCGTTTCCAGGGGCTCGGCATACCCCGACCACGCCGATCCGAACGCGAGCTGGGAAGGCTTCTGGACGCCGCGCCAGGCGACCCACGGCACGGGCGGGCTCGCCGGGGTCTGGGCGGACGGGAACACCCGCGAAGCGCTCTACGACGCCATGCGCCGGCGCGAGACGTTCGCCACGTCCGGGCCGCGCATCCGCGTGCGCCTGTTCGGCGGCTTCGAACTGCCGGACGGCATCGCGGAGGCTCCGGACTGGCTGGCGCAGGCATACGCCCACGGCGTCCCCATGGGCGCCATGCTGCCGGAGACCAACGAAGGTTCCCCGAGCTTCCTGGCCTGGGCGGCACGCGACCCGCACGAGGGCTGGCTGCAGCGGCTGCAGATCGTCAAGGGCTGGGTCGAGGACGGCGAAGCGCGCGAGCAGGTCTTTGACGTCGCCTGTTCCGACGGCCTGAACCCGGACCCGGCCACCCATCGCTGCCCGGACAACGGCGCGGGGGTGAACCTCGCGGACTGCAGCGTCACGCGGGACAGGGGCGACGTGGAGCTTTCGGCGGTGTGGCGCGACACGGCTTTCGATCCCGGCCAGCAGGCCTTCTACTACGTTCGCGTACTCGAGAACCCGAGTTGCCGGTGGTCGACGTGGGACGCCCTGCGCCTCGGCATCGCGCCCAACCCGGACCTGCACGCCACGCACCAGGAGCGTGCCTGGAGTTCGCCCATCTGGCACGAGCCGGGCCCGTGACGGCGACCCCTCCGTCCGGCCTCCAAGGTTGACCTGCGTACGGCTCTTCGTGTCTCATTAGCCGGTTGGAGAGAGGACCATCGCATGAAGATTGACCGACCGTTCGCGGGCGGGCGCGCTTTCGTATGCGCCGCCGCCTTCCTGCTCGCCCTTCCCGGCGCGCAAGTCGCATTCGCGGAAGGAGAGGACGACGACAGCATCATCGAGGAAGTCGTCGTCACCGGTATCCGCGGCAGCATCCGCCAGTCCATCGACATGAAGCGCGACGCCGACAACATCGTCGACGCGCTCGTCGCCGAGGACATCGGCAAGTTCCCGGACCAGAACCTCGCCGAGTCGCTGCAGCGCGTGCCCGGCGTGGCCATCGACCGCGTCCGCGGCGAGGGCTCCCAGGTCTCGATCCGCGGCCTCGGCCCGCAGTTCGTGCGCGTCCAGGTCAACGGCCGCAGCGCCCTCTCCGGCGCGGGCGGCTCCTTCGCCGGGGCCATCGGCGGGCTGACCGGCGACCGCGCCTTCCGCTTCGAGGGCATGCAGGCCGAACTCGTGCAGGCCGTCGAGGTCTACAAGTCGGCCCAGGCCAACCTGCTCGAGGGCGGCATGGGCGGCACCATCAACATCCGCACGCGCCGGCCGTTCGACAACGGCGGGCAACGCATTCTGGCCGGCAATGCCTTCGTGACCGACGACGACCTGGCCGACGACAACGGCTACCGCGCCGCCGGCGTCTGGAGCGACACCTTCGCCGACAACACCTTCGGCGTCCTGGTCAGCCTCGCGGCCGACGACCGGACCACCCGCGAAGACTGGTTCAACATTCCTGACTACGAGCCCAAGATCTTCCGCAACGCGGTCGACCAGAACGGCAACCTGCTGCGCGGCTGCGACCTGCCGGGCGTGGCGAACCCCAACGTCGGCTGCGGTTACACCGGCGGCAACGTCCGCATGGGCATCGTGATCGAGGAGAAGCAGCGCATCAATCTCTCGTCGGCCCTGCAGTGGCGCCCGAACGAGGACCTCGAGATCACCCTCGACCTGCTGCACTCGGAACTCGAGCGCCAGTACACCGACTACCAGAACCCCCTGCGCACGCAGGCCGGACTCGCCGGGCGCGCCACCGAGGTGCACCTGAACGAGAACGACGTCACCACGTACTTCGCGACCACGGGTTCCCGCCCGCGGCCGTTCCCGCGCGACTTCGACACCGAGACCCAGCAGCAGCAGTTCGCCCTGAACTTCAAGTTCACGCCGACCGAGCGGCTCGAGTTCAACGTTGACCTGTCCCACGCGACCGGCGAAGTCGACGAGATCCAGACGACCACCTACTACGACATCGCCGGGGGTGCGCCCGCGACGTACGACATCAACAACAGCTACATCCCCAAGATCTCCGTCGACGCCGACCTGTCGGACCCGAACGTCTACACGTTCTCGTTCTTCCAGGACCAGGTGAACCTCTCGGAGGACGAGGAAACGCAGTTCCGCGCGGACGGCACGTACCACTTCGATGACGGCACGGCGTTCCACGCCGGCATCAGCTTCCGCTCGCAGGAGCGCATGTACCTGCGGCGCGGCATCGCGATCGGCACCCGCTTCGGCGACTTCATCGGCGAACCGCTGACGGCCGTCGACTGGCACGAACTGCCCGTCGACGACGCCTGGTCCGGCATCGACGGTTCCGACACCTGGCCGAAGCAGTGGCTGTCGGCCGATCCCGACTCCGTGCGGCAGACCTACCTGGTCGACCGCCGGGACGAGATTCCGCCCGAACGTTTCACCGCGGCGGACTCGGCATCCTCGGAGGACTTCATTGTCGAAGAGGACACGCTGGGCGCGTATTTCATGCTGGAGATGGCCGGCAGCATCGGGGACATCCCCTGGTCGGGCAACGCCGGCGCCCGCTGGGTGCGCGTGGAGCGCGACTCGACGGGGAACGTCCAGCCGATCGACAACGTCGTCTTCTCCGAGGCGTCGGGGGTCTTCGTGTTCCTGCTCCTGCCGGCCGAGTTCCAGACGCACAGCAACCGCTTCGCCGAGGTACTCCCGGCACTCAACCTGAAGTTCGACCTGCGCGACGACCTGGTCGGGCGCTTCGCCTGGGGCAAGGTGATGTCGCAGCCCGCGTTCAACGACCTGAACCCGGGCGGGTTCAAGCTCGCGTCCACGCGCCGCGTCAACGAAGGCAACCCGTTTCTTGAGCCCTACGTCGCCGAGCAACTGGACATCGGCATCGAGTGGTACCCGACGGACGACGCGATCATCGCGCTGCACGCGTTCGGCAAGGAGGTCAACTCGTTCATCATCACGGTGACGGAACTCATCGAGTTCATCGATCCCAACACGAACGCCCCGATCCCGGACCCGGAGAGCGGCGGCAACGTGCGGCTCCAGTACCAGGGCCCGCGCAACGAGGAAGGCGCCTTCATCGGCGGCTTGGAAGTCGCCGCGCAATATGCGTTCACGCAGTTGCCCTCGCCCTTCGACGGCCTCGGCGTGCAGTTCAACCACACCTGGGTGGACACCGACGCCGAATTCGTGAACCCGAACAGCGGCGCCGCGTTCGACGTGCCGGGCCTCTCCGAGCACACGACCAACGCCGTGATCTTCTACGAGAAGTACAAGTTCAGCGGCCGGATCGCCTGGAACCGCCGGGACGGCTTCCTGCTCCGGGTGTCGAGCACGCGCTCCAACCCCGAGTTCACCAACCCGTACTGGCAGCTCGACGCCGGATTCGGCTACGAGATCACGGACAACATCTCGGTGGTGTTCGAGGGCATCAACCTCACCAACGAGAATGTCGACCGCTACAACATCGTCGGCCCCGTGTCGCAGTTGAAGCAGCTCTACTTCATCTCGAACAGCGGACGGCGCATGCAGGCGGGTATTCGGGTCCGCCTGTAGGGGACGGGCTTGACCCGTCCCGTCTCGAATCGAGGCAGGACGACGGAACGGGCGACCACGAGGGTCGCCCCTACAAGGGACGCCAGTTGGCGTCCCTTTTCTTTTGCGGGATGCCTCTGCACGCCCGTCCCCGTTCCGAACAGGAGCGACAAACGACATCCGTCGAGCTTGACGCTTCATTGTAGCCGTGTATCAATTGGGGCAGAGGAGAGGGAGGAACACCCATGGATCCGAGTCACCGCTTGATACGGCGCGCGACCGCGTTCGCCGCCGCTTTCGCCCTGGCCCTGCCAGGCACGCAGATCGCCCTTGCAGAGGGCGAAGACGACGAGGAACTCATCGAGGAAGTCGTCGTCACCGGCATCCGCGGGAGCCTTCGCCAGTCCCTCGACATGAAGCGCGACGCCGACAACGTCATGGACGCCCTCGTCGCCGAGGACATCGGCAAGTTCCCGGACCAGAACCTCGCCGAGTCGCTGCAGCGCGTCTCCGGCGTCGCCATCGACCGCATGCGCGGCGAGGGCGCCCAGGTCTCGATCCGCGGCCTCGGTCCGCAGTTCACCCGCGTGCAGGTCAACGGCCGCGGCGCGCTGTCCGGCGGCACCCAAGCGTTCGCGGGCAACATCGGCGACCACAGCCAGCAGCGGACCTTCCGGTTCGAGTCCATGCAGGCCGAACTGGTGCAGGCGGTCGAGGTGTACAAGTCGGCGCAGGCCAACCTCATGGAGGGCGGCATGGGCGGCACGCTCAACATCCGCACCCGGCGCCCGTTCGACAACGGCGGACGGCGGATCATCGCGGGCAACGCGTTCATGACCGACGACGCCCTGGCCGACGAGAACGGCTACCGCTTCGCGGGGGTCTACAGCGACGCGTTCGCCGACAACACGCTCGGCTTCCTGGTGAGTGTCGCGGGCGACGACCGGACCACGCGCGAGGACTGGTTCAACATCGTCGACTACCGGCCGCAGATCTTCAACCGGGCCACTGACCTGGCCACCGGCGAGCCGCTCAAGGGGTGCAGCCTGCCCGGTATCGCAAACCCCGACCGCGGCTGCGGCTACGTGCCCGGCAACATCCGCCAGGGCGTCGTCCTCGAGGACGTCGAGCGGATCAACGCCAGCGCCGCGCTGCAGTGGCGCCCGAACGAGCAGTGGGACGTCACCGTCGATGTCCTGCACTCGCAGATGGACCGCGACATGGACGACTTCCAGGTGCCGTGGCGCTCCCAGGCGGGACTCGGCAACGGCGCGAGCGAGGTCCTGATCAACGAGAACCAGATCGTGACGTACATGCGCACGGAAACCGCACGCCCGCGTCCGTTCCAGCGCCCCCGTGTCGAGGACATCGAGAGCCAGCAGTTCGCCGTGAACGCGCAGTACACGCCGACGGAGAAATGGACGCTCAGCTTCGACGTCTCGCACAGCACCGGGGACCGGACTCGTTTCCACCGCGACAACTACTACGACATTCCGGCCGTCCCCCTGACTTACGACATCCGCGACAGCTATGTCCCGAAGATCACCATCGAAGAGAACCTGCTCGACCCGAACGTCTACCAGTTCATCGTCTTCGGGGAGGGCACGAACATTGCCGAGGACACGGAAACGCAGTACCGCTTCGACGCCACGTACCACTTCGACGACGGCACCGCCTTCCACGCGGGCCTGAGCTTCCGCGACCGGGAGCGCTTCTGGCAGCGGAGAAGCCTGAGCTTCGGCCCGCGCTGGGGTGATTTCGCGGGCGAGCGGCTGACCGACGTCAACCACTACCCCCTGCCGGTCGACGATGCCTTTTCCGGCATCAGCGGCACCGGCACGTGGCCCAAGTCCTGGCTCCTGCCCGATCACGAGGATGTCCGGGCCACCTACTTCGTCGCGCGCCGCGACGAGATCCCGGCCGCCCGATTCACCGCGGCGGCCACCGCGCACGAGGAGGACTTCACGATCACCGAAGACACCCTGGCCCTGTACTTCATGGTGGAGATGTCCGGCACCATCGGCGACTTCCCCTGGTCCGGCAACGTCGGCGCGCGCTGGATTCAGGTGGACCGCGACTCCACCGGCAACGTGCAGCCCGTCGAGCAGATGGTCTTCCTGGAAGCCGCGGGCATCTGGGAGATGGACCTGGGACCCGCCGAGTTCCAGACGCACGGCAACCGGTTCGCCGAGGTGCTGCCGTCCCTGAACCTGAAGTTCGAGTTGCGCGAGGACCTGATCGCGCGCTTCGCCTGGGGCAAGGTGATGACGCAGCCCGCGTTCGCCGACCTGAACCCCGGGGGAACCAAGCACTCCGGTACACGCCGCGTCCAGGAAGGCGACCCGAATCTCGAGCCCTACATCGCGGAGCAGTTGGACATCGGCCTCGAGTGGTATCCGACGGACGACGCGATCGTCGCGCTGCAGGCGTTCGGCAAGCAGGTGGAGTCGTTCATCGTCCAGATCACCGAGCAACGGGACTGGTTCGAGCCCGACGGCAGCACCCTGTACGACCCGGAGTCCGGCGGCAACCTCTTCCTGCTGTACCAGGGTCCGAGCAACGGGGACGGCGCCTTCATCGGCGGCATCGAGTTCGCGGCGCAGTACGCCTTCACGCAACTGCCCTCGCCGTTCGACGGTTTCGGCGTGATCTTCAACCACACCTGGGTCGACACCGACGCCGAGTTCATCAACCCGAGCAGCGGGGTCGCGTTCGACGTGCCGGGCCTGTCGCGCAACACCACGAACGCCGTGATCTTCTACGAGAAGTACAAGGTCAGCGCCCGCGTCGCGTGGAACAAGCGCGAGAGCTTCCTGACGGTGATCTCGAGCCTCCGCGGCAACCCGCAGTTCACGAGCGACTACTGGCAGCTCGACGCGGGCTTCGGCTACCAGGTGACGGACAAGATTTCGGTCGTCTTCGAGGCCATCAACATCACCGACGAGAACGTCGACCAGTACAACATCGTCGGCCCGGTCTCCCAGCTCGAGCAGCTCTACTACATCTCGAACAGCGGTCGCCGCATGCAGGCCGGCGTACGCGTCCGCCTGTAGGACGGGCTTGTCCCGTCCCGGCGCGACCTGGCGGTCGCGTTGGCAGTTTCGCTGACGCGAAACTGCCGGGTAGGAGAGGAAGATTGGCATAGGGACGCCTTCGTGGCGTCCCTTCTCTTTACGCGCAGCGTCACTATGTCGATTGGGCTTGATGTTTTAATATAGTCGCATCTCAATTCGAATTAGAGAGAAGGGGGGAGCACCCATGCATCCGCATCACCGCCTCACCCGACGCGCAGCCCTGTTCACCGCCGCTTTTGCCCTCGCCCTGCCGGGGGGGGGGCAGGTCGTGTTCGCCGAGGGCGAGGACGACGAGGAACTGATCGAGGAGGTCGTCGTCACCGGCATCCGCGGCAGTTTGCGCCAGTCGCTGGACATGAAGCGCGACGCCGACAACGTCATGGACGCCCTCGTCGCGGAGGACATCGGCAAGTTCCCGGACCAGAACCTCGCCGAGTCGCTGCAGCGCGTCTCCGGCGTCGCCATCGACCGCATGCGCGGCGAGGGCGCGCTGGTGTCGATCCGCGGTCTCGGTCCGCAGTTCACCCGCGTGCTGGTCAACGGCCGCGGCGCGCTGTCCGGCGGCACGCAGGCGTTCGCCGGCGGCACCGGCGACCACAGCCAGCAGCGGACCTTCCGCTTCGAGTCGATGCAGGCCGAACTGGTGCAGGCGGTGGAGGTCTACAAGTCTGCCCAGGCCAACCTCATGGAAGGCGGCATGGGCGGCACGATCAACATCCGGACGCGGCGGCCGTTCGACAACGGCGGTCGGCGGATCATGGCGGGCAACGTCTTCATGACCGACGACGACCTGGCCGACGACAACGGCTACCGCTTCGCGGGGGTCTACAGCGACTCGTTCGCGGACAACACGCTCGGCTTCCTGGTCAGCGTCGCGGGCGACGACCGCGTCACGCGGGAGGACTGGTTCAACGTTTCCGACTCCGAGCCGAAGGTCTTCAACAACGCCATCAACCTGGCGACCGGCGAGTTGCTGCGCGGCTGCGCCCTGCCCGGCGTCGAGAACCCCGACGTCGGTTGCGGTTACGCGCCGGGCAACCTCCGCCAGGGCATCCTCATCGAGGACATCCAGCGCATCAACGCCAGCGCCGCGCTGCAGTGGCGGCCGAACGAGCAGTGGGACGTCACCGCCGACATCCTGTATTCGCAGATGGACCGCGACTACGACGACTGGCAGATTCCGTGGCGCTACCAGGCGGGGCTCGCGAACGGCGCGAGCGAGGTGCTGCTCAACGAGAACCAGATCGTGACGTACATCCGCACGGAGAGGGCGCGGCCACGACCGAGAAATCGTCCCCGGGTCGAAGACCCTACGACCGACCAGTTCGCCGTGAACGCGAAGTACACGCCGACGGAGAACTGGACGCTCAACTTCGACGTCTCGCGGTCGTCCGGGGACCGTGTCTCGTCCTACCACGAGAGCTACTACGACATCCCGGCCGTGCCCCTGACTTACGACATCCGCGACAGCTATATCCCGAAGATCAACGTCTACAAGGACCTGCTCGACCCGAACGACTACAACCTTCAGGTCTTCTCGACCCAGACACGCACATCCACGGACCAGGAAACCCAGTACCGCTTCGACGCCACCTACCACTTCGACGACGGCACCGCCTTCCATGCGGGCCTGAGTTTCCGGGACCGGGAGCGCACGTGGCGGCGGAGGGGTTACAGGATGGGTCCCCGCTACGGCGATTTCGCCGCGGGAGGCACCAAGTTGACGGATGTCCGGCACCAGCGCAACCCGGACAACGCCTTCTCCGGCATCGACGGCGCCGACTGGCCCCAGCCCTGGCTCATACAGGATCAGGACGACGTGCGAGACAAGTACCTCATCGGGCGCCGCGACGAAATCGACCCGAGTCGCTTCGAGGAGGTGCACACCGCGCATGCGGAGGAGTTCTTCATCAACGAGGATACCCTCGCGCTGTACTTCATGGTCGAGATGTCCGGCACGATCGGCGACTTCCCCTGGTCCGGTAACGTCGGCGCGCGCTGGATCCAGCTCGACCGCGCCTCCACCGGCAACGTGCAGCCCGTCGAGCAGATGGTCTTCTACGAGACAGCGGGCGCGTGGGAGTTCCAGCTCGGGCCGGCGGAGTTCCAGACGCACGACAACAAGTTCGCCGAGCTGCTGCCGGCGCTGAACCTGAAGTTCGAACTGCGCGAGGACCTCATCGCGCGGTTCGCATGGGGCAAGGTGATGACCCAGCCCGCGTTTGCGGACCTGAACCCCGGCGGCACCAAGCACGTCTCCTCGCGCCAGGTGAACGAGGGCGACCCGCAACTCGAGCCCTACATCGCGGAGCAGCTGGACATCGGTATCGAGTGGTACCCGATGGACGACGCGATCGTGGCCCTGAACGCGTTCGGCAAGCAGGTGGATTCGTTCATCATCCAGATCACCGAACGGCGGACCTGGTTCGAACCCGACGGCAGCACGCTGTTCGACCCGGAGTCCGGCGGCGACGTCCGGCTGCTGTACCGGGGTCCGAGCAACGAGGACGGAGCGTTCATCGGCGGCATCGAGTTCGCGGCGCAGTACTCGTTCACGCAGTTGCCCTCGCCCTGGGACGGTTTCGGCGTGATCTTCAACCACACCTGGGTCGACACCGACGCCGAGTTCATCAACCCGAACAGCGGCGTCGCGTTCGACGTGCCGGGGCTGTCGCGGAACACCACCAACGCGGTGATCTTCTACGAGAAGTACAGGATCAGCGCCCGCGTCGCGTGGAACCAGCGCGAGAGCTTCCTGACCTCGATCGCGGCCGACCGGGGCAACCCGCTGTTCACGAGCGACTACTGGCAGCTCGACGCCGGCTTCGGCTACCAGGTGACGGACAAGATCGCCGTCGTCTTCGAGGCCATCAACATCACCGACGAGAACGTCGACCAGTACAACATCGTCGGCCCGGTCTCGCGACTCGAGCAGATGTACTTCATCTCGAACAGCGGGCGGCGCATGCAGGCGGGGGTAAGGGTCCGCCTGTAGGAGGGGCTCGTCCCCTCCCGTCTCGAATCGAGGCAGGACGGCGACACGGGCGACCACGAGGGTCGCCCCTAAAAGGGACGCCTCGTGGCGTCCCTTTTCTTTGACGCGCACCGCCCCCGGCGACCGCGTCCACGGCCCTGATCACTATGTCGAAAGAGCTTGACGCTTTGATGTAGCCATGTCTCAATCCACGTTGGGAGAGAAGGGGAGAGTACCCATGGATTTCGGTTACCGCATCACGCGGCGCGCAACCGCGTTCGCCGCCGCTTTTGCCCTGGCCCTGCCGGGCGCTCAGGTCGTGTTCGCCGAGGGCGAGGACGACGAGGAACTCATCGAGGAGGTCGTCGTCACCGGCATCCGCGGCAGTCTGCGCCAGTCCATCGACATGAAGCGCGACGCCGACAACGTCATGGACGCGCTCGTCGCCGAGGACATCGGCAAGTTCCCGGACCAGAACCTCGCCGAGTCGCTGCAGCGCGTCTCCGGCGTCGCCATCGACCGCATGCGCGGCGAGGGCGCGCAGGTGTCGATCCGGGGTCTCGGTCCGCAGTTCACGCGCGTGCTGGTCAACGGCCGCGGCGCCCTGTCCGGCGGCACCCAGGCGTTCGCCGGCAACATCGGCGACCACACCCAGCAGCGGACATTCCGCTTCGAGTCCATGCAGGCCGAACTGGTGCAGGCCGTGGAGGTCTACAAGTCGGCCCAGGCCAACGTGCTCGAGGGCGGCATGGGCGGCACCATCAACATCCGCACCCGGCGGCCGTTCGACAACGGCGGACGGCGGGTCCTCGCGGGCAACGTCTTCATGACCGACGACGACCTGGCCGACGATAACGGCTACCGCTTCGCGGGGGTCTACAGCGACTCGTTCGCCGACAACACGCTCGGCTTCCTGGTCAGCGTCGCCGGCGACGACCGCGTCACGCGGGAGGACTGGTTCAACGTTCCCGACTACGAGCCGAAGGTCTTCAACAACGCCATCAACCTCGCGACCGGCGAACTGCTGCGCGGCTGCGATCTACCCGGCATCGCGAACCCGAACGTCGGTTGCGGCTACGCGCCCGGCAACCTCAGGCAGGGCGTCCTGGTCGAGGACATCGAGCGGATCAACGCGAGTGCCGCGCTGCAGTGGCGCCCGAACGAGCAGTGGGACGTCACCGTCGACATCCTGTATTCGCAGATGGACCGCGACTACGACGACTTCCAGGTGCCGTGGCGCTACCAGGCGGGGCTCGCGAACGGCGCGAGCGAGGTGATGCTCGACGAGCACCAGGTCGTGACGTACATCCGCACGGAGACTTCCCGGCCACGGCCCTTCCAGCGCCCGCGGACCGAAGACATCGTGACCGACCAGTTCGCCGTGAACGCGAAGTTCACGCCGACGGAGAACTGGACGCTCAACTTCGACATCTCGCGCTCGACGGGGGACCGGGATCGATTCCGGCCCGACACCTACTACGACATCCCCGCAGTGCCCCTGACGTACGACATCCGGGACGGCTACATCCCGAAGATCACCGTCGAGGCTGACCTGCTCGACCCGAACGTGTACGACTTCATCTTCTACCGGGAAGGCCTGGACATCTCCGAGGACACGGAAACCCAGTACCGCTTCGACGCCACCTACCAATTCGACGACGGCACCGCCTTCCACGCGGGCGTGAGCTTCCGCGACCGGGAGCGCTTCTGGAAGCGGCGCAGCTTTGCGTTCGGGCCCCGGTACGGCGACTTCCCGGGCGAGAAGCTGACCGACGTCAACCACTACAACGTGCCGGTCGACGGTCTTTTCAGCGGCATCAGCGGCGCCGATTGGCCCGATGCATATCTCCTGCCCGATCACGATGACGTCCGGGACAAGTACCTCATCAACCGCCGCGCCGAGATCGACCCGGTGCGCTTCGAAGCGGCGAATACCGCGCACGCCGAGGACTTCACCATCACCGAGGATACGCTGGCCGCGTACTTCATGATCGAGATGTCCGGCACGATCGGCGACTTCCCCTGGTCCGGCAACGTCGGCGCGCGCTGGATCCAGATCGACCGCTCCTCCACCGGCAACGTGCAGCCCGTCGAAACCATGGTCTTCCTGGAAGACGCGGGCGTGTGGGAGTTCGACCTCGGGCCCGCCGAGTTCCAGGCGCACCCCAACAAGTTCGCGGAAGTGCTGCCGTCGCTGAACCTGAAGTTCGAACTGCGCGAGGACCTGATCGCGCGCTTCGCCTGGGGCAAGGTGATGACGCAGCCCGCGTTCGTCGACCTGAACCCCGGCGGCACCAAGCACGCATCCACGCGCCGCGTCCAGGAGGGCGACCCGAACCTCGAGCCCTACATCGCGGAGCAACTGGACATCGGGATCGAGTGGTACCCGACGGACGACGCGATCATCGCGCTGCAGGCATTCGGCAAGCAGGTGGATTCGTTCATCATCCAGATCACCGAACTCCGGGACTGGGTCGAGCCCGACGGCCGCACCCTGTACGACCCGGAGTCCGGCGGCAATGTCCGGCTGCAATACCAGGGGCCGAGCAACGAGGACGGGGCGTTCATCGGCGGCATCGAGGTCGCGGCGCAGTACGCCTTCACGCAACTGCCTTCGCCGTTCGACGGTCTGGGCGTGATCTTCAACCACACCTGGGTCGACACCGACGCCGAGTTCATCAACCCGAGCAGCGGGGTCGCGTTCGACGTACCGGGCCTGTCGCGCAACACCACCAACGCGGTGATCTTCTACGAGAAGTACAAGGTCAGCGCCCGCGTCGCGTGGAACAAGCGCGAGAGCTTCCTGACCTCGATCACGAGCCTGCGGGGCAACCCGCAGTTCACGAGCGACTACTGGCAACTCGACGCCGGCTTCGGCTACCAGGTGACGGACAAGATCGCCGTCGTCTTCGAGGCCATCAACCTCACGGACGAGAACGTCGACCAGTACAACATCGTCGGTCTGACCTCGCGGCGCGAGCAGCTCTACTACATCTCGAACAGCGGACGCCGCATGCAGGCGGGGGTACGCGTCCGCCTGTAGGGGAGGGGACACGGGCGACCACGAGGGTCGCCCCTACAAGGGACGCCCACGTGGCGTCCCTTTTCTTTTGGCTGGCCCCTCGTGTGCCGGAGGGCGGAGTTCCTGCAGAGCGGCTATCAGACCGTCTGTGACCTTGCGGGGATGCTGGACTTCCTGAGGTAACGCCACCGACCGCCACGCGAATCACGCCATGGCGCCGGCCGTCAGGCGCCGCTGGTTCCGGAGCTGGTTGGCGTACTGCAGCAGCACGTACTCCCGGTGCTCCGGCGGGCAAACCTCCAGCGCGGCCTGAAAAGCCTCGCCGACACGGCCCCCGAGGTCCGCGCTCCCTTCCAGGGCGAAGACGTGGGTCGGGTACATCCGCAGGTTCCCCACGATCACGCGGTCGAGATGGGCCGCGACGTCCTCCGCGGTCTCGAAATCACCCTCGACGCGATCGCCGAACGCCACGTGCACCGCACCCTTGAAGCCGAGGATGCCCCGCACCATGCTGGCGTGGTCCTCCCCTTGCGGCTTGTCGTACCCGCCGTCGCGCGCCGTCAGGTACAGCTCCCGCGCCTTCAGGGGCGCACAGGGATCGAGTTCGTAAGAGATCGACACGGGGATGACGCGCACGCGTTGCAGCCAGTCCCCGAGCGCGTCGCATTCCCCCCGCCAGGCCAGCAGGAACAGCTTCAGCAGCGCCGGCTCCGTACGGTCGATGCCGTCCTTGGCGCGGCCGTCCCGCTGGGCGATCCAGACGGACTCCCCGGCTTCGAGCGCACTGCGGATGTAGCGCGACGTCCTGCGCATGCCGGCGTACTGCGTCCGGCTGCTGCCCCCGCCACGCGGCACCACGAAGCCACGGTTGAGCCGCATGAGGTCGTTCGCGAAGGCGTGCGTGAAGAGGTTCTCGCCCACGGCGATCTGCGAGGTCCGGCGGCCGGAAGACCACAGCGCATAGTTCATGAACGCCGAATCGAGCGCGATGTCGCGATGATTGGAGACGAACAGGTGCGGTTCTCCGGGCGCCAGGGCTTCGAGGCCGCTCCAGGTGAGCCCCGTGGTCGTGCGGCGAATCAGGCGCCCGAACCAGCGCCCGAGTTCGACGTGCAGGTCGTCCACCGAGCTGAGTTTCCGCACGCGCCAGGCAAGCGCCCGTGCCAGCGCCCAGCACGTGATCCCGGGCGCATGCCGAAGGCACCCCGGCAGCAGGAAGCGCGCCACGCCCCGCGCCGCCGCCGGATCCGCCACCACCCGCCGGAGCACCTCCGGGACCTCGTCGTCCCGGTAGGGCCGGATGTCGTCGAACTCTTCCACGGACGGGGAACTTAGCGCATTATCCGTGGCCGTCCCACGCTTCGGGCACGGCACGGGAGGTGCGATGTCTCTGGGAATCCGACCGTTCGAACACGGTCTGCACGATCTCGGATCCGGCGGTTACGCCTGGATCCAGCCCGACGGCGGCTGGGGCTGGAGCAACGCCGGCCTGATCGTCTCCCAGGGCGAGGCGCTGCTGGTCGATACCCTGTTCGACGTGCCGCTCACGGCGGGCATGCTCAAGGCCATGCGCGCCGCCGAGCCCGCCGCCAACGACATCGGCACGCTCGTCAACACCCACGCCAACGGCGACCACTGCAACGGCAACGAACTCGTCGCCGACGCGGAGATCATCGCGTCGCTGGCCACGGCGGACGAACTCGCCAACGACTCCCCCCAGCGGCTCGCCGAGATGATGCGC
This sequence comes from Pseudomonadales bacterium, assembly GCA_022827245.1. Classification (GTDB taxonomy): domain Bacteria; phylum Pseudomonadota; class Gammaproteobacteria; order Pseudomonadales; family Azotimanducaceae; genus VXNE01. Next base: position 20,760 of record JAJDTI010000081.1, on the reverse strand, counting down.
CGCGCGCCCGAGATGGGCGAGGTCGGCGAGTTCTTCCAGTACTGCTTCAGCGACTTCGACTTCGAGAACATCCAGCAGACGCTGCCGACCCGCACCTTCGAGGGGCAACTGGAGCTGCGCTGCGGCGACAAGGCCGTGTCGCTCACGCAGGTCGGGCCGTGTCACACGCAGGGCGACATCCTCGTGCACGTGCCCGACGACCGGCTCATGTTCACCGGCGACATCCTCTTCATCGAGGGCCACCCGATCCTGTGGGTCGGGCCCGTGGGCAACTGGATCGATGCCTGCGACCACATGCTCGGGCTCGACCTCGACACGATCGTTCCGGGCCACGGGCCGATCACGGACCACCGCGGCGTGCGGGCCGTGCGGGACTACCTGGTCTACGTACGCGACGAGGCCCGCAAGCGGTACGACGCGGGCCTGTCCGCCTACGACGCCGCCATGGACATCTCGCTGACCGACTTCGACTCGTGGGGCGACGCCGAACGGATCGTCGTCAACGTCGCGACGCTGTACCGGGAGTTCGGTGCGCCGGGGGCGCCAGACGTCGGAGAGGTGTTCGCGCTGATGGCGAAGATCCACAAGGCGCGCCGGTAGTCATGCGCGGTCGGGATCCGCTCGTCATCCACTACGTCCACGACATGGAGCGCGCCAAGCGGTTCTACACGGAGGCCCTGGACGTGCGCCCGTCGTTCGAATCGCCCGGCTGGACGACGCTCGATCTCGGCGCGATCCAGCTCGCGCTCCACATCCTTTATCCGCAGTCGCAAGAGCCCGAGGCGCCGCTGCCCCACGCCGGGCTGAACCTCCTTGTCGACAGCATCGAGCAGGTGCAGGCCGACATCGAACGCCTCGGCGGACGCCTGGTCGAGTTGCGCGAACCGGGCGGGGGCGTGCCGGTGCGCGTCGCCTCGTTCGTGGACTGCGAGGGGAACGGGTTCGAGCTGCGGCAGGAGCCCTGATGCCGGTTACGCACCACGAGACCGAATAGGCGCAGGCCGCGTTGGTTCCGGAAGCGGACCGTCAGCTCACCTGCGCCTTCGCCCACCGGTAGTCCGCCTTGCCGGACGGACTGCGGAAGATCTCCGGAACCACCAGGAACGCCTTCGGCAGCTTGTAGCGGGCGATGTGCCTGCCGCACTCCTCCAGGAGGCTCTCCTCCTCCGCGTGCATGCCGTCCCGGAACCTGACGATCGCCACGACCTCGTTGCCCCAGCGCTCCGACGGACGCCCCGTGACCACCGCGTCGAACACGGCCGGGTGGTGCTTCAGGGCCTGCTCGACCTCTTCCGCGAAGATCTTCTCGCCCCCGGAGTTGATGGTCACGGACTCGCGGCCGTGGAGTTCCAGCGTGTTGTCCTCGAGCAGCCGGACCTTGTCGCCGGGCACCGAGTAGCGCACGCCATCCACTTCCGGGAACGTGGCGCGGGTCTTCGCCTCGTCGTCCAGGTAACCCAGGGGGATGTTTCCCGTGCGGGCCCACCAGCCGAGGCCTTCATGTCCCGGCGGGAGCGTGCGGGTGAGGTCGTCGGACAGCACGGCGTTGTGGGCGGACAGCTTGAACCGCCCCGTCGACGCACCCGTCTGCGCGTTGCTGACCTGCGTACCCTGGCCCCCGGTCTCCGACGAACCCGCCGAGTCGATGATGGTGATCCGCGGGAGCGCCGCGAGCAGCTCGGCCTTGAGCTTCGCCGTCATGATGGCGCCGCCCGTGATGACGTTGCGCAGCGAAGAGAGGTCCCGCTCCCGGCGCGCCAGTTCGTCCGCGAGCGGCCGGCCGAAGGCGTCTCCCACCAGCAGCAGGTTGTTGACCCGCTCGCCTTCGACGAGGTCGAGGATGTCCGCGGCGTCGAAGCGGCGCACCTCGCTCTGGATCACGACCGTGCCCCCCGTGTGGAACGCCTGCAGGGCGACCCAGTGCCCGGCGCCGTGCATGAACGGAGGCGCCGGTAGATGGCGGCGGTCGCCGCCACGGGCGCGCGCGAGGTATTCGTCGATGGACTGCAGCACTTCGCCGCCGGTGCGGCGCGCGCCAAGGCTCGCGATGAGGATGTCGCCCTGGCGCCAGAGCACGCCCTTCGGCATGCCGGTCGTGCCGCCGGTGTAGAGGATGTAGAGGTCGTCCGGCGACCATTCGAGGTCCGGCTTCGCGGGCGACGCCCCGGCGAGGGCCGCCTCGTACTCGACCGCGCCCGGCAGGAGGGGGCGGTCCTCGTCGTTCACCTGGAGGAGGAACTCGAGGCTCGGCACCTGGTCCCGTACGTGCGCGACGTGCTCCGAGAGCGAACTGTGGTAGACGAGCACCCGCGTGCGGGCGTTGTTCAGCAGGTAGACGAGTTCCTCGTCCACGTAGCGGTAGTTGACATTGAAGGGCGCGACGCGGGCCTTGTACGCGCCGAGCATCCCCTCCAGGTATTCGTTGCCGTTGTAGAGATAGAGCCCGAGATGGTCCTGGCCGCTCTCCCAGTCGCGCAGGGCGGACCGTTCGGTGTGGCAGCCGAGTCCGTACCCCGCGAGCACGTTGGCGAGCCGCCGCGTACGCTCGTGGAGGTCGGCGTAGGTGAAGCGCCGGTCCCGGAACACGATCGCCTCCCGGTCCGGGATGACTGCCGCAATCGCTTCGTTGACGGTGGCCAGGTTGAAGTCCACTGCAAGCTCCTCGGAAGCCCAAGTCTCGGTAGGGAGTCCCCGCGGGGCGCGTTAGTATTTCGCACCCTGGCTGATCGCGCCACCGGGAGGCCGCATGCCCGACCGCTGCCTGGAAGATTTCCAAGTCGGCGCCGTGTTCGAACACTGGCCCGGCAGGACCATTTCGGAGGCCGACAACACCTGGTTCACGTTGCTGACGATGAACCAGCACCCCGTCCATTTCGACGCCGAATTCGCGGCCGGAACGGAGTTCGGGAAGGTGCTCGTAAACTCCTGCCTGACCCTTTCCATGGTCACCGGGATGTCCGTCGCCGACGTGAGCCGCGGCGCCATCGCCAACCTCGGATGGGAGAAGGTGCGCCTGCCGGCGCCGGTCTTCGTCGGCGACACGCTGCGCGCCCGCTCGGAAGTGCTGGCGGTGCGCGAGTCGTCCTCGCGCCCCAACCAGGGCATCGTCACGGTGCGCACCACCGGCACGAAGCAGACCGGCGACGTCGTGATCGAGTACGAGCGCAGCATGCTGATCCCCAGGCGCGCGGCCTGAGGAGGGGAGTCATGTCCGACGAAACCCTGATCCTCGACGCGGTCGACAGGTTCCTGGCGAAGGACGTGGCGCCCGTCGCGCACGATCTCGAGCAGGCCGACGCCTATCCTCACGAGATCGTCGAGCGCATGAAGACGCTCGGCCTGTTCGGAGCCACCATCGGCGAGCGCTACGGCGGCATGGGCCTGCCGGCCTCGGTCTACGCGAAGATCGTCGAGCGCGTCTCCGCAGTGTGGATGTCGGTCTCGGGGATCTTCAACTCGCACCTCATCATGTGCAACGCGATCGAGCGCTTCGGCACCGAGCCGCTGAGAGAGGCTTTCCTGCCCCGCCTCGCCCGGGGCGAACTGCGCGGCGGCATCGCGTTGACCGAACCCGACTGTGGCACGGACCTGCAGGCGATCCGGACGCGCGCCGTGCGCGACGGGGACGAGTACGTCGTCACCGGCACCAAGCAGTGGATCACCAACTCCGTCGAGGGCAACGTCCTGGCCGTCCTCGTGAAGACGGACCCCGACGTCACGCCGCGCCACCGGGGCATGAGTCTCCTGGTGGTGCCGAAGGACGCCGGCTATCGCGCGACCAAGCTGAAGAAACTCGGTTATCGCGGCGTGGATACCGGGGAAGTGGAGTTCCCCGACGTGCGGGTACCCGCCGCCAACCTGGTCGGCGAAGCCGAAGGCCGGGGGCTGCAGCAGATCCTCTCCGGGCTCGCGCTCGGACGCATCAACGTCGCGGCACGCGGCGTCGGCGTGGCGCAGGCGTCCCTCGACGCGGCGCTCTCCTACGCGCAGCAGCGCAAGACCTTCGGCCAGCCGATCTCCGAGCACCAGGCGATCCAGATCAAGCTCGCCGACATGGCGGTGCGCGTCGAGAGCGCCCGTCTCCTGACCGGGCGCGCCGCCGGCATCTTCGACACCGGCGAACGGTGCGACCTGGAGGCCGGCATGGCGAAGCTCGCGGCCACCGAAGCGGCCGTCGAGAACTCGATGGAGGCCATGCGCATCCACGGCGCCTACGGCTATTCGCCCGACAACGACGTGGAGCGTTACTATCGCGACGCACCACTGCTCGCCATCGGCGAGGGGACGAACGAAATGCAGCGCATCATCATCGCGCGACAACTGGTGGAGCGCAGCCCCTCCAGATGAGCGAGCCCGCTCCCCTCGGCGGTCCCGAAGCGGCGCAAGCGCCCGGGACCGAACGCCGCGAGGCACCCGGCTTCTGGAACACCGTGCGCATGCTCGGCCGGCTGCTCGGCCGCGTGATCGAGCGGGACCGCGGCCACGACTTCTTCGAACGCATCGAGACGATCCGCGCGCTCGCCAAGGCGGCGCGCAGCCAGGGGGCGTGGTTCGACCTCTATCGCTACCTGGAGGACATCCCGAGCTACGAGGTCATCGACGTCACGCGCGCGTTCAACCAGTTCCTCCACCTCGCCAACATCGCCGAGCAGGACCACCAGGTCCGCAACCTCGAAGAAGACGCGCGGACCGCCTGGGCCAACCTCTTCGACCGGTTGTCGCCGGAGGACGTCGTCGCCGCGCTCGGCACGAGCCGGGTCGAGTCCGTCCTGACGCCGCATCCGACCGAGGTGCTGCGGCGCACCCTCGTGCTCAAGTACGACGCGATCGCCGCCGAACTGAAGCGGCCACGGCCGAGCGAGCGCCGCCTCGAACGTCTCATCGCGGAGGCCTGGCACACCGACGACGTGCGCCGGGAAGGCTCGTCGCCCCAGGATGAAGCGAAGTGGGGTTTCGCGGTCGTCGAGAACTCGCTGTGGGACGCCCTGCCGGCGTGCCTGCGCGACATCGACGATGCCCTCGCGCGACGCAACCTGCCGCCCCTGCCAACCGATGTCGCCCCCGTGCACATCGCGTCCTGGATGGGCGGCGACCGGCAGGACAACCCCAACGTCACCGCGGCCGTCACCCGCGAGGTGCTCATGCTCGCCCGCTGGATGGCCGCGGACCTGTACCTGCGGGACATCGAGGCCCTGCAGGCGGACCTTTCCATGAAGGAGTGCAACGGCGCGCTGCGCAACCGGGTGGGCGACGATCCCGAGCCCTACCGGGCACTGCTCAAGACCGTGCGGGAGCGGCTCTCGAAGACGCGCGACTGGGCGGAGCGCCTCCATCCGATGCCGATCGAGGGCATCTACTTCACCGACCGGGAGCTGCTCGAGCCGCTCGAGTTGTGCTATCGCTCGCTGCGGGAGAGCGGGATGGCGGTCATCGCCGACGGCCCGCTGCGGGACACCCTGCGGCGCGTACACGCCTTCGGGGTCACGCTGGTGTCGCTCGACATCCGCCAGAGCGCGGCACGGCATACGGCGGTACTCGACGAGATCACGGAGTATCTCGACATCGGCCCGAGCGGCAGCTATGCCCACTGGACCGAGCCGGAACGCCTCGCGTTCCTGCAGGGCGAACTCGGCAACCGGCGGCCGCTGTTCCCGGAAGCGTGGCCGGCGACCCCCGAGTCCCGCGAAGTGCTCGACACCTGCGGCGTGATCGCGGAACTCGATGGCGCCGGCATCTCGCACTACATCGTCTCCGAGGCGCAGTCGCCTACCGACGTGCTCGCCGCGGTGCTGCTGCTGCAGGAGACCGGCGTCACGGCGAAGCTGCCGATCACGCCCCAGTTCGAGACCCTGAGCGACCTGGACCGCGTGGCGGGAGCCGTGGACGAAGTACTGTCCATCCCGTGGTACCACGACTACGCCAGCGGCGAGCAGCGCGTCCTGATCGGCTACGAGGACTCGGCCAAGAACGCGGGGCAACTCGCCTCGGCCTGGCGGCAGTTCCAGGCGAAGGAGCAGCTAACCGAGGTGACCCGCCGCCACGGCGTGCGCCTCGTGCTCTTCCACGGCCGCGGCGGGGCCGTGGGCCGCAGCCGGGAGACCGCCCGGGCGGCGATCCGCTCGCAGCCGCCTGGCTGCATCGCCGGCCGGCTGCGGGTGACCGAGCCGGGAGAAGCCATACGCTTCAAGCTCGGGGACTCGGCACTCGCCCGCGACACGCTGATGCGCTACCTGATCGGCACCGTCGAGGCGAGCCTGGACCCGCCGGCGGCCCCCACTTCCGCGCAACGCGACGCCATGAACGATCTCGCGCAGAGGGCCTTCGGCGGCTATCGGGAACTCGTCGCCGACACGCCCGGATTCGTCGACTACTTCCGCGAGATCACGCCCGAGGAGGAATTGACGTCCTCGACCGGAGGGGGACTGCCGGACCACCGGCACGCGCTCCCGGACATCTCGAACCTGAGCGCGGTCTCCTGGGTGTTCGCCTGGACCCAGGCGCGGCTGATCCTGCCCGCCTGGCTTGGCAGCGATACGGCCCTGCACGCATTGCGCGAGAACGGGACGGACGGCGCCTTCGAGTCGATGATGGACTGGCCGTTCTTCAGCATGCAGATGAACTCCCTGGAGGCGACGCTGGCCAAGACCGACATCGAGCTCGCGGACTTCTACGCCAACCGCCTGACGCCGAAGGCGCACCGCGACGTGCACGAGATCGTGCGGGAACGCCTGGCGGTGCTGAAGAACGACCTGCTTGCCCTGACGGGAGGTTCCGAACTGCTCGGCAACCAGCCGATGGCGCGGGACTCGATCGATATCCGCGACACCTACCTCGACCCGCTCCACCTGCTGCAGGCGGAACTCCTCGCGCGGCAGCGCGAGGGCGAGGACGAGCAGGTGGCCCAGGCGCTCCGGGCGACGATGGCGGGGATCGCAAGCGGGCTGCGGTACACGGGCTGAGCGGCGTGGCGGCTCACTGGGGACCGGGCCGCCACGAGGGCGGCCCCTACGATTTTGTTCCCGTAACCAGGAACTGCGGGAGGGAGAACAGGAACCTCCCCTCCTCCACCGCCCCCTCCGCTTCCGCGAGGAGCGCGTCGGCCTGCTCGCCGGACAGGCCGGTGTCGCCACCCGCGTCGAGCGCCGCACCGATGTAGGAGCGCATGTTGCGGATCACGGGGAGCGACCGCCCCTGCGTGTCGGCGAACGCCTGGATGCGCACCTCGATGTCGTGGAAGCCCTGTTTCGCGAGGAGACCCTGGGCCTTGCGGCCGATGTGCGGCTCCCGGAACGCGACCGCGGCGGCGGCGAAGTAGCGGTCGACGTTCTCCTTGCCCCACGGCTCGACCACCACGAAACCCCAGTCGCTGTCCATGATGTGGATGCGTCCGCCCGGGGCAAGGACGCGGCGCAGTTCGGCCAGGGTCGCGTCCACATCGGGGACGTACTCGAGGACGTTCTTGCAGAGGACGCGGTCCACGGCGCCGTCCGGGAGCGGGATCCGGCCGTCGGTGACGTGGTGGAAGGACACGTGAGCCCGGCCGTCCGCCCGTTCCGTCGCATCCGCAACGAAGCGCGCGTTGATGTCCACGCCGTGCACGCGGCCCGACTCGCCCACCATGTCCGCGATCGCCAGCGCCATGAACCCCGGCCCGGAGCCGAAGTCGAGCACGCGATGCCCGGCTTCGATCGCGGCCGGCGCCAGCAGCGCCGCCTGGCCGTCCCGCCACTCGAACATGCGCTCGTAGCGGGCGATCCGCTCCTCTTCGATGTGCTTCCAGTGGTCGGTGTAGTAGGTGTCGATGTCCATGGTGATCCCCGCAGGCCCCGGGGATTGTATGGCAGCGGGCTTTGCTTGCGAGGGGCAAGCCCCTCGCGCTCCCCGGCTGAGGGCTCTCGCATCCCCGCGTTGCAGTACCGCGCTATCTTCTCTGGTTTACGGACCTCCCTTCGAAGGTGTCTAATTACCCGCTGTGAAGACCCCACGACGCAACTCCCGGCGGCTGTTCGCCGGCCTTCTCACGGCTTTCATCGCCGCCGGCCTGCATGCGGAAGAGACGGACGCCTATGCGCTCGTCGCCGGCGCCCTCGACCTGGTCCGGGGCGACGAGTCCTCGTACCAGGAGATGACCATGCTCGTGCACCGCCCCGACTGGGAGCGGTCCTCGTCGATGATCTCGTGGAGCCGGGGGCGGGAAGACGCGCTCATGCGTTTCACGGCGCCGCCCAAGGACGCCGGCAACGCCCTGCTCAAGCAGGGCGAGAAGATGTGGACGTACACGCCGAAGCTGAACCGCACGATCCGGCTGCCCTACAGCATGCGGTCGCAGAGCTGGGCCGGTTCGGACTTCTCCTATGACGACCTGTCGCGCGCCGACAACCTGCTGCAGCACTACGACCTGCGCATCGCGGAGACGCGCGAGGAGGACGGCCACACCGTCTACACCGTCGAGGCCGTCCCCCACGACGACGCCCCCGTGGTCTGGGGCAAGGAAATCTGGGTGATCCGCGACGACTACGTGATGCTCGAGCAGGCGTTCTACGACCAGGGCATGGAGCAGCTCAAGCGCATGCGGACGCTCGAGATCCAGGAGATCGGCGACCGCGTCGTACCGACGCGCATGCGCATGGAGAAGCTCGACGAGCCGGACCACTGGACGGAGATCGTCATCACGTCGGCCGAGTTCGACATCGAGTTGCCCGACCGCACGTTCACGGTGTTCGCCCTCAAAGCCGGCGCGAGCTGATGGCCGACGCCGCGCTCGCTCCAGCGGCTGCCCGACGGAGCCCGGGGCGCGGACTTTTTCTCCTGGTCGCGTGGCGCAACCTCTGGCGCAACCCGCGCCGCACGTGGCTGACGGCCGGCGGCATGGCTTTCTCCATGTGGCTCATCGTGCTGTTCATGTCGATCCAGGCGGGCATGTACAACGACCTCCGCGATCTCTCCGCCCGCATGGTCAGCGGGCACGCCCAGGTCCAGCACCCGCAGTACCTCGACGACGCGCGGTTGCGCCATGTCGTGCAGGGCGTCACGGAACTGACACGACAACTCGCCGAGCTGCCGGCCGTGGTCGCCGCCACGCCGCGGGCCGAGACCTTCGCCCTGGTCTCCGCCGACCAGGGAGACGGCGAGGAACGAAGCTTCGGCGCGATCATCGTCGGCGTCGACCCCGAAGGCGAGCGGGACGTATCGCGCCTGCCCGGCAGCCTGGTCGACGGCACCTACCTCACCGGCTCCGACGATGCGTTCGTCGGGGCCAGGCTGGCCCGCACCCTCGGCATCTCCGTGGGGGACGAACTCGTGGTGCTCGGCTCGACCCGGGAGGGCGGGGTCGCCGCGCTGGCCGCCCGTGTCGGAGGGATATTCCAATCCGGTCTCGCGGACCTCGACCGGATGCTCCTGCAGGTGCGCCTGCCCGTGCTGCAGGAAGCCTTCGAGCTCGGCGACGACGCCCACCGCATCGTCCTGTTTACCGATTCGATCCCCGCCATCGACGCCATGGTCGAAGAGGTGCGCGGTGCGCTGGCGAGCGCCGGGGCGGCGGACGCCGCACGCGTGCGGCCGTGGGCCGAACTCATGCCGGAGGTCGAGGAGAGCATCCAGCTCGACGCCACCGGGGGCGTCATCCTGCTCTGGACGCTCGTGATCGTCGTGGCCTTCGCGGTCGTGAACGCGCTCGTCATGACCGTGCTCGAACGGACACGGGAGTTCGGCATGCTGCTCGCCGTCGGCATGCGGCCGGGTTCCATCATGGCCATGCTGCAGGTGGAAGCGCTGTGCATGTGGGCCCTCGGGACGGCCATCGGGCTCGGCCTCGCCGTCCTCGTCGTTTCGACCGTCGGCACCTACGGGATCGGAATCCCGCAGGAAGCGGGGGAGATGCTCGGCAATACGTTCCTCGTCCCCGAGCGGTTCCACATGGTCCTGGATGCACCTGCGTTGACGCTGGCCCCGGCAGTGCTCGGCGGCCTCACGTCGGTAGCGGCGTTCCTGGTTTCCCTGCGACTACGCCGGATCCGCCCCGTGGCGGCCCTGCGCGAGGTGGAGTGAGATGTCCGAACTGACCGCCGCCCCTCCCGTGTCCAACCGGGCCCGTCCCGCCGTCGGCGGCACGCTCGTCACCATGGCCTGGCGCAACCTGTGGCGGGTGCGCCGGCGCACCTGGCTCACCGCCAGCGGCGTGGGCTTCGCGGTGTTCTTCATCGTGCTCCATCGCTCGGTCGCCGCGGGCGCTTTCGACATGATGATAGAGCTGGCGACCGAGCAGCTCAGCGGCCACGCGCAGGTACAGCATGCCGAGTACCTCGAAGATCCCAGAATCCGCTATACGGTCGGGGGGCTTGCAGCAGTGACCGAGACACTCACGCGCCACCCGGCGGTCGTGGCCGTGGCGCCCCGGGGCATGGGCTTCGCGCTGGTGTCGGCGGATGCGGAAGCGGGGGAGACGAGCTTCGGCGCCCAGGTCATGGGCATCGACCCCGCGGTCGAGTTCGCCACGCTCGGGAAGGAGGTCCTGCCGGGCGGGCGGCCGCTCGAACGGACCGGCGAGGGTCTGCTGGGCAGTGTCCTCGCCCGCAACCTCGGCGCGGAGGTGGGGGGCGACATCGTCGTGCTCGGGACCGAGAAGGAGGGAGGCGTTGCCGCGACGGCGGTGACGCTCGTCGGGCTTTTCAATTCCGGCAACCCCGAACTCGACCGCAGCCTGATGATGGTCCACTTCGACGACTTCTCGGAGGCGTTCGGTCTCCATGACGAAGCCCACACCATCGCCGTCCTGACGCGGGACGCCGGCGCCGCGCGCGATTTCGCCGCGGAGGTCGCCCCCTCCCTCGAGAACGCCGCGACCGCCGGCACCCCGCGCGTACATCCGTGGCAGGAGGTGCAGCCGGAACTCGAGCAGTTCGTCGTCATGAAGCTCGGCGGGGCATACGTCATCTACGTCATCCTCGTCGTCATCCTGGCCTTCATGGTGGTGAACACCTTCGTCATGACCGTGTACGAACGCACTGCCGAGTTCGGCATGCTGAAAGCCATCGGCATGCCCCCCGGCGCGATCTTCCGCATGGTGCAGTTCGAGGGACTCTGGATGAGCGTCCTCGGCGCGGCGTTGGGCCTGGCCGTCGCCGCGGCGGTCGTGGCCGCCCTCTCCGTCCAGGGTATCCCGCTGGCCGCGATGCTGGAGGGCATGGAGGACATGCTCGGCAGGCTCAGTCTGCCGGACGCGCTGGTGCCCGTGTTCGACCCCGTGGCCGCGCTGGTCGCGACGGCGACGATGGTCGTCGCCGTACAGCTCGCCGTGCTCGTCCCCGCCCCGCGCATCTGGCGCCTGAACGCGGTCGAGGCACTGCGGGACGAAGAGTGAGATGTCCGAACTGACGCTCTCGCCCACCGTGTCGCGCCCGGCGCGCCAGGCCGCCGGCGGAGCGCTGGTCACCATGGCCTGGCGCAACCTCTGGCGTGTCCCCCGCCGCACCTGGCTGACGGCCGGTGGCGTGGCGTTCGCCGTGCTCCTCGTCGTGTTCATGCGTTCGATGCATGGGGGCATCTTCGACGCTACGATCAAGCTCGTTACCGAGCAGATGAGTGGTCACGCGCAGGTACAGCATGCGGAGTACCTGGACGATCCGAGGATGCGGCACACCGTCGAGGAGCTGTCCGCGGTAACCGGGGCACTCGCCGCGCACCCCGACGTGCGCGCCGTGGCCCCCCGTGGCATCGGCTTCGCACTGGTGTCCACCGAGTCCGACGCCTCCGGGACCAGCTTCGGCGCCCAGGTCATGGGTGTCGACCCCGCCGTCGAGTTCGCCACCGTGTCGCAACGACCTCTGCCCGGCGGCCGTACCCTCGAGCGTACCGGCGAAGGCTTCATGGGTAGCATCCTCGCGCGCAATCTCGGCGCCGAGGTGGGAGACGGGGTCGTTGTCCTCGGTACCGGGAAGGAGGGCGGTGTCGCCGCAGCCGCGGTCACCCTCGTCGGACTCTTCGAGTCGGGTGTCCCCGATCTCGACCGCAGCGTCCTGATGGTGCACTTCGACGACTTCTCCGAGGCGTTCGGACTCGAGGACGAGGCCCATGTGGTCGCCGCTCTCGGGCAGGACGCGGGCGACGCGCGCGGCTTCGCGACCTCGATCGCCCCCTCCGTCGAGGAGGCCGCGACCGCCGGCGCCGCGCACGTGCTGCCGTGGCAGGAGATCCAGCCGGAGCTGGCGCAGTTGCTCGTCATCAAGGACGCCATCGGCTTCACGCTCGCCAGCATCCTGACCGTGCTCGTGACTTTCGTGGTGGTCAGCGCGTTCGTCATGACGGTCTTCGACCGCACGGCCGAGTTCGGCATGCTGAAGGCCATCGGCATGCCGCCCTCCGCGATCTTCCGCATGGTGCAGTTCGAAGGCCTCTGGGTGAGCCTGATCGGCGTCGCCCTGGGCCTGGCGGCAGCCCTCGCGGTCGTTTCCGCCGTCGCCGCCGCGGGCATTCCCGTGTCCGAGTTCCCGGACCTTGCGAGGATGTACCAGCGGCTGAACCTGCCGGACAGGCTGGTACCCGCGTTCGCCACGCGGGACGCGCTGCTCATCGCGGCGGTCATGATCGCGGCCGTCCAGTTCGCCGCCGCCGTCCCCGCCCCGCGCATCTGGCACCTGAACGCGGTCGATGCGCTCAGGGACGAAGAGTGACATGTCCGGACTGACGCTCTCGCCCACCGTGTCGCGCCCGGCGCGCCAGGCCGCCGGTGGAGCGCTGGTCACCATGGCCTGGCGCAACCTCTGGCGCGTGCCCCGCCGCACCTGGCTGACGGCCGGTGGCGTGGCGTTCGCCGTGCTCCTCGTCGTGTTCATGCGCTCGTATCAGATCGGCGCCCTGGACACGATGGTGGAAGTGGGGACCGAGCAACTGACCGGCCACGCGCAGGTGCAGCATCCCGACTACCTCGACGATCCGCGGATGCGGAACACGGTCGAGGGACTGGCGGCGGTGACCGAGACGCTGGCCGGCCATCCGGGCGTGCGAGCGGTGGCGCCGCGTGGCATGGCCTTCGCCCTCGTGTCCACGGGTTCGGGCGAGCGGAGCTTCGGCGGCCAGGTCGCGGGCATCGACCCCGCGGTCGAGTTCGCGACGCTGGGCGGGCGGGCGCTGCCCGGCGGGCGGCCGGTGGAGCGTGCCGGCGAAGGCGTCATGGGCAGCATCCTGGCGCGCAACCTCGGCGTGCCGGTGGGCGGCGACTTCATCGTCCTCGGCACCGGGAAGGAGGGCGGCGTCGCCGCGATGGTCCTCACCCTCGTCGGGCTCGTCGAGTCGGGAAACCCCGACCTCGACCGCGGCTTCCTGATGGTCCACTTCGACGACTTCGCCGAGGCGTTCGGCCTGACGGACGAGGCCCACGCCATCGCCGTGCTGACCCGGGACCCGCGGGGCGCCCGCGAGTTCGCGGCCGACATCGGGACCATGGTCGCTGCGCCGGGCGGGAACGCCGCCGTACGTCCGTGGCAGGAGCTGCTGCCGGAACTCGAGCAGACGGTCGTCGCGGAGATCGGCGGCTCCGCGCTCTTCGCCGTCTTCCTGGTCGTGATCGTGACCTTCGTGGTCGTCAATACGTTCGTCATGACGGTCTTCGAACGCACAGCCGAGTTCGGCATGCTGAAGGCCATCGGCATGGCGCCGGCCGCGATCTTCCGCATGGTGCAGCTCGAGGCGCTCTGGATGAGCCTGCTGGGCGTGGCGCTCGGCCTCCTGTTGTCTCTGGCGATCGTGGCCGCCCTCGCCATCGAGGGCATTCCCATGTCCGCGTTCGGGGACTTCGATGACATGCTGGCCAGGTTTTTCATGCCGGATGTGCTGACCCCGGTGTTCGACCTCGCGGGAGCCCTGGTCATGACGGCGATCATGCTGGTCGCGGTGCAGGTCGCCGCCGCCATCCCGGCGCGGCGCATCTGGCGCCTCAACGCCATCGAAGCGCTCCGAGCTGAAGAGTGAGCGCCGAAGAGTGAGCAAACGTCCCGCAACCCGTCCCGTCCCCTCCCCATGCAAAGGGTGATCCCATGAAGCTCCGCCTCCTCGTACAACTGGGCTGGCGCAACCTTTGGCGCCACAAGCGGCGCAACGGGATCCTGCTCGGCGGCATCACTTTCGCCGTGGCCTCCGTGGTCCTCGCGAACTCCTTCATCCGGGGCATGCAGGTGCAGATGGCCGACAACGCCGTCGACCTCATGAACGGGCACGTCAAGATCCTCGCACCCGGCTACCTGGACGACCCGGGCATCGCCCAGAGTTTCGAAGTCGCGCAGGACTGGCAGCCGGATGCGCTCGACGGCATCACGCCGGACATGGTCGCCGGTTGGGCCTCCCGCGTGCGGGTGCCGGCGGTCATCATGAGCGAGCGCGAGACCCGGGGCATTCAGCTCGTGGGGATCGATCCCGCCAGCGAGAACATCTCCTTCGTCGGCAAGCTCGCGGTCGAGGGTGAAGGGCTCGCGGACGCCGCCGACCGGCGCGTGATCGTGGGCGCCGGACTGGCCGAGCAGATCGAGACCCTGGTCGGCCGGCGGATCGTCCTCATCACGCAGGGCGCCGACGGCCGCAACCGCGAAGCGGGCTACCGGGTGGCCGGCATCTACCGCACCGATTCGTCTTCGCTCGAGAAGATCTTCGTCTTCACCGGTCGCGACACCGTACAGAACCTGCTCGAGACCAACGTGGTGACGGAACTCTCGGTCAGGGTCACCGAAGAACGCTTCGGTCCCCCGCTCCTGCAGCGTCTCGCGAACGTGTTCTCGGGCCTCGACGTGATGACCTGGCAGGAACTCGACCCGACGGCCGCGGCGATGACCGCGATCATCGACGTCGCCATCCTGGTCTACTTCTTCATCATGATGGGGGCGCTGTCCTTCGGGCTGGTCAACTCCCTGGTGACGGCAGTCATGGAGCGCACGCGCGAGATGGGCATGATGCGGGCCATCGGGATGCGGCCACGGTCCGTCCTGCTGCAGGTGGTGCTGGAATCGACGCTCATCATGGGCGCCGGCATCGCCGGCGGGGTCCTGCTCGGCGTGCTGGTCTACCTGCCCATCGCCGATGGCGTCGACCTCGCGGCCTTCGACGAAGCGCTCTCCACGTTCGGGCTCAGCAACGTGCTCGTCCCGCAGCTCATCGCCCAGGACGTCATCCTGGTCGTGGTCCTGAGCCTGATCCTGGGATTCGTTGCGAGCGCCTCTCCGGCGGTGCGTTGCATGAAGATGGGTCCGCTCGAGGCCATGCGCCGCTAATCCAGTCCACAGGAGGAAAGGGATGTCTGAAGAAGTTGTGCAGTGTCAGGGCGTGACGCGCGTCTACGCCGACGACGCCGTTCCGGTACACGCCCTGCGGGGCGTCGACTTCGCCGTCCACAAGGGCGACTGGGTCAGCCTGGCCGGACCGTCGGGCTCCGGCAAGTCCACGCTCCTGCACATCATCGGGGGGCTCGACCGGCCCAACGACGGGTCCGTCTCCGTGGACGGGGAGGACCTGGGCCCCCTCTCGGAGGCACAGCTTTCGGACCTGCGGCTGCGCAAGATCGGCTTCGTTTTCCAAGCGTACAACCTGATCCCGGTCCTGACCGCGGTCGAGAACGTCGAGTTCATCATGCAGCTCCAGGGCGTCGGCGCGAGCGAACGCCGCGACCGCGCACTCGAGATCCTGGACCGGCTCGGCCTCGACGACATCGGCGACCGGCGGCCGGGCGAACTGTCCGGCGGGCAGCAGCAGCGCGTGGCGGTCGCCCGCGCGGTGGTGACGGACCCGGTGCTCCTGCTCGCCGACGAGCCGAGCGCCAACCTCGACACCGCGACGACGAAAGAGCTGCTCGAACTGCTGCGCAACATCAACGAGAACCACGGCGTCACGATCGTCACCGCGACCCACGACCCCATGGTGATGGGCTACGCGAAGCGGCCGGTGAACCTGCGGGACGGCGCCATCGAGAGCGACGCGGGCGCGACCGCTCCGTCGCCGGACGCTTGATTGGCGCGAACGCCACGCCGATCATCCACGGCCGGTGGAGCCGGCCGGTGCGCTCCACCGCGCTGTTCGCCGCGCTGTGCCTCGCCACGGCGGCCCCGGCGCAGGCCCAGGACTCAGAGATCAAGGGGCGGCTCAAGTGGTTCACCGCCGGCGCCATGCTCCCCGACGAGGACTTCCAGCGCCAGACGCAAGGCACTCCCGCAGTCGACCATACCGGCAGCCTCCGCGTACTCGTGCGCGCCGACGCAGCCGGCCGGGGCAGCGACCGGGACAGCAGCCTGCGGTTCATCGCCGACTATTCCCTGTCCTGGCTGAACGGGGACTCGTTCGCGCTTGCGAGCGGCGCCGCGCAGCAGACCCTCGACCAGACGCCCACGGAAGATGCGCGGCGGCTGATGCGCCTGACCTGGGAGATCGATGACGGTAGCCGCCATCGGGCGGTGCACCGCTTCGACCGCTTCGCCCTCGAATACCGGCGCCGCAACCTCTCCGTGACCGTGGGCCGCCAGGCGGTGAGCTGGGGGAGCGGGCGGGTCTTTCAGCCCATGGATCTATTCAACCCCTTCGCCCCGACGACGGTGGACCGTGAGTACAAGCCTGGCGACGACGTGGTCCTCGTCGAGCAGGCCTTCGGCGGCAGCGACCTGCAGTTCCTCTACGTGGCGCGGCGCGACGAGTACGGCAAGGTCGGCACCGACAGCGCCAGCCGCGCGATCAAGTGGCATGGTTTTCTCGGCGGCAGCGAGATCGAGGTCCTCGGCGCCCGCCACTACCTGGACGACGTGCTCGGGCTGACCGTGCGCGTCCCCATCGGGGGCGCGATCCTGCGCACCGACGTGACCGGCACGCGCCTCGAGGAGAACGACGACTGGTACTTCTCCGGGATCCTCAACATCGACTGGGCCTTCGATCTCTTCCAGCGCGCGGCGTTCGGCTTCGTCGAGTACTTCCACAACGACTTCGGCGTCCGCGAACTGCCCGACCGCCGCTCGGACCTGCCCCATCCGCTGGTGACGCGGCTCGCCCGAGGCGAGCTCTTCAACATGATGCGCGACTACCTGGCCGTCGGCGCCACCTACCAGTGGAGCGCCCTGTGGACCCAGAGCCTGACCACCATCGTCAACCTCGACGACCGTTCGAGTCTCCTGCAGACCGCGCTGGTCTACGAACCGTCCGACTACACGCGCATGCAGATGGGCATCACGACGGTGCTCGGCGACGAGGGCGAGGAGTTCGGCGGGGTGCCCGTGGTGGAGGGCGTCACCAGCGGCGGCGGGACCCAGGCGTTCCTGCAGTTCGTGTACTTTCGGTAGGCGGGGCGTCGCCCGCCGCGGTTGTTACGCCGGGTAGTGCCGCCCCAGCCAATCCAGCATCAACGCATTGGTCTCCGCGCGCTTCTCCTGCTGGATCCAGTGCCCGCACTCGAGCGTGTGGACCTCGACGTTCGGGACGTGCCGCTCGAGGCTCGCCGACTTCGGGACCATGTCGTACTGGCCGTAGATCATCAGCGTGGGCGCGTCGACGACCTGCGGCGCGTCCCCCAGGATGTTCCAGTTGCGCGTGAAGTTGCGGTACCAGTTGATGCCGCCGGTGAAGCCGCTCTCCTCGAACCCCTCGACGAACACGTCCAGCTCCCCCTCGTCCATGAAGGCCTTGCCGCGGGGCTCCGCCTGCTTTGCGAGGTTGATCAGCGGCATGCCCGGTTGCGGCGGCGGGGCCGGCTCCTTCCACTGCTCCGCCCGGTAGATGTTGCGCAGGAACTGTCGCGTGTTCGCCTCGAAGGCGGCATCCGCGACGCCCGGCTGGCGGTTGAAGTGCACGATGTAGAAATCGCCGCCGAGCTGCGACTCCCAGAAGCCGACCCACTCGGTCGGCCCGCGCTCCATGAACGGGACGCTGAGGTTGATGACCCCCGCCACCCGGTCGGGATGCAACTGGGCCATGGCCCAGACCACGATGGCGCCCCAGTCGTGCCCGACGAAGACCGCCTGCTCCTCCCCGTAGTGATCGAGCAGGCCGACGAGATCGCCGGTCAGGGCATTGATGTCGTAGTCCTCGACCGCTTCCGGGCGATCCGAGAGCCAGTATCCCCGCTGGTTGGGCACGATCGCCCGATAGCCCGCCCCGGCCAGCGGACCGACCTGGTGGCGCCAGGACCAACCCATCTCCGGCCAGCCGTGGCAGAGGACGACCGGCTTCCCCGAGCCGTGCTCGTGGACCGCCAGCGTCACCCCGTTCGTCTGTACCCGCTGGTAGTCACTGGCGTTGCGCATCGTCCCCCTCCCGTCTCAGGCGATCTCGACGGCCGCGCTCGACTGCTGGGCGGCGTCGACGTTGGCCTGGCGCGCCTCCACGAGCTGCGGCATGTAGTCGTCGAGGTCGTCCAGGGTCCAGAGGCCCTGGTCCGGCTTGCGGAAGCTCTTGATGATGGCCGGCTGCTGCATGATGCCGACGAGCCCGCTGGCGCAGTGGATGATCTGGTTGGAGATGCCCGCCGCCTCGTCCGTGCAGAGCCACGCTACCACCGGCGCGATGTGCTGCGGTCCGCCGGTATCGAGATCCTGCTGGGTCGTTTCTTCTCCCCGTGCGTCACGCAGCGGAATCGTCATGCGCGTGAGCGCGCCCGGCGAGATCGTGTTGACCGTGCAGCCGTATTTGGCGAGTTCGATGGAGAGCACCCGCGAGAACCCGGCGATGCCGGCCTTCGCGGCGCCGTAGTTGGCCTGTCCGAAGTTGCCGAAGAGCCCGGACACGCTCGAGAAGTTGATGATGCGGCACCCCGTCCGCCCCGTCTCCCGCAGGTACTTCGCGAACGGGCGCGAGCAGCAGTAGTGGCCCTTCAGGTGTACCGCAAGCACCGCGTCCCAGTCGGACTCTTCCATGTTGAAGATCGACTTGTCGCGCAGGATGCCGGCGTTGTTCACCAGGATGTCCATGCCGCCGAAGCTCTCGACGGCCGTCGCGAGCAGGGACGCACCGCCTTCGACCGTCGCCACGGACTGCGTGTTCGCCGCCGCTTCGCCCCCGGCCGCGACGATCTCGTCGGCGACTTCCTGGGCGATCGTGCCGCCCCCGGTGCCGTCGGTCGCGCCACCGAGGTCGTTCACCACGACTTTCGCGCCTTCCGACGCCATGAGCAACGCGATCTCGCGCCCGATCCCCCGGCCCGCGCCGGTCACCACGGCGATCTTGCCGTCCAAACGTCCCATGCGATCCTCCTTCGGGTACGACGCCCGGGGTTTCGGCGACTGCCGCCGATGGGCGTCCGCTGCGCAAAGCCGTGGGATACTAAAGGGGAATGTTCGGCGACGCCACCATCCAGACCGTCCGCGACCTGGCCGCAAGCGGCGTGGACCACGTGGCGCTCCTGATGCGTCACTCGGCGCGCGAGTTCAATCCCAACGTCCACGATCTCGTGAACCCGCTGACGGACGAGGGCCGCGACCTGTCGCGCCGTCTCGGCGAGGAGTTGCCGAAGTCCCACACCCTGCGCGGCTATGCGTCGCCCCCGGAACGGTGCATCGAGACCGCGCAGCTCGCACTGCTCGGCCATGCTTCGAAGGGTGGAGAAGCGACCCGCGTGCGGCCCGTGGAGGGCCTCGGCGTCTTCTATGTCCTCGACCAGATGAAGATGTTCCGCGCCCTGCAGGGCGCGGCAGGGATGGACGGTTTCATCGAGCGGTGGGTGGCAGGCGAACTGCCGCGCGACGCCATGATCCCCGCCGACCAGGCGGCGCGGCTCGTGCTCGACATCGTCGCGGCCAAGCTCGATCACCCCGTGGCGGAGCGGCAGATCGACCTCTGCGTCACCCACGACCTGACCGTGCACATGGTGCGCGACCGGTTGCTGGGAGCCTCCGAGGAGTACGGGACGGTGGAGTTCCTGGACGCACTGGCCGTGTATCGGCGCGACGGCCGGCTCCTCATGCGCGCGCAGGTGGGCCCGGAGCGGGAAGTGGGCGCCTGACGCGGCGAGCGAGTCCTCGCCGCCTGCTTCAACCTGGCTCGCCGGACTCCAGCGCCCGCAGGCGAGCTTCCAGCTCGGCCATGCGCGCCCGCGATTCCCGGTGCGCGGCCCTCTCGTCGCGGAGCGCGGCCCTCTCGTCGCGGAGTGCGGCCCTCTCGTCGCGGAGCGCTGCACTCACGTCCCGCAGCGTCCGCAGGTCCTGCCCCGTCGCCGGGTCCCGGAACCAGAGCCGCCCGCCCTGCATTCTCAGATCCAGCTCGAGCGCCTCGCTGCGGAACACGCGCTGGCCGCTCTCCACCCGAGCCGGCAGGAGCCGGTAGCCGCCGTCCTCCAACGTGAAGCCCCGGAGCGGCGGGTCGAAGTACTCGTCCCTGGGATCGAACATCCAGTACTCCCGAATCCCGAGCTCCGCGTACAGCGCACGCTTCGGTCCCTCGTCCTGCTGCCAGGTGTTCTCCGACGCCACCTCGAGCACGAAGTCGGGGGCCTTCGGCTCGGCCCAGAGCTTGTAGATCATCCGGTTGTGCTTGGCCGCACCGAACACGACGAAGACGTCCGGGGCGACACACTTCCGCGGATTGCCCTCTTCGTAGTAGATGAGCAGGTCGCCCGAGACATAGACGTCGGGACGGTCCGCGAAGTGCTCGTCGAGGACGGCGACCGCGTCCAGGATCGCCCGCAACTGCCAGTCGTTCTCAGCCAACGGCTGGCCGTCCGAACTCGGATAGAGGGGATCCTCCGCGATGTAGGGTGACTGCGTCATCGGCATGCCCTTCAGCAGCTTGCCCAGTCCGTCGGCACCG
>JAJDTI010000078.1 GCA_022827245.1 Pseudomonadales bacterium | reverse complement strand
GGACCCAACCCGTTCTCCTGCGCCGCGATCGGCGAGGCGGTGTCCGTCGCGGTCACCTACACGGTCTCCAAGGCCACGCAGCCGCTGCCCGAGGCGCACGTGAAGGAGGTGTTCGGCAGCGCATGAGGGTGGCCCGGCTTCCGGGCGTGATACGATATCCGGTCAAATTGACCGGTTGGAGATGGACGTGCGTCAAGTCGCGGCTACCGAGGCCAAGGCGAGGCTGGCGGAACTGCTCCGCGAGGTAGAGTACGGAGAGATCGTGGCGATTACGCGGCACGGCAGGACCGTGGCCCACCTGACTCCGCCACCGGACCACGAACGCGAAACGCGTCAAGCGGCCGTGGCACGCTTCCGGGCGTGGCGGGAGCATCGGCGTCCCGTCGGCATGACGACCGACGAGATACTGGATCTCGTCCGCGAGGGGCGCCGCTTTTGAGCTTCGTGCTGGACGCTTCTGTGGTCCTCGCGTGGTTGCTGGACGACGAAGACGATCCGGTCGCGCGGGTCGCCCTGGAGCGACTCGACACGGAGACCGCCCTGGTCCCCCAAGTGTGGCATGTCGAGGTACGGAGCGCGCTCCTTGGCGCGGAGCGTCGCCGACGGCTGCGGCCGGTCCAGACGGACGATTGCCTGGCCCGCGTCAGAGAACTCCCCGTACAGACGGATTCGGCACCGGACATCGACAGGGCATTCGCACTCGCCCGAACCCGGAGGCTTTCCGTCTACGACGCGCTCTACCTGGAGTTGGCGCTTCGTACGGGCACGCCCATTGCCACCCTGGACCGCGCCCTCGCCGGCGCCGCCCGCACCGAGTCACCGGCCCTGGTCCAAGGCTTCGCGTCCCCTGACGGCGCTTAACGTCGGCACCGCATGCTCCCTCACCGCCGCAGCGCCCGGTCGCACCGCGCAGGTCGCGCCGCGCAGGTGACAAGCGCAAGAGGCGGATAGTAGGCTCCGGCTCTTCCCCTCCGGCTCGAGAGCGATGACGGCAGCGCCCACCGATCCGTTCGACGACGACGCCAGGATCTCCTGGTACCGGTCCCCCATCGACCGGGATCTGCTCGCCGAGCTGATGCGGCGCAGCGACCTGCGCGGCTGGATCCAGACGCTCGGGCATCTCGGCGCGTACTTCGTGACCGGGGCGCTTGCGTACGCAGCGTTCCTCAATGTCGATGGCGGGAACTGGTACTGGTCCGTGCCGCTGCTCCTCGCGGCGCTCTTCGTCCACGGCACGCTGGGACCTTTCACCGGGCTCATCGCGATCCATGAACTGATGCACCGCACGGTGTTCCGCACCCACGCGCTCAACCCGTTCTTCGAGAAGGTGTACGCCTTCCTCTCCTGGTCCGACTACCTGTGGTACCGGGCGAGCCACGTGCGCCACCACCGGGCGACCTGTCACAGGGACCACGACGGCGAAGTCGTGCTGCCGCTGCGCTTCAGCCTGCGCAGCCGCCGCTTCTGGCTGACCATGTTCGCGTTCTACCCGCCGGACGCCTGGGCGAAGCTCCGGACGGTGTGGCGTCATGCGCGTGGCCGCATCGACGGGGACTGGTACAACCACGTCATCCCGGAATCGAACGCGGACCTGCGGCGCCGGCACCGGAACTGGGCGCGCACGCTCCTCGTCGGCCACGGGCTGCTCGCGCTGGTCTTCGTGGCGACGGGCCACTGGTTCCTGATCGTGGTGTTCACCTTCGGCGCGTTCTACTGCCGCTGGCTGATCTTCCTGTGCGGCCAGCCCCAGCACTACGGGCTGAACCCCGACGTTCCCGACTTCCGCCACAACACCCGGACGTTCACCTGCTCGTGGCTTCCCGCCTTCTGCTACTGGAACATGCAGTACCACCTCGAGCACCACATGTTCTCCGCCGTGCCGTTCCACAACCTGCCGAAGCTGCGCAAGGCGATCGAGCACGACCTGCCGCCGGCGACCCACGGGCTCCGGGACACGTGGCGCGAGATGCTCGCGATCCGCGAGCGCGCCATCGCGGACCCCGCGTATCGACATGCTCCCGCGATCCCTCGCCACGGCGCGCCCCGCGCCGCCACCGGCGCCTGACGCCGGCCCCGGCGCCACAGCCGACTCCTTTCCGGCCAGCCCGAGTACGCCGTGTCCAGCACCAGGGACCTGAGCGCGCACACCAAGTTCTCGTACTGGGTGGGCCAGGTCGCCGAGGGTCAGAAGGGCGCGATCTTCGCCCTGTTCCTGCTCTTCTACTACAACCAGGTGCTCGGGCTGTCGGGTTCGCTGTGCGGCATCGCGCTGATCATCGCGATGGCCGTGGACGCCATCACCGATCCGCTGATGGGCTCCATCTCCGACGGCTGGCGTTCGCGCTGGGGGCGCCGCCACCCGTTCATGTACGGCGCCGCCGTGCCCATGGCGGTCGCCGTGTACTTCACCTTCCACCCCATGGTGGATTCGCAGGCCGGGCTGTTCGTGTGGCTGCTCGTCTCGAGCATCGCCGCGCGCATGCTGATGACGCTCTACTCCGTCCCCCACATGGCCCTTGGGGCCGAGATGACGAACGACTACGAGGAGCGCACGCTGATCGTCGCCGGCCGCTCGCTCTTCGGCTATCTCGGACAGGGGGTCGTCTACTTCTTCGGCTTCGTCGTCTTCTTCGCCGCGAGCGCCCAGTTCGAGAACGGCCAGTTGAACCCGGACGCCTACCCGCCCTTCGCGCTCGTCATGGGCGCGATCATGATCGTCTCGATCCTCTACTCGGCCGCCGGGACGCACCACCTCATTCCCCGGCTGCAGAGGCCCGCGAAGCCCCAGGCGCATCCGATCAAGCAGGTGTTCCTCGACACGGGCGAGGCGCTCAGGAACGTCTCGTTCCGCTGGATCGTGATCGGTTTCCTCGTGGTGGCCGGACCGGTCGGGACCGGCCTGGCCTTCGCGCTCTACATGAACACGTTCTTCTGGGAGGTGCCCCCGACCGGGATGGCCTACATCCTGGGGGCGACGCCGGTCGGCACGGCGCTCGGCTACCTGTTCGCGCCGCTGCTCGCCCCCTACCTCGAGAAGCGCCAGTCGCTGATCCTGGGCGCGCTCGGCTGGGCCGTCTTCGCGGTCGCGCCGGTGTGCCTGCACTACGCGGGCCTCTTCCCCGCGCCGGGCACGCTCGGCGTCGTGGTGGGACTCTCGGTCTTCGCCTTCCTCGCGGGGCTCGTCGTCTCGCAGGTCGGGGTCGGCGTCGGCTCCATGCTCGGCGACGTGGCCGACGAGCAGGAACTCGTCAACGGCAAGCGCCAGGAAGGCGTCTTCTACGGCGCGTACGCCTTCGTCAACAAGGCCACCGGCGGCATCGGCGGAGCCTTCAGCGGCTTCATCCTGGACCTCATCGACTGGCCGCGGGGCGAGCACGTGCGGTCCGCCGCGGACATTCCCCCGGACGCCCTGTTCGCCCTCGCGATGGTCGCGGGCCCCGGGCTCGCGATCGGTTTCCTCCCGGCGGTATGGTGCTTCATGCAGTACCGCCTCGACCGCGACAGGCACCGCGCCATCGTGGCCGAACTGGACGCCCGCAAGGCCGCTGGAGATACTGCCTTGCCGGTGACCGCCACTCCCACCTGAACGCTCACAACCCCGGAGAGATCCCTATGGCAACACTCAAGTTCGGCACGCTCGGCGCGGCCCGGATCACCCCAAGGGTACTCGTGGAGCCGGTCGCGGCCGACCCCGAAGCGGAGATCAGCGTGGTCGCCGCGCGCGACCGCAAGCGGGCCGAGGCGTTCGCGACGCAGCACGGCATCGGCCGCGTGGCGGACAGCTACGAGGCGGTGGTCGAGGACCCGGAGATCGACGCGGTGTACGTTCCCCTGCCGGTGACCCTGCACTGCGAGTGGACCGTGAAGGCCCTCGAGGCGGGCAAGCATGTCCTCACCGAGAAGGCCTTCTCCGCGAACGCCGTCGAGGCGCGGCGCATGGCGGACGCCGCGCGCGCCGCGGACCGGGTGTGCATGGAGGCGTTCCACTACCGCTACCACCCGGTGTGGGCGCGGCTGCTCGAGATCGTCGGCAGCGGCGCGCTCGGCCGCATCGAGCGCGTGGAGGGCGTCTTCGAGGGCACCGACCTGCCCGACGAGGGGTGGGAGACGTACAAGAACCCGGAGATCGGCGGCGGCTCCATGATGCACCTCGGCTGCTACCCGGTCTCCTGGCTGCGCCACATCCTCCCGGAGGAGCCGGAAGTCACCGGCGCCGAGTTCGAGCCGAACCGGTTCGGCGCCGACGCCCGGCTCGAGGGCGAGGCGCGTTATCCAGGCGGCGCCACCGGGCACTTCCGCGGCTGGCTGCGGCCGGGCGGCGAGTTCGACATGCACCTGACCGTGACCGGCACGGACGGCCGGCTGCACGCCAACAATCCGCTGGTGCCGCAGAACGGGCACGGCATCGAGCTCACGACTTCCGAGGGCACGCGCACGGAGCAGGCGGACATGCGCCCGAGCTACTGCTACCAGCTCGACGTCTTCAAGGACGCGGTGTGGAACGGCACGCCGCTCCTGACCGACGCGGAGGACGCCGTGAAGCAGATGACCTTCATCGACGCGGCGTTCCGGGCCGCGGGACGAGTGCCTTACGGGCTGGACGCCTGACGGGCGTTCTCGCGAGAGATCGGGGCGAGGGGACGAGTACTCCGTTCGTCGGTTTCATGCTGGAAGTGGTACTTGCGGCGCTGCAAACCCCCCAAGAAACCCCCCAAGAAACCCCCCAAGTTCTAAGGTTGCTGGCCGTCATGGACGGCGAGATGTCCGCGTCGGAGCTACTGCATGCGCTCGGACTGCGCGACCGCAAGTCCCTGCGGCAGCGGTACCTGCTTCCCGCCCTGCAGCGCGGGCAAATCGAGATGACCCGCCCGCATACGCCCAGGACGCGCAACCAGAGGTACCGCCTGACGGACCGCGGCAGGGCCGCCCGCGGGGCTTCTCGCGGAGCGAACTGACCCGATCCGAACGGGCGGGCCGCTTCAGCCCGCGTTCACGGCCACCTGGAACCCGGGCCGCTCGTGCAGGCGTGCGACGTAGGCCTGGGTGTTGGGGTAGTCGTCCGTCAGCACGCCGAAGTTGCCCGCGAGGTGGAGGGTGTAGCCGTTCATGATGTCCGCGATGCCGAACGTGTTGGCGACGAGGTAGTCGGCACCGTCCAGGGCGCCTTCGAGCGCGTCGAGACACAGGCGAGCCCGCGCCTTGCAGTCCTCGACGACGAAGTCGACGGTGCCGCCTTCCGGCGCCACGCGACCGTGGTTGACGATCTCGCCGAGGGGGCGCGCGAACGTCGCCTCCCCGAACCAGCACCACTGCCGGCAGAGCGCGCTGTCCGGCGTGCCCGGCTCCGGCACGAGGCCCCCGCCGCCGTAGCGCTCGACGATGTAGTCGATCATGGCCCCCGACTCGTACATCGTGAGGTCGCCGTCCGTCATCACCGGCACCTTCCCCGTCGGGCTCAGCGCACGCCATTCCGGGCTCGAGCGGAACTCCGCGGAGAAGTCGATCACCTCGATCTCGTAGGGCAGCCCGCGCTCCTCGCACAGCCAGATGGGGCGGAACCCCCGGGTTCCCTTGACGTGGTAGATCCTCAGCATGCGCGTTCCCGACTGGTTGGGTCGAGCAGAATCTAGCAGAGACCCGAGGCTGGCGCTCCGCCAGGAGCGGATGCAGCGGATGCATCGAGGCAACCGCATCGCTATCCTGCACGGAGGAAACCAGAACATGGGCCGACCGGACCGCATGACGCTCCCGCGACACCACAACGGCAGCTTCTGGTTCCATTCGCTGGAAGACCTCCCGGAACCGCAGCCTCCGGCCGCGCTCCCGGAGCGCGTGGACGTCGCCATCGTCGGCGGTGGCTTCACCGGCCTCTGGACGGCCTACTACCTGAACCGCCACCGGCCGGACCTCGGGATCGCGGTGTTCGAAGCCGAGACCGTCGGCTTCGGCGCGAGCGGGCGCAACGGCGGCTGGTGCATGGGCATGGCCGACGGGATCGAGGAACGCCTGCACGGCCCGGAGCGGGAAGCGGGGCTCGCGCTGTTGCACGCGATGCAGGAGACCGTCGACGAGATCGGGCGGGTCTGCCAGGCGGAGAACATCGACTGCCACTTCGCCAAGGGCGGCACCCTCACCGTCGCGACCACGGAGCGCCACGCGGAGGGGTTCCGCGAGTACGTGGCGGCCAAGCACGCCCTCGGCTTCACCGACGACGACTTCACCTGGCTCGAACCGGAGGAGTCCGCCCGACGCATCGGCGTCCGCCCGAACTTCGGCGCCTCATACACCAGCCACTGCGCGGCGATCCACCCCGCACGGCTGGTTCGCGGCCTCGGCGATACCGTACGCCGCAAGGGGATCACGGTCTGCGAGCGCACCCCGGTGCGCGCCATCGCGCCGGGGCGCGTCGAGACCCCGCGGGGCAACGTCCGCGCCGACATCGTGCTGCGCGCGACCGAGGGTTACACCGATACCATCGCCGGCCACCGGCGCCGCCTGGTCCCGGTGTACACCATGATGGTCGCCACGGAGCCCCTGTCCGCCGATGCCTGGAGCGAACTCGGGCTCGCCCGTCGCGAGACGTTCGAGGACGGCCGGCGCATCGCGATCTACGGCCAGAGGACGCTCGACGACCGCCTGGCCTTCGGCGGCCGCATCGCGTACCGGTTCGGTTCCGGCATACGTCCGAGGGTCGAACCGGACGACCCCGCGCTCGCCGACGTCGAGGCGTCCATGCGCGCCCTGCTGCCGGCCCTCGGCGACGCTCGGGTGACGCACCGCTGGGGCGGCGTACTCGGCGTGCCGCGCCACGGCCGCCCGTTCGTCACCTTCGACCGGCCGACGGGGTTCGGGGCCGCCGGGGGATACACCGGCGAGGGGGTCGGGGCATCGAACCTCGCGGCCCGTATCCTCGCGGACCTCGTGCTCGAGCGCGACACGCCGCTGGTGGAACTCGCGTGGGTCGACGACGCGCCCCCGAAGTGGCCGGTGGAGCCCTTCCGCTGGCTGGGGGCGAAGGCACTGGTGACCCTCGGACGCATGGCGGACCGCAAGGAGCTGGGCAGGAACGGCCGCTCCCGTGTCGCGGGGCCCTTGTTCGAGCGCCTGTTCTGACGCGGCCCGGTCCCGGCGGCGGGCCTTGTCCAGTCTCGCAACCGGCCTATACTCGCCTGTTGCCGCTCATCGAGCGCAACCGTTCCGGCGTCACCGCACCGGAAATCCGACGATGGAGGGACTCGGCAACTCGACCGGACGCCACGCTCCTGCGGATCTCCGCGGGCCGGCCGCGTTTGCGCTCGCCTGCACGCTGGTCGCGCTCGTTGCCATGGGCGCGGGAGCCGACGACGAGGAGTCCGCGGGCGACACCGTCGGCCACCCCGTCTTCCTGAGCCCCCACGCGCGGCCCCTCGCCGTCGACGGCGGCTTCCTGTACGTGGCGAACACAGCAGCGGGCACGCTCGACGTCATCGACACAGCGAGCCGGTCGGTCGTCGCGAGCATCTCCACGGGCGTCGAGCCGGTGAGCGTCGCGGTGCGGCCCGACGGCAAGGAGGTGTGGGTCGCGAATCACGTTTCCGACTCCGTCAGCGTCATCGACACGGACGCCGACAGCGACACCTATCGCCAGGTGGTCGCGACGGTGCAGGACGTCGACCCCGGCACCTTCGCGACCCGTTTCGACGAGCCCGTCGGCGTCGCCTTCGCGAACGACGACAAGGCATACGTCGCCCTGTCCCCTTCCAACCGCGTGGCGATCGTCGACGTGGCCACGCGCTCCGTGACGGGGCATCTGGACATCCGCGCGCAGGATCCCCGGGCGATCGCCGTGCGGGGCGAGCGCCTATACGTGATCCCGTTCGAGTCCAACAACCAGAGCCAGCTCTCCGGGTGCGTCGCGAGCGGCATCGACGGGGACACGTGCACCTTCAACGCGGTCGAGCATGTCTTCACCAACAACAACGTGCTCTCCACCGGCTATGACGCCGACATCGTGACCCACGAGCGCGTCCCGGACCGCGACCTGTTCGTCTACGACACGGAAACGGACACGCTCGTGGCGACCGTCACCGGGCTCGGCACCCTGCTTTACGGTCTCGCCGTCGACAGCGAAGGGACGGTCTTCGTCGCCCAGGCCGACGCCCGCAACGTCGCCAACGGACGCGCCGGCACGCAGGGACACGGCCTCGACGAGATGGAGAACCGCGCCTTTCTCAACCAGATCACCCGGGTGGCCTGCACGGACGCCGCCTGCGGGTCCCCGGAGCGCTTCGATCTCGAGCCGCTGCCACCGGAAAACCCCGCCGAGGGTATGGCGCTCGCGACGCCCTTCGGCATCCGCGTCAGCGACGACGACTCGACGCTCGTGGCGACCGCCGCGGGCTCCGACAGGCTCTTCACCGTGGACGCCGAGACCGGCGACGTCCTCGGCCGGGTCGCCGTGGGCGCCGTGCCGCGCGGCATCGCGCTGGTATCGGACTCCGAGGGCGCGCCGAGCGAGGCCTGGGTGCTGAACACCGTCTCCAACACAGTGTCGCTCGTGGACGTCGGAACCGTCTCGGCGCCGAGCGTGACGGCCACGATCCAACTGGACGATCCGACCGACCCCGGGCTCCGGCAGGGACGCATCGCCTTCAACGATGCCGACGCTTCCTCCACCGGCACGTTCTCCTGCGAGAGCTGCCACCCGGACGGGCACACGGACCAGCTCCTGTGGGTGCTCGCCACCCCCGAGTGCGACGTCGAGGGCTGCACGCAGATTCCGCCCCGGCTCACCATGCCGGTGCGAGGC
Organism: Pseudomonadales bacterium; assembly: GCA_022827245.1. GTDB lineage: Bacteria > Pseudomonadota > Gammaproteobacteria > Pseudomonadales > Azotimanducaceae > VXNE01. The sequence continues at coordinate 3,902 of JAJDTI010000078.1, read as the reverse complement.
CTGCGCGGCACGGCGCCCTACCACTGGGACGGCATCCCCGGGGACCCGTTCGGCGGCCGCAACACCTCCTCCATCAACGCCGACGTGGAGCCGAACTGCGAACTCGACGACCCGGAGAGCTGCACGCGGTTCCTGGTGGACGGCACGATGGCGAACACCATGTGCGACCAGGCCGACTGCCCGACCAACGACGAGGGCAAGGCCGGGCTCCTCGACGCGGAGGACCGGGATGCGCTGGCGCGCTTCATCCTGAGCATCCCCTACCCGCCGGCCCCCGAGCGGCCGGTCGACAACGTGCTGACCGACGCCGGCGTGCGCGGCTTCTTCGAGTTCAGCTTCGTCAACGACAGCGACGACACGACGGGCGCGCAGACCTGCGGTTCCTGCCACCGGCCGCCCTTCCTCGTGAGCACGAACACCCCCGGCACCGGCATGGACGCACCGACCTGGCGGGGCGCCTACGACCGATGGATGATGCTGCCGCAGGGGCGCCTGAACATCGTCGACCTGATGACGATCGTACGCATGGACGACACGTTCCCCGAGCGCGACATGTGGATCCTCGCGGGCGCGTCGTCCGACATCTGGCAGATGGTCCGCCAGGGCAGCACCGGCTTCCACGGCGCCTTCGCCCGGCAGCTCACGCTGAACGCGGACACCGCGCGCGACGCCTCGACGATCAGGCTGATGCGCGTGCTCGAACAGGCCGCGTCCGACGGCGGCATCGTGCTGCGCGGCGAAGGCGCGGTCCTGCGCCCGGAAGGAGCCGACGCCGACGCCCCGAGCACGGTCAAGCCGGTCGTGATGGAGTACCGCAACGGCCGCTACGAGGCGGTCGAGGGCCGCGGCGTGTGGGGCAGCCACAAGCTCCGGCAGCGGGCCGGCAACGGCGAGATGGTGGTGACGCTCACCGGCCGCGCCGGCGCGGGCGTCGACGTCGACTTCCGCCAGCCGGCCCTGTGGCAGGCGTCGGCCATCGAGGCGCAGACGCGCAATGTCGACATCCCGTTCCTCACCGACACCTCGACCCTGCGCATCAGCGCCCGCCACGTGGAGGAGGACGCGTCGGTGTTCGTCGACGGGCGCAGGGCGGACGCGCGCGTGCGCTGCGAGGCCGGCACGCTGCCGGACTGCGACGACGAGATCGCGATCGTCGAGTTCACGGACGATCCCGAACCCGGCGGCCTGCACTTCCTGCAGGTCCAGAACCCGGCGGGCCTGTTCAGCAACGACCTGATGTTCTTCTCGGAGCAGTCGGACCCGCCGGCGCGCAGCGGCAACCTCATCATGAGCGGAGGCGCGTTCACCGCCGGGCAGTTCGCCAACAACTGGAACAAGGTGGAACTGGTCGGGTCCGTGGACGAGGAGGCCGGTAGTGTCCGCGCCCAGGTCGACAACCCCCACGACGACCCCTGGCGCGTGCAGCTCAGCCACGCCGTCCTCGTGACCGCGGGCCAGGAGTACACGCTCTGCTACCGCGCCCGCGCACAGGGAGTGCGCTTCATGACGGCCTACGTGGACACGCACCTCGACGACTGGCGCAACCTGAGCGGGGGCCAGCACCGGGCGGACCTCACGTTCAACTTCCAGTCCTTCAGCCACACGTTCACCGTGACCGAGACCGACCTCAAGGCGCGCGTGGCGTTCGACTTCGCCCAAAGCGCCCTGGACGTCTGGATCGACGACATCGGACTGTACGAAGGGGACTCCTGCGGGACGCCCTGAGTTCGACCCCTCCTCCGGTCACACGCGGACGCGCCACAGCGCCCGGCGCGTCGCAAGCACGGTACCCGTCACCGCCAGCAACGACACCGCGAGCGCCGGAAAGAGCACTTCCAGCCCGATCCACTGCCCGAGCGCCGCGAGCGGCAGCGTGACCAGTTGCGCGACGCCCATGCTGAGGTTGAGCAGGCTCATCACCCGGCCCCGGAAGTCCGCCGGCGCGATCAACTGGATCAGCGCGGTCCCGGCGATCTGCGCGCTCGCCATGGCGACGCCGAGGCCGAAGTTGCCGATGACGGCGTTCGCCACCGTGTGGCCACCGCCGAAGACGAGGAAGGAGAAACCGAACACCAGCGCCGCCACGGCCACGACCCGCCCCTTGCGTTCGTAGCGGGAGAACCGCGCGAGGGTCATCGACGCGAGCAGCGCGCCGATCCCCCAGGTCGCCGCCACCAGCCCGAAGTCGCGCACGGGCACGCCGACCACCGTGGTGATCCAGGTCGGCCCCAGGTTCGCGACCGCCGGGAACCCGAAGCCCATCATCGCGACGAGGAGCACGACGACCCACAGGATCACGGGTTCGCGGCGCGTGTAGGCGAGGCCGGCGCGGATGTCACGTAACGCGGCGCGCGGCGCGAGTCCAAGCGAAGCACCCCGTTCCGTGCGGATGCGCATGAACGCGAGCGCCGCCAGTTGGGCGACATGGGCCGCCGATCCCACGAGATACCCCACGCCCGCCCCGAACGCGTCGATGACGAACCCCGTGCTCATGATCGCGACGGGCAGCGCGATCTGCCCGCCGGCGGCGTTGAGCGCAATGCCCGCCGTGGTCAACTCGCGCCCGACGATGTCCGGGACGATGGCCTGGCGCGTCGGCAGGTCGATCGACATGAGCGCGGACGCGCCGAAGGTGAGCGCATAGAACAGGACCAGCGTCGCGCCCTCCGGGCTCCCGAGGACCATCACGACGCCGATGGCGACGTTGAGGACGAGGGCCGCGAGCTGCGTGGCGATGAGGAGTTTCCGCCGGTCGAACCGGTCCGCGAGCGCCCCTCCGTAGAGGCCGAAGAGCAGCATCCCGGCGCCGCGCACCGCCGCGATCAGCCCGACGAGCACGATGCGCAGGTCCTCCGGGGCGCTGAGCTGTACCCAGATGATCTGCGCCACGAACTGGAACGGGGTGAGCGCCTGGCCCAGCAGGAGTCCCAGGAACAGCAGGCGGAAGTCGCGCACCGCGAGGGGCGCGAACATCCCGTGGGGACGGGCGGCGGTCAGGTCTGGGCGCCCGCTTCGTCCTTCGCGAGGAGGGGCACGAGCTCCTCCGCGGCATCCGCGTAGAGGAACTGCAGCCCGTCCGCGAACATCGGCGGGATCACCGTGATGTGGTCGCGGTCCGCGTAGAGCTGGGTCTTGAGGGCCAGCGACGGGTAGCGGCGCATGCGGAGGTTCTCCGCCAGGAACACCGACCGGCTGACGAGCCGCGACGCCGCCATCTCGAGGTTGTTCACCTCGTCGGCGCCGCAGCCGACGAAGACCCGCGCCTGGAGGTCGTCGTGGGACTCCGCGTACGCCGCCTCCATGTCCAGCGTCTGCGGGTGCGTGCCGCTCCCGATAAGATAGCGCCCGAAGCCGCCCGGCCGGGCGAACAGCGCGTACCCCGTGAAGTATCCGCCCGACGAATGCCCCATCAGCGCGTGATCGCCGTTCATGCGGTAGCGCTCGCTCAGCTCGGGACGGAGCTGGTCGATGAGGAAGTCGAGGAACCGGTCGCCCTTGAAGCCGGCGGACATCTCCTCGAAGGCAGCGCCGGCGCCCTCGGTCAGGATGCTCTTCGCCAGTTCGTCGTCCCCGAAGATGGACCCCGGCGGGTGCAGGTCGAATTCCCGCTTCGCGAAGCCGGCCATGCCCTGTTCGCTTGCGTGCCCGACGCTCACGACGATCGTCTCGGGCATCCGTTGGCCGAACGTGTACATGTCGACGATGCCGGCGACCAGCCGGTGCATCACGACGCCGTCCATGGCCCACACGACGGGGTACGAGCGGTCCGGCGACACCGGGTGGGAGGCCGGCAGGGTGACCAGGACTTCGTGGTCGTAGTCGTAGCCCTCAGCCCGGAACGACATCGACGGCTCGCTGGCCATGGCGTAGGGCTGCTGGCTCTCCTGCATTTCCTGCATGAA